>JBDTQM010000001.1:0-75439 GCA_039932175.1 Specibacter sp.
ACCACTCGGGCGAACCCTTACCGGAACCCATGCGGGTTTCGGCAGGCTTCTTCGTCAAGGGACGGTCGGGGTAGATGTTGATCCACACCTTACCGCCACGCTTGATGTGACGAGTCATGGCGATACGAGCGGACTCGATCTGACGGTTGGTTACATATGCCGGCGAAAGAGCCTGAATGCCCCACTCACCAAATGAAACCGTGGTGCCGCCAGTAGCCTGACCGGAACGACCCGGGTGGTGCTGCTTACGGTGCTTTACTCGACGTGGGATAAGCATTTAAGCCTGTCCTCCTTCTACTGCCGGAGCTGCAACCTCTGCAGCTACAGGAGCCTCAACCGCGGCAGCTGCCTCGGTGCGCTCAGGACGGTCGTTACGACGACGGTCGCCACCGGCACGGGGGCCGCGGTTTCCGCGGTCATCGCCGTCACGGCGCGGGCCACGGCCACGAGCAGGAGCAGCGGCTGCCTGAGCAGCCAGTTCCTTGCTGGTGACATCGCCCTTGTAGATCCAGACCTTGACACCGATGCGGCCGAACACGGTCTTGGCTTCGAAGAAGCCGTAATCGATGTTGGCACGCAGGGTGTGCAGGGGCACACGACCTTCGCGGTAGAACTCGGTGCGGGACATTTCAGCGCCACCCAAGCGACCGGCACAAGCGACACGGATGCCCTTGACGCTGCCAGTGCGCTGTGCGGACTGCATGGCCTTCTTCATCGCGCGGCGGAAAGCCACACGGCTAGTCAGCTGCTCTGCGATGCCCTGGGCAACGAGCTGAGCGTCTGCTTCCGGGTTCTTGACTTCCAGGATGTTCAGCTGAACCTGCTTGCCGGTGAGCTTTTCAAGCTCGCCGCGGATGCGGTCTGCTTCTGCTCCACGACGACCGATAACGATACCGGGGCGTGCGGTGTGGATATCCACACGTACACGGTCACGGGTGCGTTCGATCTCAACCTTGGAAATACCGGCGCGGTCCATGCCCGTGGACATGAGTGCACGGATCTGGATGTCTTCTTTAACGAAGTCCTTGTAACGCTGACCGGGCTTGTTGCTGTCCGCGAACCAGTGTGAACGGTGGTCCGTGGTGATCCCGAGACGGAACCCGTGCGGGTTTACTTTCTGTCCCACTTAGCGAGCCTCCTCTTTCTCGGGTGTAGCGACAACCACTGTGACGTGGCTGGTGCGCTTCTTGATCTCAAACGCACGACCCTGAGCACGCGGCTGGAACCGCTTCATGGTCGGGCCTTCGTCAACGAAGATTTCGCTGATGTAAAGATCGTTTTCGTTGAACGCGATGCTGTCGCGGTCAGCCAGAACGCGGGCGTTAGCCACTGCGGACTGGACTACCTTGAATACCGGCTCCGAAGCTGCCTGGGGGGCAAACTTCAAAATCGCCAATGCCTCATTCGCCTGCTTGCCACGAATCAGGTTGACGACGCGCCGGGCCTTCATAGGCGTAACGCGCAGATGACGCGCACTTGCCTTGGCTTCCATTGCTATCTCTCTCTCGTCTTGCCGTAAAGTCAAGCGCCTTAGCGGCGCTTGCCCTTACGGTCGTCCTTGACATGGCCGCGGAATGTCCGCGTGGGAGCGAATTCGCCGAGCTTGTGCCCGACCATCGACTCAGTGACAAACACGGGGATGTGCTTGCGACCATCGTGTACAGCGATCGTGTGACCCAGCATGTCCGGGATGATCATCGATCGGCGGGACCAGGTCTTAATAACGTTCTTGGTGCCCTTTTCGTTTTCCCTAGCTACCTTTACAAAGAGGTGCTGGTCAACGAAGGGACCCTTTTTCAGGCTACGTGGCATGTCTGCCGGCTCCTATCGCTTGTTCTTGCCAGTACGGCGGCGACGAACAATCAGCTTGTCGCTCTCTTTGTTGGGACGGCGGGTGCGGCCTTCGCGCTTACCGTTCGGGTTGACGGGGTGACGTCCACCGGACGTCTTACCCTCGCCACCACCGTGCGGGTGGTCGACCGGGTTCATGGCGACACCACGGACTGTCGGGCGAACGCCCTTCCAGCGCATGCGGCCGGCCTTGCCCCAGTTGATGTTCGACTGCTCGGCGTTGCCGACCTCGCCGATGGTTGCGCGGCAGCGCACATCAACGTTGCGGATTTCGCCGGAGGGCAGACGCAACTGAGCGAAGCGGCCTTCCTTGGCTACGAGCTGAACAGACGCACCAGCGGAACGAGCCATCTTGGCACCACCACCGGGACGCAGCTCCACAGCGTGGATAACAGTACCCACGGGGATGTTGCGCAACGGAAGGTTGTTGCCAGGCTTGATGTCAGCTGCGGGACCGGCTTCTACGAAGTCACCCTGCTTGAGCTTGTTCGGGGCGACGATGTAACGCTTGGTTCCATCTACGTAGTGCAGGAGGGCAATGCGTGCGGTGCGGTTGGGATCGTATTCGATCTCAGCAACGCGAGCGTTAACGCCATCCTTGTCGTGACGACGGAAGTCAATCAAGCGGTACTGGCGCTTGTGGCCACCACCCTTGTGACGTGTCGTGATACGACCGGTGTTATTGCGGCCACCCTTTTTGGGCAGGGGACGAACCAGAGACTTCTCCGGCGTCGACCGCGTGATTTCACTGAAGTCGGCAACGCTCGAGCCACGACGGCCCGGGGTTGTCGGCTTGTATTTACGGATTCCCATAGTATATTTCCTCGTTAAAGTGGTCTCCGCTTATGAAAGCGGACCGCCGAAGATGTCGATCGTGCCTTCGCGAAGGGAGACAATGGCACGCTTGGTGCCCTTGCGCTGTCCCCATCCGAACTTGGTGCGCTTGCGCTTACCAACACGATTGATGGTGTTGATCGAGTCGACCTTGACGGAGAAGATTTTCTCCACGGCCAGCTTGATCTCGGTCTTGTTCGAGCGGGGGTCAACCAAGAAGGTGTACTTACCTTCGTCGATCAAGCCGTAGCTCTTTTCCGAAACGACGGGTGCAAGCACTACGTCGCGCGGATCCTTGATGGTGACGGCGCTCATTTGGCGTCCTCCTCAATCGTCTGGGCAGCTTCGCCACCGGCGGGGACAAAGCCTGCGGCCTTGGCTTCCTCAACGGTTGCGAACCAAACCTCGGCCACGGTGGCGTCATACCAGCGTGAACCAGGCACGTGGTACTTCATGGAGTCCTTGTTGCCCTTGATGGTGCCTTCGGCGTCATCATCGGCATCTTCGGAAACCAGCAGGTCTTCAACCAACAGCATGCTGGAAGCAAAAGCTTCTGCAGCGGCGCGGCCGGAAACGAAGACTTCGTATGCAGCCTGTGTGAAGACGATGTCATCGGAAACAAGCACGTCGTAGGTGTTGAGCTGGTCAACATACAGAACGTGGAGGTTGGTGATGTTACGTACGCTCAAAGCGGCAACGTCGTTGGCGCGCTCAATAACAACCAGGAGGTTCTTACGTGAGGAAACGCCGGCAAGGGTGGCCATGGCAGCCTTGGTGGAGGGCTTGGAGCCTGCAACCAATTCAGCAATAACGTGGATACGCCCGTTGCGTGCCCTGTCAGAGAGAGCGCCGCGCAGCGCAGCAGCCTTCATCTTCTTGGGGGTGCGCTGGCTGTAGTCGCGAGGGGTCGGACCGTGGACAACGCCACCGCCGGTCATGTGAGGGGCGCGGATGGAACCCTGACGGGCGCGGCCGGTGCCCTTCTGTGCGTGCGGCTTACGGCCTGCACCGGATACTTCGGCGCGGGTCTTGGTCTTGTGAGTACCCTGACGGGCGGCAGCAAGCTGAGCTACGACAACCTGGTGCAACAAGGGCACGTTGGTCTGAACGTCGAAGATTTCAGCAGGCAGATCTACTTTGACAGTAGTCATTTACTTATGCTCCCTTCACGGCGGTGCGTACCAGGACGACCGAGCCGCGGGCGCCGGGAACGGCACCCTTGATCAGCAGCAGCGACTTCTCGGCGTCAACGCCGTGAACCGTCAGGTTCATGGTCGTTACGCGCTCGGCACCCATACGGCCTGCCATGCGCATACCCTTGAAAACGCGGCCAGGGGTGGACGCGCCACCGATGGAACCGGGCTTACGGTGGTTCTTGTGAGCACCGTGAGAGGCCGGGGCGCCATGGAAGCCGTGACGCTTCATAACACCAGCAAAGCCCTTACCCTTTGAAGTGCCGACGACGTCGACCTTCTGGCCGGCTTCGAAGATCTCAACGGAGAGCTCCTGGCCGAGGGTGTAGCTGTCAGCGTCTGCGGTGCGCAGCTCGACGACGTGGCGGCGAGGCGTGACGCCTGCCTTTTCGAAGTGACCAGCCAGCGGCTTGGTTACCTTACGGGGATCGATCTGGCCGTAGCCGATCTGGATCGCTACATAGCCATCTACCTCTGCGTTGCGCAGCTGGGTGATGACGTTGGAGTCGGCCTGGACGACGGTTACGGGAACAAGCAAGTTGTTCTCGTCCCAGACCTGGGTCATGCCGAGCTTCGTGCCCAGGATGCCCTTAGTGTTTCGGGTCGCGGTCATAGTTTCTCAGCACCTCCCTACAGTTTGATTTCGATGTTCACGTCGGCCGGCAAGTCGAGACGCATGAGCGAATCTACTGCCTTGGGCGTGGGATCAATGATGTCGATAAGACGCTTGTGCGTGCGCATTTCAAAGTGCTCGCGGCTGTCCTTGTACTTGTGCGGAGAGCGGATTACGCAGTAGATGTTCTTCTCCGTGGGCAGCGGCACAGGGCCAACTACCGTTGCGCCTGCGCGCGTGACCGTCTCAACGATCTTCCGTGCTGAAACGTCAATGACCTCGTGGTCATATGACTTCAGCCGGATGCGGATTTTTTGTCCCGCCATGGCGTCGTGACTCTCTTTCCTGTAACGAAGCATCCTGAACGGAGCGATGCTGTTGACGTAAACGCTGTTTACTTTTACCTGTTCAATGTGGCACTCACAGCCACGCTTCCAACGAACTGAATCCGGATTTTTCCGGGTTCCTCAATCCATCGAAGCTCCGACCCCCGCGGTCGGGCGTGTCGTGAATAATTCACGCACGTACCCGCACTAATAATGCGAAGGAATGGTTATGTTTGGGCTTTAGCTTGGACCCTGCATCGAGCATTATCTCGACCGGGACACGAAAAAGCACTTGAACAACTCAATAAGTATGCCGGATTTTGGGCCCAAACGCCAATCGGGGCAGGCGCGGCCTTGCTTACCCCCGCCGCAACTTTGCACCGGCCGGCCCACTCTTGACGGCCGTGAGAGGCTTCAGTTGTGGTCAAAGTCACCAAAAATGCCGGGGCTCCCGCTCCCCCGGCGGCACTGTCATTGACATCCGTTCCCACCCGCCGTGTCAGCGCCCGGTGGATTTCCTTGTTTGCCCTGAGCTGGTTTGGCGTGTGGATTGCGCAACTGACACCCGTGCAGCTGCTGCTTCCACTGCAGGTAAAGATGTTCCTGAACGCCACGGACTGGGTACAAAACGTCCTGGGTTTCGGCTGGATCTCAGGCATCGCAGGGGTCTTCGCCCTCGTCGCCTACCCGCTCACGGGAGCACTTTCTGACAGGACCACCTCCCGCTTTGGCCGCCGTCGTCCCTGGCTGGCGCTCGGCATGGCAGGCTTTGCGGGCTCACTGGTCATTCTTGGCTTGCAGACATCCTTGCTGGGGATTGGGATCTGCTGGGTGCCGGCCAGCACGTTCTTCTGCGTCCTCACAGCCGCCCTGACGGCAGCCATCTCCGATCAGGTTCCTGTCAACCAGAGCGGCCATGTGTCCGGCTGGATCTCTGCGCCGCAGGCCGTCGGCATCATTGCCGGTCTGGTCCTGGTGATGGCGCTGGGCCTGGGCACCTTTGGCGGCTATGCCCTGATGGCGGCGCTCCTGGTGGTGCTGGGCCTGCCATTTTTACTGCTGATCCCCGACTGCGTGCTGCCGCCGGGGATGGTTCCGCCGCTCACGCTGCGTTCGCTGCTGGAAGGCATGTGGATCAGCCCGCGGGCGTTCCCGGACTTTGGCTGGACGTTGTTGAGCCGCATTTTGGTGAACCTGGGGAACGCCTTTGGCACCAGTTTGCTGCTCTACTTCCTCATGTACGGGCTGAAGGTGCCCGACGCCGAGGACTCGCTGATTCTTCTGACTCTTGTGTACATGGTGTTTGTGATCATTGCTTCGCTGTGGCTGGGCAGGTTGTCGGACCGTCTGGGCAGGCGCCGGCCTTCGTGTGTGGCGCCTCCATCCTGCAGGCAATTGCAGCCCTCATTCTGGCGTTTGTCCCCACCCTGACCGCAGCCACCGTTGCCGCGGCCTTGTTGGGGCTGGGTTACGGCTGCTTCCTATCAGTGGACCAGGCACTGGCCACGCAGGTTCTCCCCAACCAGCTTTCGCGCGGGAAGGACCTGGGCATCATGAATATCGCCCTGACAGTTCCCCAGGCGTTCGCGCCCATGATCGGAGCCCTGCTTGTCAGCGCCGTGGGCGGCTTCACCCTGCTGTTCCTCATCTCCGGCCTGACCGCGTTGGCAGGTGCCGTTGCCGTTGGCCGGGTCAAGGGCGTGCGCTAGCTGGCCTACGCGTACGACGGCGGGAGCTGCGGCTGCGCCGCCCGCCCGACCGGTGACCGCTGCGGCACGTGGCGCAACGAACCCGGTGTCCGTTGCCTGCCCTACCGTGGCGTTGCCGGCGGATTGCCGGGGGTGGACAGCCCGCCGGGAGCGTTGACCTGCTGCTGGGTGTGGTCTGCCTGGGGCGGGCCGTGGACACCAAAGTCGGCGGGACTGCCTGCGCGGCCCGGCTGGCCGGGGGCGCCGGCAGGCACCGGCGGTTGGCCGCCGTCGTGCGGTTTCCGGCGATTCAGGCGCCAGATGACAAAGCCAATCAGGGCCAACGCGAGCAATGCCAGCAAAATGTAGGTGAACCCGCGCAGGTACCAGATCACGGCAGTGGCCACGCCAATGGCTCCCCAAACGGTGAAGATTCGTTCGTCCAGGACCATGCCTGCGCTGAGCAGGGCCACGAAGACCAGCAGCGAAATGACCTGCTGGAGGGAGTCGCCGCTGAATATGGTCAGGAACGCGCCAAAGCTGGCAAAACTTGCGGCGCCGACCAGCAGTCCCCTGCCGGCGCCTGGTTGTTTGCCAGCGTATCGAATCACGGCCAGCGCAGCCAGGGCGAGGGCGCACCACAAGACCGCCCAGAACACCCCGAGCTCAACATACGCGGAGCAGGCCCGGAACCAGACGGCCGCGCAGGCGACCACGGCGGCATCGATGGTGCTGCGGCGGCGGATCGCCGGCACTTCCACGCAGGCCAACATCGCGACGACCGTGAAGGCCACAGCCCCCAGCAGCACCGTCCCGGCGTCGAACATGGACCAGAGGCTGAAGAAGGCCCCTCCCCCAAGCGCCATGCCCACAATGCTGCCGCGGTGGATCCGGCTGTCCTCAAGCTGCTCCAGCAGGAGCAGGCGCACCACGTACAACGTTCCGGCAACCACCACCAACCCGGCCAGTGCCGAGTAGCCCGGGTGTGCGGAAAGTTCCAGCACCTGGCTGCGGAACAGCACGGCAGCCAGGAACACCAGCAACGCTCCGGGCAGGGTGAGCCGGGAGCGCTGCATCAGGTGTGCGCCAACAATCAGGGCCAGGCCCGCAACCAACCACATGGCAGCGAAGATCCCCGTGGCTGCGTCGCTGTCCACAATGCACGCCGTTGCCAGGAAGGCGGCAACGGACACCAGCCAGTACCAGCGCATTTCGGCAGTTTTCGGTGTTTGAAAACAGCGCCACACGATGACGGCAACGGCGAAGGCAAGGAGGATCAAGGCTGTGGCCCCGGTCCACAGCACGGGAGCAATCACGGCCGCTCCGCCCATGACGGCCACGAGCGCCAGATAAGACGCCCCGCGTTGCGACAAGGACGCCTGCGCAACAACCGAGGTCACGGCCAGAACGAGCAGTTCAAGGCACACAACCCAGCGCAGCGCTGTTCCGGGTGCCGCGAAGCCGCCAGCCCAAAGGTGGTAGGCGATCGGCACCACAATCTGGGCCGCCAGCACCAGCCACAGTCCTGCCCGCAGAACCCGCGGTTCCCCCACGGCCGCATGGACCCGGGGAACCCTGATGGCCGCATACTGGAGCGCCACCTGGCCCAGCAGCGCCACAGTGACAGCCAGCGAAACCACAGTGAGGTTCGCTGTGAGCTCCCGGAAAACAACTGCCACGAGGGCCGTTGCAGCCACCCGGGCCAGCAAGAAGTGAGCCGCTCTTTCCAGCGACCCGAAAGCCCTGGCCGCCAACACGCCGGACACCGCAGCAACAATGGTCAGGACCACGGCAAGCACCGCCCTGTCGGCGACGCTCCACAGGGCCATGGCCACCATGGCGGCAGGAGCAGCCCACACAGCTGCCGGCGTCGGCTCCCGGCGCAGCGAGCCGGCCACGGCAAGGACCCCGGTGGCTGCTGTCACCAGTGCAACCACAACCATGCTGGCCAAACGTGCCTCCTGCGCGGCGACAGCCCCGCCCGCACCCAGGACAACAACCGCGAACAGCGTGATGCAAACATCCACGGACAGACCGGCAACAATGTTGCCCCGGCGAACTGCAACCGCGAGGATCAGAACGTGCGGCACCAGCGCCAGCAGGAGCATCAAACTCAGCCCCACATGGGTTCCCGCAATTTCCGTCCGGGGATCAGCCTCCGCCCAGAGCTGGAACAGTGCAACTGCCAGCAGCATCGACATGGCCCTGGCGCCCCACCAGTAAATCCACCGGTGCAGGGTGTCGGCCCGTCCGCGCAACAGCATTCCCGCACCCACCAGGTAAGCGGTGGAAACCGCCCACGCGGTGCTGGCACCGCCTGCCGCCAAGACCGGTCCGGCAGAGAGTGCCGCGACAACCAAGTACAACGGCGCAATGAACTCCGCGCCGGACCAGCCTTGCGCACGGGGCAGCAGAGTGAGGGAATGCGCTGCCGCGGCCATGCCCACAGCAACGGCCGCAAGCACGAATTCAAGCCGCAGCGTGTCCAGGCCGGCAGCATCCGGCGATGCGGAGAACTGTCCGGCACCATAGGCCGCCGAGAGTGCAACCACAAGTGCCGTGCCGACCAGGGCCCAGGCAGCAGCTGAATAGCTGGTGACGGGATTGGCTGCGCCATATTTTGCCAGTATCGTGTCTGCCAGCAGCTGCAGGGCTGCGATGACAGCAATGACAGTGACAATGAGGTGGGCTTTGCCGGGGTAGTCCGGAACAAAGGCCGCCAGGGACGACGCCGCGAGGGCAGTGACAAGAATTCGAGCGGCCACCAGCATGGTGTGCTTGAGAACGGATTGCTCGGCGGTGAGATGCCGCAGGACTGCATAGACCAAAGCGATGGCCAGCAGCACCGTCCAGCCGGCAGCCTCAAGGAAAGGTGCGAACATCAGTATCGCGCCGGCGGCCGGCAGTGGAAGCCACTCTCCGTGCGGCAGGAACGCCGGCACGGCCAGCATCGAGACAACCAGGGCTGTGCCAACACCCACAGCCGCGAGCTGCGTGTTCCCGCCCGCTTCGGCTTGCGTCCAGTGCCAGCCCAGGCTCCACACCAGGGATGCTGCCGCCATGACGGACATGCTCGCGTAAACGTCCTGCTTGGCCCAATTGGGGCTGGCCAGATAGGTAGAGATGCGTTCATGGGTGTGGGCAATGGGGAGGGCCTGCGCCGCCAGGACAAGAGTAAACGCGCCGGCCGCCCAGGTGGGATCCGGGTGAATCATCCAGCCAAGGAAGGGCGCAGCCATCGTCAGCGAAAGCCGCAGGCCCAGATAGTTGTAGCGCCTGAGAACAGGTTGCGCGGTGAGCGTCATGACAGCGTAGTAGATGACGCCCGCAACGAGCACCAGGGCATGGTCGGCGGCATTGAGGGCAAGGCTGAAAATCAAGGAACCGACAAGCCCGGCGGGCGCAAACCATGGGCCAAGATCGTTCAATGGCTTGGCATACAGGCTCGGACGGCTACCCTCACCGTAACCCCGCCGCTTCAAGAGGTACCCGGTCAAGGTCAACAGTGCAGCAATGATGATGAGCGCAGTAAAGTACCAAGCCAACGCGGCGCCGAGGACGGCCACCGACGACCACGCCGTGGACAGCAGGAATGCCAGGGACAGGTACACCACCAGGCGGCTTTGCAGCCGCACGGCAGCGACGATGTAGGCCACGGTGCCAATGACTGAGGTGGCCAGCCACACCCCGGGCGCTTCAGGGAAGCCCAGGTTGTAGGTGGCCAGCCCAGCAAAGGGAATGATGGCCAGTGCGGTTCCGGTGAACGCGACCGCCGCCGGCCTGAGCCGGCCAACCCTGCGGTGAAGGAGCAGCCCGGCGCCGTAAAAGAGCGCGGTTCCGGCCCAAACGCCCACCAGGCGGGCGGCGGCAGGCAAATTGCTGCCCACAAAGAGGGCAGCTGCTGCGACCATGAGCAAACTGGCAACATACAAGGTGATGTTGATGTTTTGTGACTCGCGCTTGTTTCGCCTTGCAGCCAAAGCAGCGGGATCAAGCTGGGCCGGCGCCGGCGCAGGCACCGGGTAGCTGGATGGCGGCGCCATTGGCATGGCCGGCCGCTGCCCGTAGGCCGGAAGCACGGGCATTGCATTCGCCGGCAGTTGCGCACCGGGCATGACTGGTGCCGGCAACTTTGCGGCAGTCACCTGGGTGGCTTGCGCGGCCGGCACGGGTGCGGTCGGGATTGGGGGTGCCAGCACGGGTGCGGCCGCTTTTGCCTGCGCTGCAAGTGCATCCATCCAGCCGGCCCGATGGCCTTGCAAATAGCCTTGCCGGTAGGCTTCAGCGGTGGCGATGCGCTCCGGTGGCTGCGGAGGCACGGCGGGCTGCTGATGCTGACTCATGTGTTTCCCTCACTACTGGCGAACTCTCAGCTTAGGGCAAGTCAAACACCCGACCGTCATTTACACCATCAAATGGGCATAACTACCCATGGTGCCGGAACCACGAACCTTCCGTACTGGCATCGCAAAGCCCGGTCAGCCGCACCGGGCCCTCAGGGCAGGGCCCGGAAGTCGGCGATCAGTTGCGGATCTTCGCAGGCTGCGGCAAAGGAAGAGATCCGCCGTTCAATCTCCCGCCCCAGCAGACGCCGGCCCAATGGGTGGGCCATCCACTGCAGGCAGCGTGGCTTGCATGTGAAGGTGTACTTCCAGACCAGCCTGGTGCCGCCGTCGGACTCGGTGAAGCGCCAACCGCCGCCAAACTGGGCGAAGAACCACGGACCGTCCACCATCTTCATGCCAACGTTCCTCCCCGGCACGAAGGACACATACTCGCTGACCATCAGCAGTCCCAGCCGGGAACGCGTACGGGTGCGCACGCCCTTGGCCGCGGTGATGGCGCCGTCCTGGAATTGTTGGGAATGAATGAACGGGTCCCAGCGCAAACGGAACGCCCCAGTGGTTTGCGAGAGCTCAAACGCTGTGGCCGGGTCCACGCGGACAAATCGTTCGGCAACTATCTGTGGCATCGGCGCACCTTCCTGTCACTCCCACCCTAACGCCAAAAAAAGAGGGCCCCAGCCGAAGCTGGGACCCTCTTTTCAAGAATTCAAACAGTCTAAAGACTACTTGATGATCTTGGTGACACGACCTGAACCAACGGTGCGGCCGCCTTCGCGGATAGCGAAGCCGAGGCCCTCTTCCATGGCGATCGGCTGGATCAGCGCGACAGTCATTTCGGTGTTGTCGCCAGGCATAACCATTTCCGTGCCCTCAGGCAAGGTGATAACGCCGGTAACATCCGTTGTGCGGAAGTAGAACTGCGGGCGGTAGTTGGAGTAGAACGGGTTGTGACGACCGCCCTCATCCTTGGCCAAGATGTAGACGTTGGCTTCGAAATCGGTGTGCGGGGTGATTGAACCCGGCTTGACGATAACCTGACCGCGCTCTACGTCTTCGCGCTTGATGCCGCGGAGCAGCAGACCACAGTTCTCGCCGGCCCAAGCCTCGTCGAGCTGCTTGTGGAACATCTCGATACCGGTAACCGTGGTCTTCTGGACCGGACGGATGCCGACAATCTCGACCTCGGAGTTGATCTGCAGGGTTCCACGCTCGGCGCGGCCCGTAACAACAGTTCCACGACCGGTGATGGTGAAAACATCTTCAACCGGCATGAGGAACGGCTTGTCCTTGTCGCGGATCGGGTCCGGAACATGGTTGTCAACAGCATCCATCAAGTCTTCAACGGACTTGACCCACTCGGGGTCGCCTTCCAGAGCCTTCAAGCCGGAAACGCGGACAACAGGTGCCTCGTCGCCGTCGAAGCCCTGTGAGGACAGCAGTTCGCGAACTTCCATTTCGACCAGGTCGAGGAGTTCTTCGTCATCGACCATGTCGGACTTGTTCAGTGCGACCAGCAGGTAGGGAACGCCAACCTGGCGGGCCAACAGAACGTGCTCGCGAGTCTGGGCCATCGGACCGTCAGTCGCAGCAACCACCAGGATAGCGCCGTCCATCTGGGCAGCACCGGTGATCATGTTCTTGATGTAGTCAGCGTGACCGGGGGCGTCTACGTGTGCGTAGTGGCGCTTCTCAGTCTGGTACTCAACGTGGGAGATGTTGATCGTGATACCGCGCTGCTTCTCCTCGGGAGCCGAGTCGATGGAGCTGAAATCACGCTGCTCGTTGAGTGTCGGGTACTTGTCGTACAGTACCTTGGAAATGGCAGCCGTCAACGTGGTCTTACCATGGTCAACGTGACCGATGGTGCCGATGTTAACGTGCGGCTTGGTCCGCTCGAACTTTGCCTTCGCCACGGGTTCCTCCTAGAACATTTTCAGATGACTTACTCTTCAGCGACGCTTTTCGTCACTAAAACCGTAGTAAGTCTACTGGGGGCTTTTTATATTTACGAAATTACTGCTACTTGGGTCTGTTCCAGCATAGAGCTAATGAACAGACCCAAGCAAAGTGCGACTATTCGCCGCGAGCCTTCTGGATGATTTCGTCGGCTACTGCCTTCGGAACCTCAGAGTAGCTGTCAAACTTCATCGAGTACACGGCACGACCCTGGGTCTTGGACCGCAGATCACCGATGTAACCGAACATGCCGGACAAGGGAACAAGCGCCTTGATGACCTTGACACCGCTTGCGTCCTCCATGGACTGCATCTGGCCACGACGAGAGTTGATGTCGCCGATAACTTCACCCATGTATTCCTCAGGGGTGCGGACTTCAACTTCCATCAACGGTTCAAGCAGAACCGGGTTGGCCATCCGAGCAGCTTCCTTGAACGCCATTCGACCGGCGATCTTGAAGGCCATTTCGGAGGAGTCAACATCGTGGGACGCGCCGTCAAGCAGCGTGGCCTTGATGCCAACCATCGGGTAGCCGGCCAGCACGCCGTCAGGCAATGCGGACTGGATGCCCTGGTCAACGCTGGGGATGTATTCACGAGGAACACGGCCACCAGTGACCTTGTTCTCGAACTCGTACATCTCGCCTTCAGCAGTATCCATCGGCGCAATTGCGATCTGGATCTTGGCAAACTGACCTGAACCACCGGTCTGCTTCTTGTGAGTGTAGTCGTGCTTGACAACAGCGCGCTTGATGGTTTCGCGGTACGCAACCTGCGGCTTGCCAACGTTGGCTTCAACGTTGAATTCGCGACGCATGCGGTCCACAAGGATGTCCAAGTGGAGCTCGCCCATGCCGCCAATTTCGGTCTGGCCGGTGTCTTCGTTGAGGTTGACGGTGAACGTCGGGTCCTCAGCGGAGAGCTTCTGGATGGCCGTTGACAGCTTCTCCTGGTCACCCTTGGTCTTCGGCTCAATGGCAACGAAGATCACGGGAGCGGGGAAGGTCATCGACTCAAGAACAATCTGGTTTGCCGGATCGCACAAGGTGTCACCGGTGGTGGTGTCCTTGAGGCCGATCACTGCGTAGATGTGACCCGCGTGGATCTCGTCTACAGGCATTTCCTTATTGGCGTGCATCTGGAAGAGCTTGCCAATGCGTTCCTTCTTGCCCTTGGTCGAGTTCATCAGCTGTGTACCGGAGGTTGCCCTGCCGGAGTAAACGCGGATGAAGTTCAACTGACCGAAGAACGGGTGCGTGGCGATCTTGAAAGCCAAAGCCGAGAACGGCTCAGTTTCACTCGGCTCGCGCTTGATCTCGATGGACTCGTCGCGGGGATCGTGACCGATCATGGCGCCAACATCCAACGGGTTCGGCAGGAAGTCAATAACAGCGTCGAGCATGGGCTGCACGCCGCGGTTCTTGAATGCGGAACCACAGAAGACCGGGTAGATCTCGGAGTTGACCGTCAGCTTGCGAATGCCAGCCTTCAGCTCCTCGACGGAGGGTTCAATACCTTCGAGGTACTTCTCCATGAGCTCTTCCGAGGACTCGGCAGCAGCCTCAACGAGGGCTGCGCGGTACTCTTCAGCCTTCTCCTGAAGATCAGCGGGGATCTCCTGGATTTCGTAGGCGGCACCCATGGTGACGTCACCCTTGGAGTCACCGGCCCAAACGAAGGCCTTCATGGTCAGCAGGTCCACGACGCCGGTGAATTCGCTCTCGACACCGATCGGCAGCTGCATAACCAAGGGCTTTGCACCGAGACGGTTGATGATGGTGTCTACGGTGAAGTAGAAATCAGCACCCAGCTTGTCCATCTTGTTGACGAAACAGATACGCGGAACGTTGTACTTGTCAGCCTGACGCCAAACGGTCTCAGACTGGGGCTCAACGCCTTCCTTGCCGTCAAAAACAGCAACGGCGCCGTCGAGAACACGCAAGGAGCGCTCAACTTCCACCGTGAAGTCAACGTGGCCGGGGGTGTCAATGATGTTGATCTGGTTGTTGTTCCAGAAGCAGGTCACGGCGGCAGACGTGATGGTGATGCCGCGCTCCTTTTCCTGTTCCATCCAGTCAGTCGTCGAAGCACCGTCGTGGGTTTCGCCGATCTTGTGGTTCACACCCGTGTAGAACAGGATGCGCTCAGTCGTAGTGGTCTTGCCAGCATCAATATGGGCCATGATGCCAATGTTGCGGACCTTGTTAAGGTCTGTAAGCACGTCCTGTGCCACGTTGTCTCCCTTTTCTAGAGATGAGCTACTGCGTGTCCGGCGGGGTCGCCGCCGGACACGCGTACGGCTCTAGTTACCAGCGGTAATGGGCGAAGGCCTTGTTGGACTCGGCCATCTTGTGGGTGTCTTCGCGACGCTTGACAGCGGCACCAAGACCGTTGGAGGCATCCAAAACTTCGTTGCGCAAACGCTCGGTCATGGTCTTCTCGCGGCGAGCCTTCGAGTAACCAACCAACCAACGCAGGGCCAAAGCGGTCTGGCGACCGGGCTTGACTTCAACCGGAACCTGGTAGGTGGCGCCACCAACACGGCGGGACTTGACCTCAAGGCTGGGCTTGATGTTCTCCATGGCCTTCTTCAAGGCAACAACGGGATCAGCACCGGTCTTTTCGCGAACACCCTCAAGTGCACCGTAAACGATGCGCTCTGCGGTGGACTTCTTGCCGTCAACGAGAACCTTGTTGATCAACTGTGTGACCAACGGGGAGCCGTATACGGGATCTACAACTAGCGGCCGCTTGGGGGCCGGACCCTTGCGAGGCATATTACTTCTTCTCCATCTTTGCGCCGTAGCGGCTGCGGGCCTGCTTACGGTTCTTGACACCCTGGGTATCGAGGGCGCCACGGACGATCTTGTAGCGGACACCGGGAAGGTCCTTAACACGACCACCGCGAACGAGCACAATGGAGTGCTCCTGCAGGTTGTGGCCTACACCGGGGATGTAAGCGGTAACTTCAACGCCACCGTTGAGGCGCACACGTGCAACCTTACGCAGAGCCGAGTTCGGCTTCTTCGGGGTGGTTGTGTAAACGCGCGTGCAAACGCCGCGACGCATGGGGCTGCCCTTCAATGCGGGAGCCTTGGTCTTTGTGACCTTGGGTGTCCGGCCCTTTCGGACCAGCTGGTTAATCGTAGGCACTTTCGTGTTCTCCGTTGTTTTCTCGAGATGTTACTCGTGTCGCTTTCCCCAGGGCGAGCAACCACTGCACCAAGGTGCTGAAGTTGTTCTGCCATCAAGGAAGAGCCATTTACTGGTAGTCGCAGGCTGGGCGACTTTCACAGCGCCTAGGCATGCAAAAATGTGGCATTCGCTGTACAAGAACCGTACAACCCGGACCCGTATCGACTTTTCAAGGCCAACCATGAAAAATCAATACTCTTATCCACTGCCACACTAACAATTACTCACTACATTACCATGGCACTGCACCCTTCGCCGAATCGAGGCCCGCCGGAACCTTGACAAGGCCGCGCCTCGGGGGCAGTCTACAAATACTCCATGCCCGCGGCCCGCATTTCATGCGACGGGAGCACCCCTATATGGAGCGGTTCACACGCAAAGCTCAGGTGCGGCATGGCTGATGCAGATTTGGTACTAGAAGGCGGCGGGGTAAAAGGCTCCAGTTTGGTGGGCGCGGTGACGGCCCTTGCCGACCACGGTGATCCCTACACGTTTCACAGGGTGGCAGGCACCTCCGCGGGGGCCATTGTGGCTGGTCTGCTGGCCTCCGGCATGGACGTCGCCCAGGTCAAGTCTGTCATGGACAAGCTGGACTTTTCCCGTTTTCAGGACGAAGTTGGCTTCCTGGCCCACGTGCCAGGCATTGGCCCCGTGGCAAGCCTTCTGTTCCACGAGGGGCTGTACGCAGGAGATTTCCTGCACGACTGGCTGACGGACACGCTTGCCGAACAAGGCGTGAAGACGTGGGCCGACTTGAAGGATGACGACCCCAGCAGCTCATTGCCGAAGAACCAGCGATACAGGCTGGTGGTGGTTGTCTCTGATGTCTCCCGCGGGCTCATGTTGCGGTTGCCGTGGGACTATGGACCGCTGCTGGGCATGGACCCGGACACGTCCTCCGTGGCGGATGCCATCAGGGCTTCGGCGTCCATCCCGTTCTATTTCCGGCCATGGAAGATGCGCTCAAACGCCCAAGTCACGGGCCACGACCACATTGTCTGCGTCGATGGCGGCCTGCTCTCCAACTTTCCCATGTCCATCTTCGACAGGCAGGACAATATACCGTCCCGCTGGCCAACCATTGGGGTGAAACTCTCCGGGAGTGCAACCATCCGCACGGAAGACTGGACACCCAACAGCAACAACATCCAGCTGGCCAAGTCGCTGCTGGGCGCCATGATGGGCGCACACGACCGCAGCTACATCAACAATCCCCAGGCCATTTCTCGCACCATCTTTGTCGACACCAGCGCCTACCGCTCCACCGACTTCAACCTCTCTGAGCAGGACAAGTCGGCCATGTTCAGCAAAGGCGTGGCAAGCGGCAACAAGTTCTTGGGCACCTGGGATTGGGAGAAGTGGAAGCGCGGCGACTACAAAATGTAGTCGCAAGTGAGCGAGCGTTCCCAAAAAACCAGCCATTGCTGCGAGAGCGTTTGATTAAAGCACGACGGCGGCAGGTGAGTTTCGCAATGAAACCCACCAACCGCCGTCGTTGGTCTAGCTGGGCCCACACGCCCGAGGGCCCCAAAGTTCAGACGCGCCAGCGGCTGAACCTTGGGAGGGCGTGGGGATTAGCCGGAGAAGTTGGTGCCCAAGTCGTAGTCATCCAAGGGGATGGCGCGAAACTCGTTGCCCAAGTCTCCAACTCCGCCCACGTAGTCGAAGTCGCTGAACGCGCTCGGACCTGTGAACAGATTGGCCTTGGCTTCTTCCGTGGGCTCCACCGTGACGTTGGTGTAGCGCGGCAGGCCGGTGCCGGCCGGGATCAACTTACCGATGATCACGTTCTCCTTCAGACCCAACAGCGGGTCGGACTTGCCTTCCATGGCCGCCTGCGTCAGAACGCGGGTGGTTTCCTGGAAGGAAGCAGCGGAGAGCCATGACTCGGTGGCCAAGGAAGCCTTGGTGATACCCATGAGCTCGTTACGCCCTGATGCCGGCTTCTTGCCCTCGGACACAACGCGACGGTTTTCCGTCTCGAAGCGGCCGCGCTCGGCAAGCTCGCCCGGCAGCAGCTTCGAGTCGCCGGACTCGATGACAGTGACGCGGCGAAGCATCTGGCGGACGATAACCTCCACGTGCTTGTCGTGGATACCCACACCCTGGCTGCGGTAAACGCCCTGAACTTCCTCAACGAGGTGCTTCTGAGCGGCACGCGGGCCGAGGATACGCAGAACCTGCTTGGGGTCAACAGCACCCACAATGAGCTTCTGGCCAACTTCAACGTGCTCGCCGTCGGCAACCGTCAGGCGTGCACGACGCAGAACCGGGTAAGCGATCTCTTCGGTGCCGTCGTCTGGTGTGAGGATCAAACGCATGGTCTTCTCGGACTCATCAATGTTGATGCGACCGGCAGCTTCTGCGATCGGAGCCACACCCTTGGGGGTACGTGCTTCGAAGAGCTCCTGGATACGAGGCAGACCCTGGGTAATATCCTCGCCACGGCTGGCAGAAACAGCACCACCGGTGTGGAAGGTACGCATGGTCAGCTGGGTACCGGGCTCACCAATGGACTGTGCAGCGATGATACCGACGGCTTCACCAATGTCCACGGTCTTACCCGTGGCCAAGGAACGGCCGTAGCACAGAGCACAGGTTCCAACAGTTGACTCACAGGTGAGCACTGAACGGACCTTGATCTCTTCGATGCCAGCGGCGAACAGTTCACCGATCAGCACGTCGCCAACGTCGGCGCCGGCAACAGCGAGCACCTTGCCGGAAGAGTCCACTACCTCGGCAGCCAAGGTGCGTGCGTACACGCTGTTCTCGACTTCCTCGTGCAGCACGAACTCGCCGGCGGCGTCAACCACCGCGATCGGCAGGGTCAGGCCGCGCTCGGTACCACAGTCGTCTTCACGAACAATGACATCCTGGGAAACGTCAACCAGGCGACGTGTCAGGTAACCGGAGTTGGCTGTACGCAGAGCGGTATCGGCCAGGCCCTTCCGGGCACCGTGAGTGGCAATGAAGTACTCCAAAACCGACAGGCCCTCACGGTAGGAGGACTTGATCGGGCGAGGAATAATCTCACCCTTCGGGTTGGCCACCAAGCCACGGATACCGGCAATCTGGCGAACCTGCATCCAGTTACCACGGGCACCGGAGGAAACCATGCGGTTGATCGTGTTGGATGCGGCGAAGGACGCACGCATCGCATCAGCGATCTCGTTGGTTGCCTGGTTCCAGATGTCGATGAGCTCCTGGCGGCGCTCGTCGTCAGCAATCAGACCCTTGTCGAACTGGGCCTGAACCTTGGCGGCCTTGATTTCGTAGCCTTCAAGGATGGCCGGCTTGGACTCGGGCACCTTGATGTCCGAGATCGCAACGGTCACACCTGATCGGGTTGCCCAGTAGAAACCGGCATCCTTCAAGTTATCCAGTGTTGCTGCAACAACAACCTTCGGGTACCGCTCTGCGAGGTCATTGACGATCTCGGAGAGCTGGCCCTTGTCTGCAACCTTTTCCACCCAGGGGTAGTCGGCCGGCAGGGTTTCGTTGAAGATGACCTGACCCAGGGAGGTGTCGATGATGGCGGAATCGCCAGCCTCGAACCCTTCCGGAGCTTCGCGGTCAACGCTGGGAACAAAGTCGCTCAAGCGGATCTTGACCTGTGAGTTCAAGTGCAACTCACCGGCGTCGAACGCCATGAGCGCCTCAGCCGAGGTGGAGAAGCTGCGGCCTTCGCCAGCTGAACCAACACGCTTGGTGGTCAAGTGGTACAGGCCGATGATCATATCCTGCGAAGGCAGGGTAACCGGGCGGCCGTCGGAAGGCTTCAAAATGTTGTTCGAGGACAGCATCAAGATGCGCGCTTCTGCCTGTGCCTCGGGGCTCAGCGGCAAGTGAACTGCCATCTGGTCACCGTCGAAGTCAGCGTTGAAAGCGCCACAAACCAGCGGGTGAAGCTGGATTGCCTTGCCTTCAACAAGCTGGGGCTCGAACGCCTGGATGCCCAAACGGTGCAGGGTTGGTGCACGGTTCAGCAGTACCGGGTGCTCGGTGATGATCTCTTCGAGAACATCCCAGACCTGGGGACGGAAACGCTCAACCATGCGCTTGGCGCTCTTGATGTTCTGTGCGTGGTTGAGATCAACCAGGCGCTTCATCACGAACGGCTTGAAGAGCTCCAGGGCCATCTGCTTGGGCAGACCACACTGGTGCAGCTTCAGCTGCGGGCCGACGACGATGACCGAACGGCCGGAGTAGTCGACGCGCTTGCCGAGCAGGTTCTGGCGGAACCGGCCCTGCTTGCCCTTGAGCATGTCGCTGAGCGACTTGAACGGACGGTTGCCCGGCCCGGTGACGGGCCGGCCGCGGCGGCCGTTGTCGAACAGCGCGTCGACGGCCTCCTGGAGCATCCGCTTCTCGTTGTTGATGATGATCTCGGGCGCACCGAGGTCGAGGAGGCGCTTCAGCCGGTTGTTGCGGTTGATCACGCGGCGGTACAGGTCGTTCAGGTCCGAGGTGGCGAAACGGCCACCGTCGAGCTGAACCATGGGGCGCAGTTCCGGCGGGATCACCGGGACGGCATCCAGAACCATGCCAAGCGGGCTGTTGTTGGTGGTCAAGAATGCGTTGACAACCTTCAGGCGCTTGAGGGCACGGGTCTTGCGCTGGCCCTTGCCATTGGCGATGATGTCGCGAAGGATCTCCGCTTCACCGGCCATGTCAAAGGTCTCAAGACGGCTCTTAATGGCTTCGGCACCCATGGAACCTTCGAAGAACATGCCGTAACGGTCACGCAATTCGCGGTACAGGGCCTCGTCACCTTCGAGGTCGGCAACCTTCAGGGCCTTAAAACGGTCCCAAACCTGCTCGAGGCGGTCGATGTCGGCGTCGGCGCGCTTGCGCACGTTGGCCATCTGACGGTCCGCGGAGTCGCGGGCCTTCTTCTTGTCCGCTGCCTTGGCGCCTTCGCCCTCAAGGCGCAACAATTCACCCTCAAGGTCGCGGGCGATCGTGGCGATGTCGCTGTCACGGGTGTCAACCATGCGCTTCTTTTCCAGGTCGTGCTCGATCTGGAGGTTCGGCAGCTCGGCGTGACGTGCTTCGTCGTCAACACTGGTGATCATGTAGGCAGCGAAGTAGATGACCTTTTCAAGGTCCTTCGGTGCCAGGTCCAGGAGGTAGCCCAAGCGCGAGGGAACGCCCTTGAAGTACCAAATGTGGGTTACGGGAGCTGCAAGCTCAATGTGGCCCATGCGCTCACGGCGTACCTTTGCGCGGGTGACTTCAACGCCACAACGCTCGCAAATGATGCCCTTGAAGCGTACGCGCTTGTACTTGCCGCAGTAGCATTCCCAGTCACGCGACGGGCCGAAGATCTTTTCACAGAAAAGACCGTCTTTTTCCGGCTTGAGCGTGCGGTAGTTGATGGTTTCCGGCTTCTTGACTTCGCCGTGGGACCAATCGCGGATATCTTGTGCGGTGGCCAGGCCAATCTGCATGAAGCCGAAGGAGGATTCGCTGGACATATGGGTCCTGTTCTCTCTAATTCTCTAAAGTCTGAAAGTCTGTGTCGGGTACGGGAAGAAGTGCGACGGCGGTGGGCTGGCCACCGCCGCCAGAGTCACTAAACTTCTTCGACAGAGTTAGGCTCGGCCCGTGACAGGTCGATGCCCAGCTCCTCCGCGGCCCGGAAGACTTCTTCATCCGAGTCACGCATCTCAATCGTGGTGCCGTCCGTGGAAAGAACTTCCACGTTCAGGCACAGCGACTGCATTTCCTTGATGAGAACCTTGAAGGATTCCGGGATGCCCGGCTCCGGGATGTTCTCGCCCTTGACGATGGCTTCGTAAACCTTTACACGGCCATGGATGTCATCGGACTTGATCGTCAGCAGTTCCTGCAAGGTGTATGCCGCACCGTATGCTTCCAGTGCCCAAACTTCCATCTCACCAAAGCGCTGGCCACCGAACTGGGCCTTACCGCCCAAGGGCTGCTGGGTGATCATGGAGTACGGACCCGTGGAGCGGGCGTGAATCTTGTCATCCACCAAGTGGTGAAGCTTCAAGATGTACATGTAGCCAACAGAGACCGGATCCGGGAACGGCTCGCCGGAGCGGCCGTCAAACAGCTGGGTCTTGCCGGAAGAATCGATCAGGCGAACGCCGTCGCGAGTCACGTTGGTGGAATCGAGCAGGCCTGTGATTTCCTCATCACGGGCACCGTCGAACACCGGGGTGGCAACGCGGGTCTGGCCGATTTCGCGGGGCAGGTTGGGCAGGTTCTTAGCCCAGTCCGGCTCGCCCTCAATCTTCCAACCGGTCTTGGCAACCCACCCGAGGTGAATTTCCAGGACCTGGCCAACGTTCATTCGACCCGGAACACCCAAGGGGTTCAGGACGATGTCAACGGGGGTGCCGTCGGCAAGGAACGGCATGTCCTCGATCGGGAGGATCTTGGAGATGACACCCTTGTTGCCGTGGCGGCCGGCAAGCTTGTCACCGTCGGTGATCTTGCGCTTGTTGGCAACGTAGACGCGAACCAGCTGGTTCACACCGGGGGGCAGATCGTCTTCGGAGTCACGGTCAAAGACGCGAACGCCAATGACAGTACCGGACTCGCCGTGGGGCACCTTCAAGGAAGTGTCGCGAACTTCGCGGCTCTTCTCACCGAAGATGGCACGGAGCAGGCGCTCCTCCGGGGTCAGCTCGGTTTCACCCTTGGGGGTGACCTTGCCTACCAGGATGTCGCCGGCTTCAACTTCTGCACCGATGTGAATGATGCCGCGCTCGTCCAGACCGGCAAGGATTTCCTCGGAAACGTTCGGGATGTCCCGGGTGATTTCCTCGGCACCAAGCTTGGTGTCGCGAGCGTCGATCTCATGCTCTTCGATGTGGATGGAGGAGAGCACATCTTCAGCAACAATGCGCTGCGAGAGGATGATGGCATCCTCGTAGTTGTGACCTTCCCATGACATGAAGGCGACCAAGAGGTTCTTACCCAGGGCGAGCTCGCCCATGTCCGTTGCGGGACCGTCGGCAATGATGCCGCCAACTTCAAGACGCTGGCCCTCAGAGGCCAGAACGCGCTGGTTGTAGGCCGTTCCCTGGTTGGAACGCTGGTACTTGGCGATCGGGTAGTTGGTCTCGGTGCCGTCGTCGTTCAACATGACAACGATGTCTGCGGATACCTCCGAGACAACACCAGCCTTCTTGGCGATGACAACGTCACCGGCGTCAACAGCTGTTGCGCGCTCCATGCCGGTTCCCACGAACGGGGACTCGGACTGGACCAACGGCACAGCCTGACGCTGCATGTTCGCACCCATGAGGGCGCGGTTGGCATCGTCATGCTCAAGGAACGGGATCAAGGCCGTAGCCACAGACACCATCTGGCGCGGGGAAACGTCCATGTACTCGACGTCGTTTGCCGGGATCAAAACAGGCTCGCCGCCACCACCGCGCTGGCGAACCAGTACGGAGTCTTCGGAGAAGTGGCTGTTGGCATCCAAAGGCGCGTTGGCCTGAGCAATAACAACATCCATCTCGTCATCAGCAGTCAGGTAATCAACTTCGTCGGAAACGAAGCCGTCCTTGACACGACGGTACGGTGTCTCAATGAAACCGAACGGGTTGATGCGACCGTAGGAAGCCAATGAACCAATCAGACCAATGTTGGGTCCTTCAGGAGTTTCAATGGGGCACATACGGCCGTAGTGGGACGGGTGAACGTCTCGAACTTCCATCCCTGCTCGGTCACGGGACAAACCGCCCGGGCCCAGCGCGGACAGGCGACGCTTGTGCGTCAAACCGGCCAGCGGGTTGTTCTGATCCATGAACTGTGACAGCTGGGAAGTTCCGAAGAACTCCTTGATGGCAGCCACAACGGGACGGATGTTGATCAGGGTCTGCGGCGTGATGGCTTCGACGTCCTGCGTGGTCATACGCTCGCGGACAACGCGCTCCATGCGGGAAAGACCCGTACGGACCTGGTTCTCGATGAGCTCGCCAACGGCGCGGATGCGACGGTTGCCGAAGTGGTCGATGTCATCGACGTCAACGCGCAAGTCAACCTCGGCGCCGTCGCGCTGGCCCTTGGTGGTCTTGTTTCCGGCGTGCAAGGCAACCAGGTACTTGATCATGGCGACAATGTCGTCCACGCTCAGCACGGAAGCCTTCTCGTCGCTCAACGGCAAGTCAATGCCAAGCTTGCGGTTGATCTTGTAACGGCCAACCTTGGCCAGATCGTAACGCTTGGGATTGAAGTACAGGTTGTGCAGCAACGCGTCGGCAGCGTCAACTGTGGGCGGCTCGCCCGGACGCAGCTTGCGGTAGATGTCCAGCAGGGCATCTTCGCGGCCTGTGGTGGCATCCTTTTCCAAGGTGGCACGGATGGAGTCGAACTCGCCGAACTCCTCCAGGATCTGACCTTCGGTCCAACCCAAGGCCTTCAGCAGTACTGTGACTGACTGCTTGCGCTTGCGGTCAAGACGGACGCCAACCTGGTCGCGCTTGTCAATCTCCAACTCGAACCATGCACCACGTGAGGGGATGATCTTGGCGGTGAAGATTTCCTTGTCACTGGTCTTATCCGCCGTGCGCTCAAAGTAAGCACCCGGGGAACGAACCAGCTGGGATACAACAACACGCTCGGTGCCGTTGATCACAAAGGTGCCCTTGTTGGTCATGAGCGGGAAGTCGCCCATGAAGACAGTCTGCTGCTTGATTTCACCGGTCAAGTTGTTCATGAACTCGGCCTTGACGTACAACGGCGCGGCGTATGTTGCGTCGCGGTCCTTGCACTCGTCAACGGTGAATTTGGGGTCAGAGAATTCCGGCTCCGTGAAGGACAGGGACATGGTGCCCTGGAAGTCCTCAATGGGGGAAATCTCTTCGAAAATGTCGGAGAGGCCCGAGGTGACGGCCACGCTGTCATCGCCAGCGTCCACGGCCGTTTGCATGCGGTCCTGCCAGCGCCCGTTGCCTACGAGCCAGTCAAAGCTCTCGGTTTGGAGGGCAAGCAGATTCGGCACGTCAAGCGGCTCACGAATCTTTGCGAATGAGAGGCGACTCTTTGCACCGTCGGTGCTGTTTGAATCGATAGCGGTTGCAGCGTTATTTACATTAGAGGTGCTCGAGGCGACCAAGAGGGATCCTTCCACAGACCTGCAGGCTTGTTCTTACGAACCCCCACCCGAGCCGATAGTGGTCATCAAACCACTACGATCGCTGGCCAAGAGCTGAGCCAACACGCATCAGTTGCTGCTCTAGTCAGCCACTGATTCGCGTTGTCCAAATTCTCTTGTCCGAAGCAAAGCCCACCGCTATATGAAGGCTGAAGGTTAAGAGGGATACGCAAAGAACTACATTACAGGCAAAATAACCCTCATGTCTACCCCACGGGACACAAATACGCAAGTATTGATATTTCGCCTGCGAAATCTGGCGGATTCATGCGGAACTTGGGCTGCGGCTTGCTGTGCAGTGTGGCGCAACACTCACCTGCGTTCCGCCGAGCACGCACTTGCCGACCAGGCGGCACGCGATTTCTGTCCACGCACTTAATGGCAGCTTGAGAAATTTACGGCAGTGCTGTGCTGTTAGATTCTATGGAGGATACGTATGGCTCAACGAGGAGCCGCACGGCACTAGGTTCAAGGAGCGCGGCAGCCATGACGGCACAAGCAAATGATGTAGTAATTCTTGCCGGAGCCCGCACCCCGCAGGGGCGGCTCAACGGACAACTGGCACCGTTTACCGCCGTCGAACTCGGCGCGAAGGCCATTGCCGGCGCCCTCGGGAAATCCGGTGTCAACACCGCCGATGTTGATTTTGTGATTATGGGCCAGGTGCTCCAGGCCGGCGCCGGGCAGAACCCGGCACGGCAAAGCGCCGTGGGTGCCGGGATCGGCTGGAACGTGCCGGCCGTGACCATCAACAAGGTGTGCCTGTCCGGGCTGACAGCCGTCATCGACGCCGCACGTCTGATCCGCAGCGGTGAGGCCGCAGTGGTGGTGGCCGGCGGCCAGGAGTCCATGACCCGCGCCCCGCACATTCTCCCGGGCTCACGGCAGGGCTGGACGTACGGCGCCGTCCAGGCCTTGGATGTGGCCGCCCATGATGGCCTGACGGACGCCTTTGACGCCGACTCCATGGGCCTTTCCACCGAGCGGGGCAACATCCGCCTGAACATCAGCAGAACCGCCCAGGACCAGGTGGCTGCGGCGTCGCACCAGCGTGCAGCAGCAGCGGCCGCGGCGGGCGTTTTTGACGCCGAGATAGTCCCCCTAACCGTGCCCCAGCGAAAAGGCGAGCCGCTGGTGCTGACCCAGGACGAGGGCATCCGCGCGCAGACAACGGTGGAAACCCTTGCCGGACTGCGCCCTGCCTTCACGGCCGACGGCGCCATCACGGCAGGCAACTCCTCTCCCCTCTCCGACGGGGCCAGCGCCCTGGTGCTCGCGTCGCGTTCCTACGCGCAGGAGCACGGGCTTGAGTGGCTGGCCGTGGTGGGCTCCCCCGGCCAGGTGGCAGGACCGGACAATTCACTGCACTCCCAGCCCTCCAACGCCATTGTGAAGGCCCTGGACACTGCCGGGTGGAGTGTTGGCGACCTTGATTTCATTGAGATCAACGAGGCGTTTGGTTCCGTTGCCGTCCAGTCGCTGCACGATCTGGGCATGTCGCTGGAGAAGTGCAACATTCACGGCGGCGCCATTGCCCTGGGCCACCCCATTGGCGCATCCGGTGCCCGGCTTGCCCTGCATGCGGCCCTGGAGCTGAGCCGGCGCGGCTCGGGCAAGGCAGCGGTGTCCCTCTGCGGAGGCGGCGGCCAGGGCGAGGCGCTGCTCTTGTTCCGGGACGCGCAGTGAGTGGGGCTGCGCAGTTGTCGGGCCATGCACGCGTGGCTGCCGACGCCGCCGAACGCGGACTCGAGGTGGAGATCTTTCCCAGGCCTGCGGCAAACTCGCTCACAGAAGCCGCGGCACTCATGGGCATTGAGCCCGGCGACATTGTCAAGTCATTGGTGGTCAAACGCAGCGACGGCACCTTCCTCTTCGCCCTGGTACCCGGCGGGCGGGCCATCTCCTGGCCCAAGCTGCGTGCAGTGGTGGGGGTCAACAAGCTCCAGATGCCGCACGCCGAGGTGGCCTTGACTGCCACAGGCTACGAACGCGGCACCATCACTCCCCTGGGCAGCAGCACGCCGTGGCCCGTGTTCGTTGATGAAGGTGTCCGTGGGCGCAAGGTGGCCATGGGGGCGGGCGAGCACGGCTACAGCATGTTCGTGGAAGCCGACGCCCTCGTCACAGCCTTTGACGCCACAGTGGCCGACATTTCAGTGCCCGAATAGCTCGCCGCCGCCCGCGCCCGTCGTTGGACCGGCATTCCCTCGGTCTGCGTCGGAGCCGGCGACGGGTCTGGACACGTTGCCCCAGCCGGCCCTCGGACGCAAAGAAGCCCCGCACCAAACGGTGCGGGGCTTCTTTTGAAGTGCGAGGTGATTACTTGACAGTAACCGTGGCGCCGGCAGCCAGGAGGGCTTCCTTGGCCTTCTCAGCAGCTTCCTTGGTAACGCCTTCAAGAACAGCCTTGGGAGCCGAGTCAACGACCTCCTTGGCTTCCTTCAGACCCAAGGAGGTCAGTGCGCGAACTTCCTTGATAACAGCAATCTTCTTGTCGCCAGCGGCTTCGAGGATTACATCGAATTCGGTCTGCTCTTCAGCTTCTTCAGCTGCGGCACCGGCCGGACCGGCAACTGCAACAGCAGCAGCGGTTACTTCGAAGGTCTCTTCGAACTGCTTGACGAACTCGGAGAGCTCGATGATGGTCAGTTCCTTGAAAGCTGCAATGAGCTCGTCGTTGGTGAGCTTAGCCATGGGTGGCGCTCCTTCTGTATTCGTGCCCGTTGAAGGGCGAATCTAAAAACCTAAGTCCTCATGGATATAGGGAAAAACATACGGGAAATAAATCCCCTGAGGACTAGGCCTCGGTGGTCTCAGCTTCTGCGGCCGGAGCCTCTTCAGCAACCGGTGCTTCGTCAGCTGCGGGAGCTTCCTCAGCGGCCGGAGCCTCTTCAGCGGGAGCGCCTTCGGCAAGCTTCAAGCGCAATGCTTCGAGCGTGCGTGCAGCGGCTGCCATCGGAGCCTTGAGGATGCCGGCAACCTTGGCCAGCTGCAGCTCGCGGGATTCCAGGGCGGCCAGTGCGGCAACCTCGGAAGCGTTCAGAGCCTTACCTTCGAAGACACCGGTCTTGATGACCAGCTGCTTGTTGGCTTTTGCAAAATCCGTCAGGCTCTTTGCTGCTGCAACAGCGTCACCCTTGATGAATGCAATGGCGGTGGGGCCGGACAGCTGACCCTCGAAAGCGTCAACACCAGCTTCCTTGGCCGCAATGGCAGTCAGGGTGTTCTTTACGACCGCGAACTTTGTGTCCTGGCCGAGAGAAACGCGCAGCTCCTTGAGCTGAGCAACGGTGAGCCCACGGTATTCGGTTAGGACTGCTGCAGTTGATTCGTTGAAATCCTGTGTGATTTCAGCAACTGCGGCCACCTTTGTTGGCGTTGCCATAACACTCCTTCCGGGAATTAATGCCGGTCTTGGCGTGTCCTTGCCGGTGGCCTGCAAGCAGGTTGGCGGCAAAAGAAAACGCCCCGCACAGATGTACGGGGCGTTAGTCCGCAGCGGATCCGGAGGCTTTCGCCGCGGTTCAACACTGCCAAATAAGCTTTGTGCACCTGCGCTGGTCGTCCTCTTGAAGGACTTTTCGGATACCAATCTGCCCGGATCCAACTCATACAGGCGCATGGTGCATCTGATGGCTGGGGGTGATTGTCATCGACCGACGGTCTTTGGTTCCAAAAGACTACAGGAGACCCCGGATGGAGTCCAAATCGGCGGCACGTGCGCATTGCCACACAACTGTTGGCCACCACTGTGAATTGGCGCTAGTCGACTGCGTCAAAGTCCTTGCGCCACTGCCCCGTGACGCCTGCGCTGACAAATCCCAGCTGGGCGTTGACCGAGAGCATGTGGGTGTTGTCCGGGGAGTTCCAGGTGTAAAGGGTCTTGACCTGGGGGAATTCACGCATGAGCTGCTCCATGTTCTCCACCTTGATGTGCAAGCCAACATCCTTGCCACGGTGCTCGGGTTCCACCACGGTGTCATCCTGGAAGGCCACATCATCGCGGTGCTTGAGCACGGAAATGGAGGTGAAGGCCACCAAAGTGCCGGTTTCCAGGCATTCCGCAGCGCTCACCAGGGTGTGCCGCCCCGTCACCACCGAGAGTTCCTCCGCCTGCCGCAGTTTCGCCACATCCCAGGACTCTGGTGCGCCGTCGTCGTCGCTGATGCTTTGTTCCAGGCGGACAATGTCCTGCGCCCACTTTTCCGGGCAGCTGTCCATCCACTGGTGAACGGCGTAGGCCGATCCGTGCGCGGCAATTGCAGTGTCCTTCAAACGGCCGCCAAGGTCAGTCGGCAGCGGAAGCGCACAGGCGCCGAATCGCTCCACCTGCTCCAGGACATAGCCGGCATTGTGCGCAAACAGGGCTTCGCGGCTGCTCAGCGGCATGACGCTGCCGTCGCGCGTGGCAGCCAGGTGCTCGGTCGCCTCCGCCTGCAGATCCACCGCAGGATGATTGGTTTCCACCACAACAATGCGGCGGTTCTCACCCTTGACGAACAGTTCGGCAGCTTCGAGCAGCTTCCGGCCCAGCCCGCGGCCCTCGGCACTGGGAAGCACATCCAGTGTCACGTGCGCCAGATCGGTGTTGTCATCCAGTGGCAGGGCAATGCCGGCGCGGCCCACAATCTGATGGTCGACGCGCACCACCAGCACCACGTACCACTCATAGGGGTCGTGGCACAGCTCGAAGAGTTCCTCGGCCGTGTACGCCAGCTCATCGTTGCCCCACGTGTTGGCACGCACTTTGCGGGACACTTCCACCGCCTGCAGGAATTCCGCTGCCGAACCACCGTCGAGCGTGTCAGGCACACGCAGCTGCTCGATCGTAACCTCTGTCATGTTGGACCTACCCCGTTGTTGTGTTGCCTGTTGGGCGCACCATGACATAGTCATGCTCGACCCTGTTCCCCAGCCGAAAGCTTCTGGTCCCTGCAATGGTGAAACCGTGTTTTGTGTAAAAGCGTTGGGCCCGCAGATTTTCGCTGTTGACGCCCAGCCAGACCTGTCCCCTGCCCCGCTCCTGCGCCCAGGCAAGGCTAGCCGCCATGATCCTGGCCGTGACGCCGCTGCCGTGCGTGTCCGGGTGCGCGTAGCATTTGCTCAGTTCCGTGGAATCGTCCGCGGCCACCACTGCCGCCACGTCGGCGTCCGACGGCGGGGAGTCCACCAGCATGGTGTACGCCAGCATGCGTTCCGCACCGCTGCCGACGGCATCCTGTGCAACGAACAACGCCCGCACAGGGTCGGCCAGGTATTGGTGGAATACCTGGACGCTGAGATGCTGCGCAACAAACGCCGCAATCTCTTGCGGCGGGCTGCCGGGCGGGCATGCCAAGGGAAAAGTCAGGGCCGCCAAGGCAGCCAGTTCCGGGGCATCGGCCGCAACGGCTGTGCGAATGCTCAGAACCATGCAACTGCTCCTCTTTCCCGGGGATCAAACTCCATCATCCCAGCCTACAAAGAAAGGGCCGGTGTAGCTCTACGCTACACCGGCCCTTTCATTTGAATATCTAAGACTTACGCCTCGATGACAACCTTGGTTGCCTGAGGATCTACCGGGATGCCGGGGCCGAACGTCGTGGAGACGGTGGCCTTCTGCAGGTAGCGGCCCTTGGAAGCGGACGGCTTCAAACGAAGCACCTCTTCCAATGCGGCTGCGTAGTTCTCAGCCAGCTTGACGGCGTCGAAGGACACCTTGCCAATAATGAAGTGAAGGTTGGAGTGCTTGTCGACGCGGAAGTCGATCTTTCCACCCTTGATGTCGTTTACAGCCTTGGCAACATCGTTCGTTACCGTACCGGTCTTCGGGTTCGGCATGAGGTTACGCGGACCAAGAACCTTACCCAAACGGCCAACCTTGCCCATGAGGTCAGGTGTGGCAACGGCTGCGTCGAAGTCGGTCCAGCCGCCCTGGATCTTTTCGATCAGGTCGTCGGTACCAACGAATTCGGCGCCGGCTGCAATGGCAGCCTCGGCACGCTCACCGGTTGCGAAAACCAGGACGCGGGCAGTCTTACCGGTACCGTGGGGCAGGTTAACCGTGCCACGGATCATCTGGTCAGCCTTGCGAGGGTCTACACCCAAGCGGAAGGCAACCTCAACGGTGGCGTCGAACTTGGACGGGTTGGTGTCCTTGGCGAGCTTGATAGCGTCGAACGGTGCGTAGACATTGTCTGCATCGATCTTGGCTACGGCTGCCTCATATGCTTTACTGCGCTTTGCCATGCTGCGTTTCTCCTTGTGCAGTTGTGGTCGTTAGGACCGCGCGGGCCCTGCCACTACGTACGTCGCCAGCCCGCCTGAGGTGAGCTGTACGGCGTCGTTCTTAAAGTTTATTGTGCCCAAATGGGCGTAAAGCGAAAGTCGAAAAGACTTAAGCTTCGACGGTGACACCCATGGAACGGGCGGTACCGGCGATGATCTTCTCTGCGCCTTCAATGCTGGTCGCGTTGAGGTCAACCATCTTCTGGGTTGCAATCTCGGTAACCTGAGCCTTGGTCAGCTGGGCAACCTTGACTGTGTGAGGCGTACCTGAACCCTTGGCGATGCCTGCAGCCTTTTTGATGAGCTCTGCAGCCGGCGGGGTCTTGGTGATGAAGGTAAATGTTCGGTCTTCGTAAACCGTGATTTCAACCGGGATAACGTTTCCGCGCTGGGATTCCGTTGCAGCGTTGTACGCCTTGCAGAATTCCATGATGTTGACGCCGTGCTGACCAAGTGCCGGACCGATGGGCGGTGCCGGGTTAGCGGCGCCTGCCTGGATCTGCAGCTTGATAAGGCCGGTGACCTTTTTCTTGGGAGCCAATGTAGGGTCCTTCTCTCAATATCTTTCCTAGGACGACGGAGCGCGTCCAAGGTGGGTGGCCGAATGGCGTCCGGCCGAACGTTTCACAGGAGCTAAGCACGAACCCGTGAAACGAAATTTGTGGGCAACTAGATCTTTGTGACCTGGTTGAATGCAAGCGTGACGGGGGTTTCGCGCTCGAAGATGGAAACCAAAACCACCAAGTGCGCGGATTCGGGCTTGATCTCGGAGATCGAGGCCGACAGGCCTTCGAAGGGACCGTCCTTGACGATGACGGCTTCGCCAACCTCAAAGTCGATCTCGGCGTCAACAGGATCGTGACGCAACGGAACGCCGGACTCTTCAGCCTGCTGCTCCTCGAAGATCGGGGCAAGCATGGAGAAGACCTCATCCAGGCGCAGCGGGACAGGGTTGTGGGCGTTACCCACGAAGCCTGTAACACCGGGGGTGTGGCGAACAACGCCCCAGGAGGCATCCGTCAGATCCATGCGGACCAAAACGTAGCCGGGAATGCGAACGCGGTTGACAACCTTGCGCGTTGCGTTCTTGATCTCCACGACTTCTTCCATCGGGACCTGAACTTCGAAGATGTAGTCTTCCATGTTCAGCGACAGGCTGCGGGACTCAAGATTGACCTTGACGCGGTTTTCGTAACCGGCGTAGGAGTGGATGACGTACCAGTCACCCTCTTGGCGGCGCAGCTTGGCCTTGAATTCTTCGGCCGGGTCCACCTCGGGCTCGGCATCTGCTGCCGGCTCGTCAGTAACTTCAGCTTCTACTTCAACAGCTTCTGTTGGTGCATCAGCTGCATCATCAACGGCATCAAGGTCGGCATTGATGGCAGCATCAGCAACCACAGTGTCCTGGTCCTGCTCACTGTATGTAGCCTCGGGCTCCAGCTCAGACACGAATTTCCTGCTTTCCTTGTGCGTTTCTTAAATGGCTCAAACCGACCCCATGCCAAATGATTCAGCGAGGTCGGCCAAGTTGAGCGTCTTACTGCTCGATGTTTACGTTTCCACCAAAGACCCACAGCACGGCTTGACCGAAGCCCAGATCCAAGACGGTAACAATAGCCATCACGATGACAACGAATACCAGCACCACACCGGTGTAGTTGATCAACTCTTTGCGAGTGGGGGTGACAACCTTCTTCAGCTCGCCAATGACTTGGCGGAGGAAGAGCGCGATCCGGCTAAAGATTCCGGGCTTTGCAGCCTTCTTCACAGGGCCCTTGGAGCTGCTTGCCGCAGTTTCGGTCACCAGTGCCTCACTCATCATTTGTTGGAATACACGCCAATCCGGCATTCCGGACCGTGTGATGTGCAAACATTCGCTCAGACGCGGGTTTCATACACATCTAACAGTGTAAAAACCGCTACGACCATGCGCAGGGCAGACAGGACTCGAACCTGCAACCTGCGGTTTTGGAGACCGCTGCGCTACCAATTGCGCCACTACCCTTTGAAATTCATCCACCGACCCATGTGGGCGTCCGCGGGCAAACATCCATTCCTTGCTAATTGCCATGAATAACCTACAGCGTCGAAGCAGTCTTTCCAAACCGGCTTCAAGGCGTGAACCATCATGGGGGTTCAACACCGGTTACCCATTCTACGCATTCTTAAGCCCGTACGTCGAACTGGGTGCCCGATGCCCCTAAAGTAGACACTGACGATGAAAGTATTTTGGGCCTCCCACCGAAGAAAGAATCATGATGTCTGCCGACTTGACAGCTGAGAACGCCTCCGGGCGCCGTGTTTCCGCACGGATCGCCGCTATTGCCGAATCCGCCACGCTTGCAGTGGACGCCAAAGCCAAGGCATTGAAGGCCGCGGGCCGCCCTGTTATTGGGTTTGGCGCCGGCGAGCCCGATTTCCCCACACCTGACTATATTGTTGAGGCAGCCATCGCCGCTGCCCGCCAGCCTAAGTACCACAGATACTCCCCCGCCGCCGGGTTGCCTGAATTGCGCAGCGCCATTGCAGCGAAGACGCTGCGCGATTCCGGCTACGCCGTGGATCCGGCCCAGGTGCTGGTCACCAACGGCGGCAAGCAGGCTGTCTACGAATCCTTCGCAACACTGCTGGATCCAGGAGATGAAGTCATCCTCCCGGCCCCCTACTGGACCACCTACCCCGAGGCGATCCGCCTGGCCGGCGGCGTTCCCGTGGAGGTCTTTGCCGGTCCCGACCAGGGGTATCTGGTGACGGTGGAGCAGCTGGAAGCCGCGCTGACGCCCCGCACCAAGGTTTTGCTCTTTGTGTCACCGTCCAACCCCACCGGCGCCGTCTACTCCCCCGAGCAGACCCGCGAAATTGGTCTCTGGGCAGCATCCAAGGGCCTGTGGGTCATCACCGATGAAATCTATGAACACCTCACCTATGACGGCGTTCCCTTCACCTCGATCGCAACGGCAGTCCCCGAGCTGGGCGACCGTGTGGTCATCCTCAACGGCGTGGCCAAGACCTACGCCATGACGGGCTGGCGTGTGGGCTGGATGATTGCACCGCTGGATGTCACCAAGGCCGCCACCAACATGCAGTCCCACGCCACCTCCAACGTGGCCAATGTGTCCCAGATGGCGGCTCTGGCTGCGGTTGCCGGCCCGTTGACCGCCGTGGATGAGATGAAGGTGGCCTTTGACCGCCGCCGCAAGGCAATGGTCGCGGCCCTGAACACGATCGACGGCGTGGAATGCCCCACCCCGCATGGGGCGTTTTATGCCTACGCCGATGTCCGCGGCCTGTTGGGCCGTGAAATTGGCGGCATCCGCCCGGCAACGTCCGCCGAACTGGCAGCCCTGATCCTGGACAAGGCTGAAGTTGCTGTTGTGCCCGGCGAGGCGTTTGGCCCCAGCGGCTACCTCCGCTTGTCCTACGCCCTGGGCGACGACGACCTGGCCGTGGGCGTGGGCCGCCTGCAGGAATTCCTGGGCTCAGCCAAATAACCCCTTCCAACATCTGTGTCGCAGTTGTTGCACTGGAAAGCGCTTTCTAAGGCGAATTCGATGCAACAACTGCGCCACAGATTGGTTTAAAGCAGGCGGCGGTCGGCGGCCCAGCGGGTCAGCTCGTGGCGCGAGGACAGCTGCAATTTGCGTAGCACGGCCGAGACGTGGGTTTCCACCGTCTTGATGGAGATAAACAGCGCCTTGGCCACCTCCTTGTAGGAGTAGCCGCGGGCAATCAGGCGCATGACTTCCAGTTCGCGTGCCGAGAGCTTGTCCAGCTCGTCCTCCACGGCAACCTCGGATGTGCCAAAGGCGTCCAGCACAAATCCTGCCAGCCGCGGCGAAAAGACTGCGTCCCCGCCTGCCACGCGCCGCACGGCGTCGGAGATTTCGGCCCCGGAAATTGACTTTGTCACATAGCCGCGGGCACCGGCCCTGATGACTGACACCACGTCCTCGGCCGAGTCGGAAACGCTCAGGGCCAGGAATTTTGTGGTGGCCAGCAGCGCGGCGCAGCCGGCAATGACTTCCCGGCCGCCCTGGCCGCGTCCGCCAGGCAAATGAACATCGAGCAGGACCACGTCAGGCTGGGTGGCGTTGACGGCGGCAATGGCTTCCTCAACCGTGGCGGCCTCTGCCAGGACCAGAATGTCCTGGGCCAGATCGGCCTTGAGCCCGGACCGGAAAATGGCGTGGTCATCCACAATCACAACCCTGACGGGCGTTGCTGGCAAAGTCATTTGGCTTCCTCGGTGGCTGGTGTTTCACGGGGCAGATGCAGCCGGACTTCCGTGCCGTCCGCTGAACTAATGATCTCAGCGCTCCCGCCGTTGCGTTGCATGCGCCCGACGACGGACTCCCGCACTCCCAGCCTGTCCGCCGGCACGGCACTGATTTCAAAGCCCGGCCCGCGGTCCTTCACAAAAACGTCAACTCCCTGCGGCCCTGCCTCCACATAGACGGAGACGGTGGTGGCGCCGTGGCGCGCCCCGTTCAGGACCGCCTCACGCACCGCCTGGACCAGCGCATGGCTGCGGTCCGTGAGTTCGGCGTCCCCCACGGTGACCACCTCAACGGCCTGCCCGTACAAATCCTCCACCTCGGCACACACGGTCTTGACCCGCTCCACCAAGGCTCCTGGTCTTTGCGTGCCATCCTGGTAAATCCATTCGCGCAGCTCGCGTTCCTGCGCACGCGCCAGCCGTGTCACGTCTGCCGGGGAGTTGGCACTTTTTTGGATCAGGGCAAGCGTCTGCAGGACGGAATCGTGCAGGTGGGCGGCAATTTCGGCCCGTTCGGTTTCACGAATGCGCCCGGCCCTCTCACTTTGGAATTCCCGCCAGAACTTCAGCACCCAGGGTGCCAGGACAAGCCCCACACCTGCCAACACTGCCAGTGAAGCAACCACTGACGCCCACACCAGGGTCCACGAACCGGACCCCGTAACAATCACAATGACGCCAACAATGACCAGCGCAACGCCGCCGCCCAGTCGCAGCAGGGCCATCGGCGTATCCATTTTTGCTGCGCTGAGCAGGCCAACCCGGCGGGTGTTGTCCAACTGCATCCACGCCAGCACGGCACCGAGCGCTATGACGACCAGTGGAATCAGGGTGCCCAAATCAAGGTTCAGGCCCATTTGCTGGCTCAGCAGGAGCACTGCGGCAATGACCAGGCCGCCGCCAATGAGGACCTCCTTGAATCCCAGGGACAGTTTGGTCCGCGGCAAGGCCGGCTCGGAAACTGCGGGCTCTCCCGGTGACGGGCGAAAGAGCTTCAGCCGCGGGTTCCCGTCCGCAGCCAAGAGTTTCCTGCCGCCGGCGTCGTCGTCCCCGGCAAGGGGAACCAGCAGCCACAGCCAGGCGTAGAAGACCAGCCCGGCCCCGAAGAAGAAGCTGGTGCCGATCAGGATGGCGCGCACCAGCCCCACCTTGATGCCAAGGTGTTCGGCCAATCCTCCGGCGACCCCGGCAAAAATTCGCTCTCGGGACCGGTACATCTTTGCGCTCATGGTTCAATCCAAACACGGCACGGCCCAACCCGCGGTGCTTCTCGGGGGTGCATCAGGGTTCTTTCAGGGTCACCCCCGATGTTCAGCAGCCCACCCAGCGGCCACGATGGAACCATGAACAACATTCAGGACACCCCAGAGCAAGCCGCAGGTCCGTCCCCTGCCCCCGAAACACCGGCCCCTGACGCCCCCGCCCCGCAGCCCGAATCCGCAAAGTTCTTCAACTGGCTTCGCGGCCTGGGCGTGCAACGCGGCCCCAACCGCTGGGTGGGCGGGGTCTGCAGCGGCTTGGCCAATCGATGGGGCATTGACCCCGTCATCGTCCGCGGCCTTGCCGTGGTTCTCACACTCTTCTTCGGCGTCGGATTGCTGGCCTACGGCGTTGCGTGGGCCCTGCTGCCCGAACCCGATGGCCGCATCCACGTTGAGGAAGTGGCCCGCGGGCGCTGGTCCGCAGGCATGACAGGCGCCGCCATTGTGACGTTCCTGGGCTTGGTTGGCCCTGGCCGGGGACTGGTCTGGGGCGACGGCGACAGCTGGTTCCCGTGGTCAGTGTTCTGGATTGCGGCAGTGGTGGGGATCATCTACTGGGCCGCCGGTCGGGGCAGAAGCAAAGGCCCGCAAGCTGTTCCCGGCGGCGTGAACGAACCGTTCACCCAACAACAGTTTCCAGCCCGGCCGTACACGCCGCAGCAGCAGTTCGCTCCGATGCACCACACCGGGCCCGCCCCGACAGGACCTGCCTACACGGCGCCAAATGCCCCGTTCATGCCCCCGCAACAGTTCAGCCCTGCTCCCCCGCGGCAGCCCAAGCCGGTCAAAACCACGCCACGGCTCAGTGCCGCCGCAAGCCTTCTGGCCCTGGGGCTGGCCATCATGGTGGGGTCAGCAATTCTGATTTTGGACGCCACCAACGTCATTGACCTCAATGGTTACCAGGTGGCCACGGCAGCTGCGACTGCGGCCATCACCGCCGGTTTGGCCATCATCGTGGCGGGGTTCATGGGCCGGGCAGCCGGCGGCGTAGGCGCCTTTGCGATTGTCGTGCTGGTGGCCGGCGGCCTTTTCAGCCTGCCGCTGCACAATGGGCAGTTCACCGCGCTGCAGGAGATGAGCTGGTCGCCGGCGACAGTCAGTGCCGCGGAAGCCGGACGGTCGATGGTGTTGGGCAATGCCACGCTTGACCTGACCAAGTTCGACGACGGCGCCACCCTCACCTCCGACGTCAAGGTGCCGCTTGAGCTGGCCGCCTCCACCGTCATCCTCAAGGTGCCCACCAGCATTCCCGTCCGCCTTGAGAGCCAGCTGGCCGCAGCATCACTGACCATTGACGGGCAAAACAGCGGCGGCGCCGTTGCTAACGAATCCACCACCGACCTCAACCCCGACGCCACGGGATACGGGCTAATCATCACCTTGCAGGGTGCTGCCAGCGAAATCACAGTGGTCCCCGTGGCAGGCCAGTGATGACACTCCCTTTCGCCCCCCAGCCAACACCCCTCACCACAGCACCCACCACGTCTACGGAGCCACTCATGTCCAATCCCACAGAACCACTCGAGATCCCCGACGTCGTCAAGCATCCCGAGCCAGGCAATCCCACGGCCAGGGCAGGCACAGTCAGGGTGGGCACCATAGTCTGGGGCGCCGTCGTCGTGGCCCTGGGCACCCTCATCATCCTCACCCGGCAGGCGGGGCTTTCCCTGGACGCCGGGCAGACCGCAATCTGGCTCCTGTTCGGGGCCGGGGTGGCCATGGTGGCCGGCGGGGCCGTCAACCTTTTGCGCCGGAAAACGCAGTAGCCCGGTGTCCACGGATGCGGCTGCGAGTTGCCGAGATCACATGAACGTCTAGAATGGTCTACAGAGGAGCTCAATGATGCGCTCAAACCACATTGACTCCATCCCCTCGAAGGACCTAAATACTCATGAAGATTGGAATTCTCACCAGCGGCGGAGACTGCCCTGGCCTGAATGCAGTGATCCGCGGCATCGTACTCAAAGGCATCAAAGTCCACGGCCACGAATTTGTGGGCTTCCGTGACGGCTGGCGGGGCGTTGTTGAAGGCGACGTCATGGACCTGCCCCGCCAAATGGTGCGCGGCATCTCCAAGCAGGGTGGCACCATTTTGGGCACCTCCCGCACCAACCCGTTTGAGGGCAATGGTGGCCCCGAGGTCATCAAGGCCCACATGGACCGCCTGGGCATCGACGCAATGATAGCCATCGGCGGCGAAGGCACCCTGGCTGCGGCCCGCCGCCTGACCGACGCCGGATTGAAAATTGTTGGCGTGCCCAAGACCGTGGACAACGACCTTGACGCCACGGACTACACCTTCGGTTTCGACACGGCCGTGCAGATCGCCACCGAAGCCATTGACCGTTTGCGCACCACCGGCGAATCCCACCACAGGTGCATGATTGCAGAAGTCATGGGCCGCCACGTTGGTTGGATCGCACTGCACGCAGGCATGGCAACAGGTGCCCACGCCGTCTTGATCCCGGAGCAGAAGACCAGCATGGACCAGATCGTGGAGTGGGTTCAGGAAGCCCACGACCGCGGCCGCGCCCCCCTGGTGGTTGTGGCTGAGGGCTTTGTCCCCGACCACAAGGACTCCCCCCACTCCCAGCGCGGACTGGACGCTTTCGGCCGCCCCCGCCTGGGCGGCATTGCCGACCAGCTGGCCCCGGAGATCGAGGCCCGCACAGGCATTGAGACCCGCGCCACCACACTGGGCCACATCCAGCGCGGCGGCGTCCCCTCCAGCTTTGACCGCGTGCTGGCCACACGGTTGGGCATGGCCGCGGTTGACTCCGTGGTGGAGGAACGCTGGGGCACCATGGTCTCCCTCAAGGGCACCGAGATTGAGCACGTCCCCTTCGAGTCTGCCCTGGGCAACCTCAAGACAGTTCCGCAGCACCGCTACGACGAAGCCTCCATCCTGTTCGGCTGACACCGGCAGGGTGATAAAAACGCCCCGCAGCATTTATTTGCTGCGGGGCGTTACCGTTTAAACCATGACTTTTGATTTGAGCTCATCCCCCATTGTCCGGCTGGCGTGGGAGCGCGGCTTGAACCTGCCCGCGGATTCCCTGGTGAACGGCAACCGGAGCGGGCGCATCACCCACGCAATCCAGGGCCGGTCACTGACGTTCATCAGGTTGTGGGAGCAGTCTGTCCTCACCGGCCCGGAACATCTGCTGGACATGGCCGAAGCCTTGGATGACGACGAGCTCAGCGACCACTCGATCATGCTGCGCCTGACCAAGAACGACGGCGGCCGCGGCCTGGGCACCCAGGCGCTCTACTACGCGGATGATCTGGCCCTGCACCAGCCCGCAGGCACTGTGCACGTCTCAACCAGCCCCCAGGCGGCACAGGCGCTGGAGGCGCTGTGCCCGCCCGACGACGTGAACGACGTCGGACTTGCCCACCGGGACCACAAATTTACGCTCATGACCCATGGCAAGTCCGACGCGGACCCCGTCGCGTGCAGTGCCTACGCCGAGTACCAGGGGCTGCTGGCCCAACTGGGCACCCTGGTGGCGCCTGAGTTCCGGCGCCACGGCCTGGGCCGGCTGGCCACCAGCATTGCCGCCCATGAGGCCCTGGCCGCGGGCCTCATTGTGCAATGGCAGGCGGACATCAACAACGCCGCCGCCCACGCCCTGGCAACCTCAATGGGCTTTAGTGTTGCCGGTTTGCAGACGCAGGTTTCGCTGCATCCGGATCAAACTCGGCGTAAATAGCCGCCACGGGGCGCGGTTTGGCAAACATGATGGCCATGGCGGCACCCAGCAGCACAACGGCCGCCGGCAGGATGGTGGACTGCGCCATCGCCGTCGAGAAGCCCGCATGCAGGGCCTCGGGCAGCTGGCCGCCCATGCCCTGGGCGCCTTGGGAAGCGCCGGCGGGAAGTTCGGCGCTGAGCCTGGCGGTGATCAGCACAGCAATGGCTGCGCTGCCCAAAACCGCGCCAATCTGGCGGGTCGTGTTGTAGATTCCTGCACCGGCGCCTGCCTCGCGGGGTCCCAGGTTGCGGGTGGCCGTCGTCGAAAGCGGCGCCCAAATGCCGGAGCTGGCAATGCCCAACAATCCGCTGGGCAGCAGGAACAGCCAGATGGGCGTGTCGGCGCTCATGAGCGACGCCGTCCACAGCAGCGAAACGGACATCAGGATGAAGCCGGTGAATGCCACGTAGCGCGGGTTGACCACGTCCACCAGCTTGCCAATGAAGGGCGCCAGGATGCCGGAGAACAACGCCATGGGGATCATCATCAGGGCCGACTGGGTGGGTGTCATGCCCCGGACCAGCTGGTAGTAGAAGAACAACGGCAGGCTCATGGCCGTAATGCTGAAGCCCATGGCCATGATGGCCACATTGGCCAGGGAGAAGTTGCGGAACTTGAACAGGTGCAGCGGCACCAGCGGTTCGCCCTTGGTGACGGCCTGCCAGATGACAAACAGCACCAAAACCACCAGTCCGGCAATGATCAGGCCCCACACCGAGATGGGCCCGGCAATGGTGCCCCAGTCGTACTTTTCGCCCTCCTGGATGCCAAAGACCAGCATGAACAGGCCCACGGAGCTGAGCAGGATGCCCAACAGGTCGAACTTGTGGTTGTGGGTCTGCAGTTTTGGCACCAGGCGCCAGGCCATGACAAAAGCGACGACGCCAACGGGCACGTTGACGAAGAAGATCCATTCCCAGCCAAGGCCGTCCACCAGCACACCGCCGAGGATGGGGCCAACCAGCATGGCAACACCTGCCGTTGCGCCCCACAGGCCCATCGCGGGTCCGCGCTTGTCCGGTGCGAAGATGCGGGTGATGACTGCCATGGTTTGCGGCGTCATCATGGCCGCACCAAGGCCCTGCACTGCGCGGGCCCAGATCAACATGCCAATGTCGCCGGAGAGCCCGCACCACAGCGAGGCCAGGGTGAAGACGCTCAGCCCCACCAAATACAGGTTCTTGGGGCCATACTTGTCGCCCAGACGCCCTGTCACCAGCAGCGGGACGGCATATGCGAGCAGGTAGGCGCTGGTGACCCAGATGACCGAGTTGATGTCAGTGTTCAGGCCTTCCATGATCTTGGGATTCGCCACCGAGACAATGGTGGAATCGACAAGGATCATGAAGAAACCCAGGACTAGTGCCCATAACGCGGGCCACGGTTTTGCCACGATTTCCATGGGTGTTCCTTAATCTCAAAAGAAGTTTCTGCTGTGCCGCGTCACCAGGGAATGGTGCCATCGGCGATGTTGGCCCGCAGGCCGCCCACCCATTGAATTTCCGCCCGCAGTTGATGTTGCTGGTAGCCCACATCAATCCAGTATTTTTCCTCAACGTCCCGGAATGCGGCCAGGGCGGCGTCCGCACTGAGGCCGGCAAGGCCGGCTTCCAGTGCCGTGAGGCGCGTTTCCAGAAGGCCAAGAACGACGCCGGGCGGCAGGTTGTGTGCCTCCCCCAGCGCCTGCGGGAAGCACGGATATTCGTTGACGGGAACTTCCAGGAGTTCCTTGATCCGGCTCTCCAGCGCTGCTTTCCCCTCGGGGCGGACAGCGTAGGTGGTCCGTTCGGGTCGGTTGCCGTCACGGGCAGTGCCCGTGGGTTCCACCAGGCCGGCTGCCGCCAGCCGGCCCACCGTGTGATACAGGGTGCCCGGGCGGATCTTGACCAGGCGGTCCTCATGGCGCTGCATGAGCAGCTGGTACATCTCGTAGGGGTGCATGGGGCGCTCAACCAGCAGCCCCAGGGCAGCCACACCAAGTGGTGTCAATTGAGTGTTCCGTGCCATGCCCGCCACCTTTTCGCCAGTTATTCCACATGAAGTATTCCACGTGGACTATTTGGCGGCAAGAGTTCCCGGCCGTGAAGTGGATCCCTTGTGGCTTTAGCGCGGTGTGCGCAGGAACCCGGTCTGGCGCCCGACCACCTGGCCGGCGTCGGTGGCCACAATGATCTCCTGGCTGGCAGGGTACTTCTCGCCGTCGTCGTCAACCATCAGGACAGCGCCGGGGTCCACCGTGCGCTTGACCAGGGCCAGCGCAATGGGGCCCATTTCAAAGTGCTGTGCCACTGAGGTCACCCGGCCCACCACGCGGTCTTCCAGAAGCACCTCGCTGCCCGGGGCCGGCAGGGTGTGCAGGGAGCCGTCAAGCTGCAGGAACACAAGGCGTCGCGGCGGGTGCCCCAGGTTGTGCACCCTGGCAACTGTCTCCTGGCCCTTGTAGCAGCCCTTGGACATGTGCACGGCGGTGCGCATCAAATCGAGTTCGTGCGGAATGGTCTTCTCATCCGTTTCGGCTCCACGGCGCGGGCGCCAGGCGGCCAGGCGGAGGGCTTCCGCGGCCCACACACCGGCAAGCGGGCGCTGGCCCACTGCAGCTTCCAGCTCAGCGGCAGGAACCAGGTACTCGCGCCAGGGGCGTTCCAGTCCGGGGTGCTGGTCCTCGGCAACCGTGGCGTAGCTGTACCCGCCAACGGCAACATGCGGCCACGGATCAACCCAGGCCAGGAACTTGTCCCACTCGGGCACCTCGGTGACCGAGCCAAGCACGGCCCAGTCGGCGGAAACGTCGGCAATTTCCACGCGCAGCATGAACTTCATGGAGTTCAGCCACTGCGCCAGCGGCTGCGCCTCCTCGGCCTCCACCACGAGCCAGGTCGTTTCGCCGTCATCCACCACCCGGGCGTCGTACTCGATGCGCCCCTGGACGGTCAGCAGCAGCAGCTCCGTGCCGGTGTTGGGTTGCAGCTTTGTCAGTTCCTGGGACGACAAGGTGTTGAGCCAGCTCAGCCGGTCCGGCCCGGACACGGTCACCACACCCCTGTGGGACAGGTCAACCACGGCACTGCCGGGCTTGCCCAGATAGCCGGCCAGCAAACGCTGTTCGCGGTTGGGATCCCCATAATGGGCGGCCACACCTGCATCAAGGCCGCCTGCCTGCACGGCGCCTGATCGCTTCAACAAAGGACTCAAATAGCTCATAACGGGTGCAACACCTTCTAGTAGTGGCCTATTCCGCGCCTGTTCCATCGGCTGCCGCCGCTCCGCCCGAACCTGCCCCATTGCCGCCCCACCAAAGATCTGTGACGCACTTATTACACGGGAAAGCGCATTCCAGCGGCGATTTAGTGCAACAAGTGCGTCATAGATTTCAAAGGGATCACGGTTATGCGCGGAGTCTCGGCTAGCCCGGCCCGTGGAGACGGGCCCGCCCGGGGCGGAAGTGTTATGGCGTGACTTTTTTCAGGGCTGCGGAGGCGTGGGCGTCGAGGGATTTGCCGTTGGCGGCCACGTCCCAGCGCCAGAACAAATCGCCGTTGACCAGGCCGAAGATGCGGGTGGCCGCGGTGTAGTCCTTGGCCCCTGCTCCGCGCATGACGGCGTCGGTGGACAGCTGGATTTGGGGGCCGGTGATGGAGCCGTAGTACAGCTCGGAGATGCCCCCGGGGTGGACAATGTTGACCATGATGTCGAAGCCGCCGTCGGCGTTGCGCAGGGCTTCGACGTCGTCGGCCGTTCGCAGGGCGGGCACAATGTCCGCAGGAACCAGGCCGGGGCCGCCGTCGGCGTCGTTCAGGGTCCTATCAAGCTGCCAGAAGCCGGTCTCAACGGACAGGGGACGCAAAACAGTCCCCTCCTCATCGGTCAACCACGACTCCGCCGTGTACTGCAGATAAGGCAGGCCGTTGGCCTTGAAGGTGACGTTCTGGGTGAAGTATTCGGAGTCTTCCTCGCCGGCGCCCAGGCGCCCAACACCACTCCACGTGCCAAGGAGCCAGGACAGCGGCACCAGCTCGGGAGTCAGATCCGAGGGAATTTCAATAGGCATGGCGAATTACTGCTGGCCCTTGAAAAGGCGCCACACCACCAGACCCGCAAACCAGGCCATGGCCACGCCGGCCAACGCCAAAAGGCAAATGAAGAAAATTTCCAAGGCAAGTACGCTCATGTTGCCATCCTACAATGTTCTTGAGCGGAGATATTGACAGGGCCTGTGACGGCTCTAGGGCAACAGCATTTTTTCGACGAAATACACTAGCGCACCCATCGACAAAACGGGTGCGAGCGCTGCGGCTGCGGAACCGATACTAAGTCCGTGGGTGCCGGTCAGTGTCCGGAGCCGCCGGAAGGCCGCCACGACAGCAGCCACCAAGGCACCCAAAACGATGGCCGGCACAATGCGGACATCGGAGAACATAAGTGCGACCAGCGGACCGGCCAACGCTGCCAGCACAATGGCCAGGGGCGCCACCACCCGGTCAGGCCACGGCAGCATGCCGGCCGCGAGGGCCACCGCCGTGCTGATGGCCACAATGAGCGTCATGCCCGGTTCGCCCAGGAACCTGAACGACGCAACCCAGCCGCAGGCAAACCCTGCGATGACCACGCCGGCACCGGAACCCAAAGTGGATTCCAGCCGATGCTTCTGGCCCGTGCCGCGGATCAGCTGCACCACCATGATGGCGCCAAACCCAACAGCTATGAACAGGGGCGTCCAATCAAGGTAGTCGACTCCACTGGTGAGTCCCGCGGTCAGCGCCGAGACTGCCCCAGTCAGCGCAATGACAGTGCCCAATGTTTTCCTGGCAGGGATGCCCAAATAGTGCGGCCAGCCGAACCCGAAAACAACCGCCAGGGCCATGCTGACGCCCACGGCATAGCCAAGCCCCAGATAGTGCCCCGCCACCAGCAGAGCTAGGGCAACGATTCCAATAAGACCGGCTGTAGATGACTTCACACATCAATCCTGCCTTATTCTGGCGGTACACTGTGGAACAACCCTGTGGCGGGAGCGTTTACTTTTTTCCGCACCCCAAATAGGGTCGTTGCCAGTGGTTCGTCGCTCAAAGATGCGCATCAACAGCACTTTGTTAGGAAGACATGTCGCAGATTCTCTTGCTGACCAATAACCACGGTTCCTCCGTGGATATTTTGCCTGCGCTGGAACTTTTAAGCCATGGAGTCCACATTCTTCCTGCCGTCCCAACAGCCTTGCTGGATGCCAAGCCTTCAGACGTGATCATGGTTGATGCCCGAAAAGACCTTGTTGGCTCCAGATCATTGACCCAACTCCTGCGTGCCACAGGCATCAGCGTGCCCCTGCTGCTGATCCTGACAGAGGGCGGCATGGCTGCCGTGACGACGTCGTGGGCTGCCGACGACGTCATCCTGGAATCCGCCGGACCTGCTGAAGTTGAGGCGCGGATTCGCCTGGCATTGACCCGTGCCGCCACTATCGAGGATGGCACCCATCAAGAAATCGAGGCCGCCGGGATTGTCATTGACGAGGACAGCTACACGGCCCGCGTCCACGGCACAGTATTGAACCTGACCTACAAGGAATTTGAACTCCTGAAGTATCTGGCGCAACATCCGGGGAGGGTCTTCACCCGTGCCCAGCTTCTCAACGAGGTGTGGGGCTACGACTACTACGGAGGCACCCGCACCGTTGACGTTCACGTGCGCCGCCTGCGTGCCAAACTCGGCGCGGAAAACGAGAGCCTGATCAGCACTGTGCGCAACGTTGGCTACCGGCTCACAGTTTCACGCCTGCCCGACGGCGACATGGCTGACGCTTAGCGTTCCGGGGCACGCTCCAATCAGAATGCAAAAGGCCCGCAGCAAAAGCTGCGGGCCTTCATGTATTGGTGGAGGACATACGGGTCGAACGTATCGAGGACACCCCACTGGTGCATCCCCCCAGTCAAACTGCAGGCTGACTGGGGTTTCCCCGCCAGCTGCCCTCAAACTGTATGCCACCTCCTTGCCCGCATGCAAACCCGCGCCCACAGCAGACCGTCTTTGGCGCCGCCGCGGCCGCCTCCGCCCGCGAACTATTCACCTGGAGTCTCGCGCTAGCGCTCGCAGGCCTACTAGGCTGTGGTTATGAGCCCCGCAAAGACTGACAGCTGGCCAGTGACCGTAATCGCAGGCGCCCCAGGACCGGATATTCTGCGAGAGATCCAGACGGTGATTGACGCGGCCGAAGACGCCGACGGCAATCCGCCCTTCTCGGAACAAACACTGGTGGAGCTTAAATCCACCCAGGCAGGGCCGCACAGTGTCCTGACACTTCTCACCTATGCCCCCGAAGACGCTTCCCCCACTGTGGGCGAGGACCTGGCCGGTGCAGCCATTGTGGTCCTTGACGGCAACGAAGGTGTTTTGGAGCTGGTGGTTCACCCCACCTACCGGAACGAAGGGGTCGGCGCCATTTTGGCGGACAAGTTGGTGGAGGTCCGCGGCCTGCAAGGCATCAAGGCCTGGTCCCACGGCGACCATGAGGCCGCCGCCGATCTTGCCGCCAGCTACGGGTACCGGGCCATCCGCGAACTGTGGCGCATGCGCCTGGTCCGGCAGGCGCCGTCGTCCGCGCAGCCAGCCGGACCGGCCCAACAGGACTACCCGACGCCCGACGGCGTGAGCTTGCGCACCTTCGTGCCGAACCGGGACGAAGACGCCTGGCTGGCGGCCAACGCAGCGGCCTTCGCCCACCACCCCGAGCAGGGCTCGTTGACACGCTCCGACTTGCAGGCCCGCATGGACGAACCCTGGTTTGATCCGGCAGGTTTCTTCCTGGCCGTCAACGAGGCAGATGAGATTCTGGGATTCCACTGGACAAAAATCCATCCCACGCGCTCGGGCCAGGCGGCCATCGGTGAGGTTTACGTCGTGGGGGTGACACCGGCAGCCCAGGGACTGGGACTCGGCAAAACCCTCACCCGGGCGGGCATGGACTACCTGCACAACGCCGGATTGCGTGCCATCATGCTTTACGTTGATGCGGACAATGAGGCGGCGGTGGCGCTGTACCGCAAACTGGGATTCACCAAGTGGGACTCCTCTGTCATGTATGGGCCCATGTCCGCCTAAACGGCACCCGGGAATTTTCCCCAGCCGGGGCCCAAACTTGTAATGTTGATTCAAAGCATCACCAACCATGAGGACTTGTCGATGAAGCGCGAATACAAGGGATCCGTGAACACGATGGCATCCAACGGCCGGGAACGGTTCTTTTCGGGTGAAGTGCCGGCAGCGCGGGCCACCCAGGACAGGATCGAGATCCCGGACTTTGAGCCCACGCTCATCCCGGAAGGCGACATCAGCCCCGACAGGTTCCTTGACCGGGAACTGAGCTGGCTGGCATTCAACGCCCGCGTGCTGGAGCTTGCCGAGGACCCGGATTTGCAGCTGCTGGAGCGGGTGAACTTCCTGTCCATTTTTGCCTCCAACCTTGATGAGTTCTTCATGGTGCGGGTGGCCGGCTTGAAGCGCCGCATCGCCACCGGCTTGGCCGTCCCCTCCCCGGCCGGGCTCAGCCCCGTGGAAGTCCTGGAGCAGATCAGTGATGCCGCCCATGAGCTGCAGGCCCGGCACGCCCATGTTTTTGCCAGCCAGCTCCGCCCGGCCCTGGCCTATGAGCACATCCACCTGGTGCACTGGGAAGAACTGGACGACCCGTCCAAGGTGCAGCTCTCCAAGATGTTTGCCGAGAAGATGTTCCCCATCCTCACCCCCCTGGCAGTGGACCCGGCCCACCCCTTCCCCTATATTTCCGGCTTGTCCCTGAACCTGGCCGTTGTGGTTCGCAACCCGGTCAGCGACAAGGAACTTTTTGCCCGCCTCAAGGTGCCTGACCTGCTGCCCCGGCTTGTCTCAGTGGACGGCCCCCGCGCCGGCACCGTGCCGGGACGGGTGGCCCGTTTCATCCCCTTGGAAGAGGTCATCGCCGAGCACCTGGACCAGTTGTTCCCGGGCATGGAAATCGTGGAACACCACTCGTTCCGGGTTACCCGCAATGAGGACCTTGAGGTTGAAGAGGACGACGCCGAGAACCTCCTGCAGGCGTTGGAGAAGGAACTGCTGCGGCGCAAGTTTGGGCCACCCGTGCGCCTTGAAGTGGCAACCGACATCAACCCGAGCATCCTGGCGTTGCTGGTGCGTGAGCTCGATGTCAACGAGACGGAAGTTTATTCGCTGCCCGCTCCCTTGGATCTGCGTGGTTTGTCCATCATTGGCAGCATTGACAGGCCGGATCTGCGCTACCCCAAGCATGTGGCCCACACCTCGCGTGACTTGAATGCGTCCGAAACGTCCAAGGCGGCCAACGTCTTTGCCGCCATGCGCCGTCGTGACATCTTGTTGCACCACCCCTACGATTCCTTCTCCACCTCGGTTCAGGCGTTCCTGGAACAGGCTGCCGCCGACCCCAAGGTCCGCGCCATCAAACAGACCCTGTACAGGACTTCGGGCGACTCCCCCATCGTGGATGCCCTGGTGGACGCTGCCGAATCCGGCAAGCAGGTTTTGGCCCTGGTGGAAATCAAGGCCCGCTTTGATGAGCAGGCCAACATTTCCTGGGCCCGCAAGCTGGAACAGGCCGGCGTCCACGTGGTGTACGGCATTGTGGGCCTGAAAACCCACTGCAAGCTGTCCCTGGTTGTTCGGCAGGAACAAGACGGTTTGCGCCGCTACTGCCACATTGGCACGGGCAACTACCATCCCCGCACGGCCAGGTACTACGAGGACTTGGGCTTGCTCACGGCAGACAACCAGGTGGGCGAGGACCTGTCCAAGCTGTTCAACCAGCTCTCCGGATACGCCCCGAAGACCACCTTTGACAGGCTGCTGGTGGCGCCCCGCTCGGTGCGTTCGGGCCTGATTGAGCGCATTGACGCCGAGATCGCCAACAAGAAGGCCGGCCGTCCGGCGCAGGTGCGCATCAAGGTCAACTCCATGGTGGATGAAGCCATCATCGACTCCCTCTACCGCGCTTCCCAGGCGGGCGTGGACGTTGGCGTGATTGTGCGCGGCATCTGCTCCCTGCGCCCCGGGGTTCCCGGACTCAGCGAGAACATCACTGTCCGTTCAGTGCTGGGCCGCTTTCTGGAACACTCACGCGTGTTCACCTTTGCCAATGCAGGGGACCCCATGGTCTACATTGGTTCCGCTGACATGATGCACAGGAACCTTGACCGCCGGGTTGAGGCGCTGGTGCGGCTCTCCAACCGGGAGGACATTGCAGAGGTCAACTCGCTGCTGACCCGATACTTGGACGCGGGGACGGCCAGCTGGCACCTGGAGAACGACGGCGAATGGAAACGCCACCATCAGGACAGTGACGGCAACCCGCTCCTTGACATCCAGTCATGGCTGCTCGCCAGCCGTTCACGCCAGCACTCAATTCTGCACCGGTAATGCGCAGCACGGAACATATTGGGGACCCTGTGGTTGAGGGCACTGACATCTCCATCTATGCAGCCGGTGCGCTGTGCTGGCGGATGAAGAAGAAAAAGCTGGAAGTTCTGCTCATTCACCGCCAGCGCTATGACGACTGGTCCTGGCCCAAGGGAAAATTGGACAAGGGCGAAACGCTGCCCGAATGTGCAGTGCGTGAAGTGTTTGAAGAGGTGGGCCTGCCCATCATTTTGGGCATCCCGCTGCCTTTCATCCGCTACGCCGTGAAGCCTGGCTACAAGGAAGTCCATTACTGGGCCGCCCCCGTGGATGACATGCCGCCGATCCCCGACGGGAAGGAAGTGGATGCCGTCATTTGGTGCAGCCCGAACAAGGCGCGCGGGCTGCTGTCCAACCCCTCCGATGTGGAGCCGCTGGACGCTTTGGTGGCCGCCCATGAGGCCGGAACCTTGGAAACGTGGCCCCTGCTGATAGTCCGGCACGCCAAGGCCAAGCCGCGCTCCGCGTGGACGCGGGCCGAAGGCGAACGTCCCCTGGCGGCAACAGGCAGACGCCAGGCGTTGTATTTGCAGCGCCTGCTCATGTCCTGGCATCCGGGCAAGGTCTACACCAGCGGCTGGATGAGGTGCATAGCCACCATCTCCCCCTACGCCCAGGCCACCAAGGCCAAGGTGAGGGTGGTTCCGTGGCTGACGGAGGCTGACCACAAGCGGCATCCCGCCAAGGTCGCCTCGGTGGTTGAAAAGCTGCTGACCCGATCCAGTTCTGCCGCCGTGTGCACCCACCGCCCCGTCATGCCAACGGTGCTGGCCACCCTGGCCGGACACATGTCCGAGGATCTGGCCCGGGGGCTCCCCGTTTTGGACCCGCATTTGTCCCCCGGCGAAGTGTTGGTGGCCCATGTTTCCGTCACCGAACCCGGCAAGATCGTGGCTCTTGAGCAGCACAAGCCCTACGAGGACTGACCCGCGGGAGGGGGCGGCACCTGCCTGCACCGCTTAAAAGCACCCTGTCCGCTTATGCGTGGTTGCCCAACACCCCATGAGCGGACAAGGTGCTTCTGTGCGGCGGGAGCCACTTCGTTGTAGCAATTCGACACGTTGTTCCCCATTGAGGGCATTCTGTACGTAACATTGGAGCGAATAAGGGATTTCGCTTGCCAACGTCGCCGTAAAGGATATATAGCATGCCATCACTCGATTCACTGCCAGTATTGGATTACTCCCGGCTCAGCGCAGGCCCGGAGGAGGCCTCCGCGTTCCGAAACGAACTGCGCGATGCCATGCATGAAGTCGGGTTCCTGTACCTGGCCGGCCACGGCATACCGCAGGAACTCACGGACGCCATGCTCTCGGTTTCCCGCCGATTCTTTGAGCTGCCCGAAGACGTCAAGCTCGCCGTCGAAAACATTCACAGCCCGCAATTCCGCGGCTACACCCGCATGGGCGGGGAACTCACCGACGGGGCCGTGGATTGGCGCGAGCAGATTGACATCGGTGTGGACCGTGACGTTGTTGCGCCGGGCCCCGGAGTTCCTGACTACTGGCGTCTGGAAGGGCCGAACCTGTGGCCCGAGGGGCTGCCGGAGATGCGCGACGTCGTGTCCGAATGGACCGAGCGTCTCAGCGCCATCTCGCTGGAACTGCTGCGGGCCCTGGCGCTCTCGCTGGGGGCACCCGAGGACACCTTTGATGCGGCCTTCGCAGCCCAGGCATTCCCCGTGCTCAAGATTGTGCGCTATCCGGGCGAGTCCGACCCCGACCCCAAGCAGGGCGTGGGATCGCACCGCGACGGCGGCGTGCTGACACTCCTGCTCGTGGAACCCGGCAAGGGCGGCCTGCAGGTGGAATACCAAGGCAAGTGGATCGACGCGCCACAGGTGCCCGGGACCTTTGTTGTCAATATTGGCGAGATGCTTGAGCTGGCAACGAACGGCTACCTCAAGGCGACCCTGCACCGGGTCATCTCCCCGCTGCGGGGCACCGACAGGATCTCCCTGCCGTTCTTTTTCAACCCGGCCCTGGATGCGAGAATGCCCCGGCTCGCCGTCAGTCCGGAATTCCAGGCCAAGGCCCGCGGGTTGTCTGCCGACCCGGGCAACAGCCCCATCCTGGAAACCTACGGCGACAACGCCCTTCGCTACCGGCTCCGGGCCCACCCCAACGTTGTTGCCGCCCAGCATGCGGACCTGTTGGCGGACTAAACCAGATCATTTCGCTGGTTGCCCGGATGGGCCGGATTCGAAGCGATTCCCCAGGCTCCTTGAAACCGTCGCATGGAGCGCCATTCTTCCCTGTCCAATCTTTGTACCGTACGCTTGACACAAAGATATTGGGGGAAAGATTGTGTTTGGAAGCAACTTGATGGAAGCGCTGATCCTTGCCGGGACGGTGGGGGTTGTTGCCTCCGCTGCAACGTACTTTTTGCTTCGGCTGTTCTTATGGAACAAGGCGGCGGCAAAGTCTCTGGAGCACATCCGCAAGCATGCCGTGTGGACAGGCATCATTGCGTGGGCGCTGAGCAGCCTGGCCGGTGCTGCCCTGGCAGGAATTTACGATCCGGACCAAGTGCAAAACAATCCATGGGCGACCGTTCCGTGGATTGCCCTCATTGCCCCGGTGGTGGCCGTTGTTGGCGTCCACACCATTGGACAGGTGTCGTGGCCGGCACCAAAATCGGCCAAGCGGGTGGCTGTCCTTGAATACCGCAGGGTCCGCGACTACGTGCAGCCGGCACTGGGATGTGCGGTTCTAGGCATCTTTGCCGTAACAGCGGCGGCACTCCCGTTTGTGTTCCTTGCCCCAGGATTCATGTCAGCCAACGGTGTCGTGCTGGGCGACGCCGGCCAATCGCTTGTGACCCGGCATGGCCGGGTTCCCGGGTACGTGCTGGCAACCGCACTGACATTGGCACTGGGCCTTCTGGTGGCGGGCACTCTGCTGGTCATGCGGCTCATTGCATCCCGCAGGTCACTGGCGGACCTGTCGTACGAACAAAACACAACCTTGCGGGCCATCGGCATGAACCGGCTGCTGCGGGTGTCCGCCACGGTGGCGTCGGGGCTTGCTTCGATTGCCGGAAACTACCTGTCCCAGCCCCGGCCGGACTTGGCCGTCACGTCATGGGTGAACTGGCTGGGCATCCTCAATGCGTTGGTGCTGATTGCCATGCTCCTGTGGAAGCCGCCATTCCTTGACGCGCCCACTGACGACGCCGGCTACAACACCTTGTTTGGCTTCAAGACCGCCGCGCGTCTTGACTCCGACGATGGCCCCTCCGCGGCAAAATTAACAGACGCGGCGGTTGCCGCAGTTCTGCCGGGTGGCATTGTTGGCGCGGCGCTGGGGTATGCCCTCCGACATTGGTTTGGCACGGTGGGGATCGTGGGCATGTCGGCGCTTTTCATCCTGCTCACGTACACGGCCGTGGAATTTCTGCTGCGACGCAACTACGCAACCCCCGGAACGCCCCGCACCAAACTGGGGGTTTGGCTCCCCTGGCCGCTGTACATCTCTTTTGTGGTGGCGGCTGTTGGGCTTTCCCTGGCGCTTGTCCACGCCCACGGCGTTGGGGCATCCGGTGGCCGCAACACCTGGGACGGCTTACACACCCCCGAAGCCGGGTATCTGGTCCCCGGCATTCTGGCGCTGGTCATTTTGGCAGCCGGCCTGGCCTCGATGCGGTTTGTACTTGTCCGCCCCGGGCTGGGCAATGCACCGCCGTCCCTTGACAGGACCCTGCGCCGCCGTTCCCTGTTGCGCATGGCCCGCACCGTCACCGGCTGTTGGTACGCGATTCTGGGGACAGTCCTGATCATGGTTCCTGTGGCACCGGCCCCAAACCCCCTGGCTCCCCGCTTTGAATCCGGCATTTTCGGAGCCGGGTGCCTTGTCATTGCAGCACTTGTGGTTTTCCATCCCATGCGGGGTTTTGGCCCCGCCGACTTCACGCCCCGGGCCGCCGTGAGCAGTCCCGGCGGCTCCAGCGTGGGCAAGTAGCACCGAGTGGAAGCGCAAATTTTCATCGACTTGGCAACGGCCACCCCGCCGTACGAACAGGTGCGAACCCAAATAGCCTCACTCATTGCCGTGGGACAGCTGATGCCGGCCACCCGCCTGCCCACTGTGCGCAGCCTGGCGGCCGATCTTGGTGTGGCTGCAGGCACCGTGGCCCGCGCCTACAAGGAACTCGAGACCGCCGGACTGGTCGTAACCAACAGGCGCCAGGGCACGGTTGTGGCGGGTACCGGGCCTCGGCCTGGGCCGCCCGGCATCGGGTCACGGCTGGCGGAAACCGAACCATCCGAACCGGTGACGAACGCACTCGGGGTGATGGCCGCCATCGAACATCTCATTGAAGAAGGGGAACGGGCCGGACTTGATGGGAAGATGCTCATCACATTGCTGCAAGGGCGTCTGAGCCGGCGCAACAAGTAGACTTGTGCGCGTGACTATTTTGACCCCCTACGAAGACATGCTGCGCGACGTGCTGGCCAACGGCACGGCGAAACCGGACCGCACCGGTACCGGCACGCGGAGCGTTTTTGGCCGCCAGCTGCGCTTTGACCTGAGCGAGAGCTTCCCGCTGATCACCACCAAGCGCGTGCACTTCAAGTCCGTGGCGCTGGAACTTTTGTGGTTCCTGCGCGGCGACTCGAACGTGGGGTGGCTGCAGGAAAACGGTGTCAAGATCTGGAATGAATGGGCTGACGACGCCGGCGAGCTGGGTCCCGTCTATGGCGTCCAGTGGCGCTCCTGGCCCACCCCTGACGGCGAGCACATCGACCAGATCAGCCAGGTCATGGAGTCGTTGGCGGACAACCCGGATTCGCGCCGGCACATTGTGTCCGCCTGGAACGTGGGCGAGCTGAAAAACATGGCACTGCCGCCGTGCCACGCCTTCTTCCAGTTTTACGTTGCCCCCACCGAGGACGGCCGCGGCAAACTCAGCTGCCAGCTGTACCAGCGTTCGGCCGACACCTTCCTTGGTGTGCCGTTCAACATTGCCTCGTACGCGCTGCTGACCATGATGGTGGCGCAGCAGCTGGACATGGAACCGGGTGAATTCATCTGGACCGGCGGCGACGTGCACATTTACGACGACCACCTGACGCAGGTTGCCGAGCAGCTCTCCCGCGAGCCGTACCCGTACCCGCAGCTGCGTTTCACGCGCAGGCCCGAGTCAATTTTTGACTACTCCTTTGACGATTTTGAGCTGGTCAACTACCAGCACCACCCCACGATTAAGGCACCGATAGCTGTATGAGTGAGACACCTTCCATCCCCACTGTGTACCGTTTCAGCCAGCCCATTGTTGGCATGATCTGGGCGCAGACCAACGGTGGCGTCATTGGTGCCGGCGGCGGCATGCCCTGGCACCTGCCGGAGGACTTGGCGCACTTCAAGCGGGTAACGCAGGGCCACCCCGTTGTCATGGGGCGCAAGACGTGGGACTCCTTCCCGGACACGTTCCGCCCCCTGCCTGAGCGCACCAACATTGTGGTGACCCGCCAGCAGGGGTGGGGTTCCTCGCCCCAGGCCAGTGGCGCCGTCGTGCTTGATTCGGTGGAGGAAGCCCTGGTGGAAGCCCAGTTCTCCCCCGGCGGCAACGAGGTGTGGGTCATTGGCGGCGGGCAGATCTTTGAGCAGGCCAAGGAGCACTGCAACGTTGCCGTTGTCACAGTCATCAACTCGGACGTGGCCGGCGACACCCAGGCACCGGGCCTTGACCACGAATGGTCCTTCCGCGGCGCCTCCCCGCTGGAGGGCTGGCACACGTCCAGGAACGGCACCGAGTACAGAATTACCATGTGGGCCAAGGGCGACACCGAGTTTCAGGCCGAATAGCAGCATGGGGAGTCCGCCCCATCGCGGCAAATTTGGGCCGCCGCTAGGCTCAAGGTGAACTTGCACCTGCTTTTGTCCCCCACCCCCCCCCCCGGAGCCACCATGTCTGAAATGTTGGGCGCTGATGTTGACGAACTCCGCGCACTGGCCAAGGAATTCTCTGGCAAATCCCAGTCCCTCACCCAGGCGCAGCGGCTGATCGACGGCGCCGTGAACCAGCTGCCGCGCTACTGGCAGGGCCCGGATGCACAGCGCTTCGCTGCGCAGTGGCGCGGCCAGCACCGCGGCATCATTTCCCGCACCGCCGGCATGCTGGACGAGACGGCCGAGCAGCTCAAGACCAACGCCACCGAGCAGGAAAAAGCCAGCTCGGTGGCCAGTTTGAGCGGTGGTGGCAGCTGGCCAGGGGGTGCGGGCGGGCCCGGGGCGGACGGCTCGGGGCCGGCCGGGGACGATGGCGACAAACCATTCTGGGCATACGACCCCAACGGAAATTGGTTTGACAACTACGTCAAACGCCCCTGGGACATCTACAAGTTTGTGCCGGACACCCTGACCACGGCCCGGAACATCGCCTTCACCGGCGACCTCCTGCTCCACGCCAAGGACTTGAAGGCCGCCTGGGGAACACCGGGCGCCGTTTCCGGGTTCCTGGACACCCGCTGGTTCAACATGGGACCCACCACCAAGTTCCTCAACAACGGCGGGGAACTGCTGCAGAGCGGGAAATTCGCTGAATCTCTGGCCACCAACCCCGGAATGGCCAGCGCCCTGAAGGGCCTGGGAACGGGCCTCGGGTGGGCCGGCGTGGGCATTGATGCGGTGTCGGGGATCAACAAGATGGCCCACGGCAATTTCATCGGTGAAGGCTACCGGGACGGGGACCCAGGCGGCAACATCAAGGCCGCCACCGATTCCGGCGTCGCAGACCTGGTCCGGGCGGGGGTCGGGGCCGCGGCATTGATTCCGGGGCCGCAACAACCCTTTGCGATTGTGGCGGCGGGGGCCATAGCCATCTATGACAACTGGGACAAGATCGAAGCCGGGGCCCAGTGGCTGGGTGAGAACGGCCCCAAGGCCGTTGAAGCGGTCAATGACTTCGCGCACGACGCCGCCAAGAATACGGTTGATGCTGTCAGCGAGGTCGTCAAGGATCCCGGCAAGCTGCTGCCATGGAATTGGTGACCGAACACATGAGAAAATCCGCTGGAACAATTGAGGGAGACCTAGCATGACCGTTGATGAATCCATGGGCGGATTTGGCATCGCCGAAATCCACTACATGTTGTCCCGCTTCCAGAATCAGGCGGTCGCTGTTGGTGCAGCGACCCTTCAGGCGGAGTATCCCGCTGAAAACAAGGACATGCTGCTCGCCGGCGCTTCCTCCCTCCTTGCGCGCGGCCTCCTGGTTGCAGACGACGGCGAAAACATGTCGCCCAAGGGCCTGGCAGCCGCGACACTCTATGCGCTGGGCAACTCAACCCGGTGGGTGTCGGTGGCCTTCACCTCCCCCGGCCAGGGTGCCGGCGTTGTGTACTTCCTCAACAGCGAGGTAAACCTCATGATGCAGGGCCGCGGTTTGGGCGGCTGGTTTGCCTCGGCCCAGCAGGCCGATGCTGATTTGGCAGCCGGCTGGCTGGAAATGGCCACACTGTTTGCCAAGGACAATGAGAACGCAGCGATCATCTTCACTGCCACTGACGCACACAGCAACCTCAGCAATGTTGCGCTGCGGACCTGCCCGGGCGGATGGGAAGCGGCCTCAGGCACTGGTTCCGCACCAACAATCCAAATCCCCGGCGTCTTCAGCGACGGTGAAGTCCGCACACTCCTGGCCGCGAAGCTGCTGGGCAAGCAATGACCAACACCCCGCAGGACAGCCAGGGCGAACCGTACGAGCCCCACCACAACAACCTCATCCGTGACCGCAGGAGAATGCGGAGCCAGTACGGCCCCCACGCCTACACGCGCGGCATGTATGTCAACGGAGCCCAGACGCCGCTCAAGCCAAAGAACATCCGCATTCAAAGCGCCATCCCCATCGTCTTTGCCGTGGGGTTCATTGCCTGCGGCGTCTGGTTCCTGGTTGCCAGCGAATACCCTGTGGGCGGCCCGGTCATGTTCGGGGCTGCAGTTTTCATGCTTTTCCTCAGCTGGATTGGTTTCAGGACCGCCCGGCTCCGGGAGAAATGGGAACGCGAAAACCCGGATCGTGCCAAAAACATCACCTACTGAGGAACCCTTGCCCAGGATCAGGACCAGGCAATGAGGTCTGCATCGGAGCGCGAGCTGCGCTGGCACCGGCAGCAGGCCTTCAAGCGCGAGAAGCATGAGCAGCGCCTATTGCGGGATGCGCAGGCCATGGCCTGGCACGATGCGGCACCTCCCCGCGCTGGTGCGAAACGCCGTCGCACTTGTTCGCAGGATGAAACGAACTTCAGCCAATTTGCCCCGCCCCACTAAACTGGGGTTCATGACCAATAACAGTGTTCCTTCCGTCGGCCTGGTTGGCTGGCGCGGCATGGTCGGTTCCGTCCTGGTGCAGCGCATGCAGGACGAAGGCGACTTCGGCGATATCAACCCCGTGTTCTTCTCCACCTCCAACGCTGGCGGCAATGCCCCCGCGATGGCTGGCTCCGGCGACGCCGGCAAGCTCGAAGACGCCTTTGACATTGATACTTTGGCCAAACTTCCCATTATTGTCACCGCACAGGGCGGGGAATATACCCAGCGTGTGCACACCGAACTGCGCGGCCGCGGCTGGGACGGGCTCTGGCTCGACGCCGCCTCCACCCTGCGCATGAACGACGACTCCATCATTGTGCTGGACCCCATCAACCGCAGCGTCATCGACGAGGGCCTGGCCGCCGGCGTCAAGGATTTTGTGGGCGGCAACTGTACAGTGTCCTGCATGCTCATGGGCCTGGGCGGGTTGTTCAAGAACGGCCTCGTCGAGTGGGGCACGTCCATGACCTACCAGGCTGCCTCCGGTGGCGGCGCCCGCCACATGCGCGAGCTCCTGAACCAGTTCGGCACGCTCAACTCCGAGGTTTCCTCCGAACTGGACAACCCGGCGTCGGCCATCTTGGAAATTGACCGCAAGGTCCTGGCCCACCAGCGCGAAGGCATCGACTCCTCCCAATTCGGCGTGCCGCTGGCCGGTTCCTTGATCCCCTGGATCGACGCCGATTTGGGCAACGGCCAGTCCAAGGAGGAATGGAAGGCCGGGGTTGAGACCAACAAGATCCTGGGCACCTCCTCCTCGGCGGACCGGGTCATCATGGACGGGCTGTGCGTTCGCATCGGCGCCATGCGCTCGCACTCGCAGGCGCTCACTTTGAAGCTCCGCGAGGACCTCTCAGTGGCGGAGATCGAGTCCCTGCTGGCCAACGACAACGAGTGGGCCAAGGTGGTGCCCAACACCAAGGAAGCCTCCATGGCCGACCTGACTCCCGTGGCCGCATCCGGCACGCTGGAGGTCCCCGTGGGCCGCATCCGCAAGCTGGAAATGGGCCCCGAGTACATCAGCGCGTTCACGGTGGGCGACCAGCTCCTCTGGGGCGCCGCCGAGCCGCTGCGCCGCATGCTGAAGATCGCCACCGGCACGCTCTAGCCCCTCCCGTCTATGACGCAGTAGTTGCACCGGAAAGCGCTTACTTTCGCGTTTTTGCTGCAACTGCTGCGTCATAGATGTTTAAGGGGTCAGGAATTTCGCGTAGGCCTGCGCCGACTTCTCCAGCGCCCTGTGCTGGGTTGCGGTTAGTTCCCCGAACAGTTCCGGAAGTACGACGCCGGCCACTTCCCGTTGCTTCTCGGCGGACCCTTGCGCCTTGCGCCAGGTTCCGGCCACCTTGCCGCCTGTCAGAACCGTGGCCTTGAACATGCCGTTGTTTCCGGGGACCGTCAGCGGGGCGTGCTCCGGAGCCAGCGCAGCGCTGCGGTCCGTGTACCCCAACAGGAACTCGTCAAAGCCCGGCAGCAGGAGCACCGACCGGGCCCCGGGGACTGTGCCGCTGAGCAGCTCAGCCGTCTCCGGCGCCAGCAGGTAGCTGGCGCCGGCACAGTCCACAGTCAGCAGCTGGCCTCCCAGCTGAGCCAGCCCGGTCTTGATGTCCTTGAGCGTCAATTTGGACCACCATTGAAAGTCCTTGACGGTTGCCGGGCCATGACTTTTGAAGTAGCGCAGGGCCAGCTCGGCCAATGCCCGGTCCCGGTCCAAAACCCGCGGACTATTGATCCAGGCTTCCGAGCTTACAAAAAACTGTGAGTTGCCGTTCCCAGCTGCGCTGTTGATGGGCCCCTGCACCAGGGCGCCTTGGAGGCAGAGCAGAAACAAGAGGTGGTAGCCGCGCTGGGCCTTTGTGCCCTGGCCGGCCTTCTCCAAGGCGGCAAACAGTTCATCCCGCGTCACTTGGCCGCCGCACTGCTCCAACAGCACAATGGCCACCTCACGCACCTTCTCCACGTCCGGCGTCGTAATTTCCAACTGCCTGTGTCGGGTTGCCATGCTCTTAAACATGCGTCCGGCCGTGAGCGAGAGTATCCAGCCCAGGTCCTCGGCCGGCGTCACGTGCAAGGTTCCGCGCATGGGCCAGGACCTCACCAGCGCGCCACTGTTGAACGCCGCTGCAACGGATGCCCGCGTGCTCCCCGGTGACCGCAGGCCAATGGACCACAGCGCACCGGGGAAGTCCTGCCCCTGGAGTGCCGTCAGTGAACGCACAACGTCCACCGGCCCCGGGCTGGGACTGGTGGACGCGGGCAGGATTCCCTGGGCAGCAAGACGCAGCCGGGCCAGGACTGCGGGTGTGACACTAACGCTCATGCACCCAATCTATCCCCCACAGAACTGACCCGCAGCAGTGGTCGAAAAACACTGCGAAATCGCAATTTTTCGACCCCTACTGCGGGTCAGTTGGAGGGCATGGGGATTAGCGGGCGGTGCGCATGTTCGCCGTGATGGGGCACTCGAACGGATCGCGCTGGCCCAGGCCTACGCGGTTCAAGTAACGCATCACGATCATGTACGACTGGCCCAGGGTGGTCTCGGTGTACGTGATGTTCCGCTCGGCGCAGTACTGGCGCACCATGGGCTGGACGGCCCTGAGGTTTCGGGAGGACATGGTCGGGAACAAGTGGTGCTCGATCTGGTAGTTCAGTCCGCCCATGGCCACGTCAACCCACTTGCCGCCGGTGATGTTACGGCTCATGAGGGTCTGGCGGCGCATGAAGTCAATCTTGACGTCCTTGGGGACCAGCGGCATGCCCTTGTGGTTCGGGGCGAACGAGCCGCCCATGTACAGGCCCAGTGCCATGATCTGCACGACGATGAACGCCAGGCCGATCGCCCAGCCCAGGTACCAGATGGTGAAGGCCGGCAGCAGCACCAGGCGGATGAACAGCAAGCCGATTTCAGCCTTGCGCTCGGGCACGATCTGCTTGCGGTCCAGGACACGGCCCAGGGCCGAGATGTGCAGATCCAGCGCGGCAAGAGTCAGCAGCGGGAAGAAGAAATAGCCCTGGCGGCGGGCGAACCATTTGGCAAAGCCCTTGCGCTTGGCAGCGTTTTCCGGGTCAAACACGAGGGCGCCGGGGTCGATGTCACCGTCGACGCCGATCTTGTTCGGGTTTAGGTGGTGCTTGCCATGCTTGTTCATCCACCAGCCGTAGGACAGGCCCACAAAGAGGTTCCCGGCGATGCGTGCCAGCCAGGCGTTCTTCTTGGCCGAGGCAAAGACCTGGCGGTGGGCGGCGTCATGGGAAACAAAAGCGGTCTGTGTGCACATGAAAGCGAAAAGTACGGCCGTGATCAGCTGCCACCAGGTCTGGCCCAGCGCCAGGAACAAGGCCAGGATGGCCAGGTAGCCGATGCTCTGGCGGATGATCCGGATGACGTACCACTTGATGTCGCGTTCCATGAGGCCGGCAGCGCGCACCTGCTCGGTCAGCTGAATGAAATCGGTGACGTGGCGGTCCCGTGCCGGGCGCTTTTTGGCTGGCCTGGTGAGAGTGTCGCTCTCGTCCAAGACATCCGGGCTATCAAGTATTGCCGACGACATGGGTACTCCTCGTGCCGGGCCTCATGGAATGAAGCACCAAGCTAATAGAAAGGACAGATCTTTCCATTAACACTATGAAAAGCCCCGGCGTTGTACATCACACCCGGGAGCCGTCTTAACCCCCTACCCCGGTATGGGGTGGCCCGGGGCGGGAGCTTGCCATCCGCGGCTCGAGCGGCTCGAGCTTGCCCGCGCCAAAGAAGTCGAAAAGCTCAATCACCGGCCGGCGCGCCCCACAGTCAGAGCGAGCAGCCCACCAGGACCGGTTCCGGCACCAGGGTAATCCCAAATTTACGCACGACGCCGTCCCGAACCTCCCGGGCAACCGCCAGGATGTCCTCGGCCCGGGCCCCGCCACGATTGGTGATGGCCAGGGTGTGCTTGGTGGACAGGGAAGCGCGCGGCGGGGTCCCGGCGTCGTCCGTCCTGGAGGCGGTGGGCACCTCCCCCGGCAGGCCCCAGCCCTTGGTGAAACCGGCATGGTCAATGAGCCAGGCTGCACTGAGCTTCACCAGATCGCCCGCCGGAAAACGCGGGGCATCGGCCGGCAGCGTGGCGGCCACCTCGGCGGAAACAATGGGGTTGGTGAAGAAGGAGCCGGTGGAGAACGTGTCCCGGTCGGCGGGGTCCAGCACCATGCCTTTGGATGCACGCAGGGCCAGCACGGCACGGCGCACCTCCAGAGAGTTGGCCCGCTGACCCACCTCGATGCCCAGGGTGCGGGCCAGCTCGCCGTACTTGATGGGTGCGCTCATCCGGCCCAGCAGCAGCTGGAATTCAACGCTGAGCACCACGTAGCGCGGGGATCCGTTGACGGTGGTGGCCTTGAGCAGTGATTCCCGGTAGCCGAACGCCAGCTCGGAGCTGGTGAAGGTGTGGACAGCGTCTTTCTCCCTGTCCCAGGTCCGCACCGAGGCGATGGTCTGGGAGACGTCGCAGCCATAGGCTCCCACGTTCTGCACGGGTGTTGCTCCGGCACTGCCGGGGATGCCGGACAATGCTTCCAAGCCGCTCCAGGCGTGCAGCACGCTCTGGTGGACAAAGTCGTCCCAGTCGTGGCCTGCCTGGACAACCACCGAGGCACCGCCGCAGGAATCCTGCGAGTCGACCTTGTAGCCCCGGCTGGCGATCTTGACGACAGTGCCGGCGAAGCCGTCATCCGAGATGACAAGGTTGGAGCCGCCGCCAAGGATCAAAAGCTGCTCGCCGGCGTCGTCCGCTGCCTTGACTGCCTCGATGATCTGTTCCGCCGTGGTGGCCACAACATAGTTCTTGGCCGGGCCGCCCACTTGCAGGGTTGTCAGGGAACTTAGAAACTTTTGCTCATTCACAATTCAACATTAGCCGCATCGCGCGCATTGCCTGCGTGCTGAAGGTACTTCGGCTTGCGCACCACGGGTGTCAGTAAGAAGGCCGCCACCAGCAGCAGGAGCACGGCCAACAACGAGTGCAGGACGCCCACATGTTCAGCCAGCAGGCCCAACAGCGGCGGACCGCCAAGGAATGCACCGTAGCCAACAGTGGAAACCACTGAAACGCGGGCGGCGGCATGCTCAGGATCGTCGGAGGCCGCCGACATGGCCACCGGGAAACCCAGGGCGGAGCCCAGGCCCCACAGGACAAGGGCTGCCAACGCCATCTCAGCCGAGGGTGCAAACACAAACAAGCCCAGACCGATGACGGCAAGTGCAGCACCGGCACGCAGCACGACCACGCGGCCGTACTTGTCCAGGAGCACGGTTCCGGCAAAGCGCCCTATTGTCATGGCGGAGACGAAGATGCCGTAGCCGATGGCTCCGATGGAGTCCTTGGTGCCGTAGCCGTCCACCAGGGCCAGGGCCACCCAGTCACCGGCCGCGCCTTCAGCCAGGCCCAGGCCCAGCACCAGGGCGCCCAGCATCAGGGTGCGCGGATCCTGCCAGGCGGCGGCAATCTTGGCCTTGCCTGCGCGCTTGGTCGCAGCAGCCGCCTTGGTGTTGTGGTCCTCGGCGCTCGAGGCGGTGATGACGGGAATGGGCCCGGTTCCGGGCACGGTACCGGCCTCGCTGACATCAACCATGGCGGCCATGGAGGTGCGCTGGTCCGCCTGGTAGTAGCCGGCACCGATCAGCACGGCAATGCACACCACCACGGCAACCACGGACAGGTGAATCGCCACCGGCAGGTGGATGGAGGCCGCCAGTGCACCCAGGCCGGCACCGGCCACCGTGCCGATGCTGAACGATCCGTGGAGCCGGGGCATGATGTGCCGGCCCAGCGCCCGCTCAACGGCAGCACCTTCAATATTGGAGGATGTGTTCCAGCTGCCCGTGCCAAGGCCCACAACCACCAGGCCGGTGCCCACCACAAAGGATTCCCCGAACACTGTGGCGCCCAGGCCCATGACAATGACGCCGACGGTCTGGATGAGGCTGCCCAGCCTCGAGGTCAGCTTGGAGCCAAGGCGCAGCACTATCAAGCCGGAGGCCGCCACCGAGACAAATGATCCCAAGGACATGCACAGCAGCATCAGCCCCACCTGGCCCGCGCTCAGGCCAAGATCGTCGCGGATGGCGGGGATGCGTGAAACCCAGCTGGCAAAGACCAGCCCGGAGCCGGCGTACGCGGTGACTACACCGTTACGCCAGGCATTGATGCTGCTCACACCAAGCGGACCGTGGCTTGCGCCTTGACCAAAACTTTTTGCCCGTCCAAGGTGACAGTCAAGTCGATCCGGGCGGTTCCGGCGTCGGAATCCAGGGCCCCAACAACGCCCGTCACGGACACAACGGCACCCGGCTCCCCATCGAGGTCGGCGACGGGGACGGGCTTGGTGAAGCGTGTTCCGTAGGATACGACGGCAGCCGGGTCCCCCACCCAGTCGGTCACCAACTGCACGGCCGCACCCATGGTGAACATGCCGTGGGCAATGACACCGGGCAGTTCCACGTCGCGGGCAAAGCGCTCGTTCCAGTGGATGGGGTTGAAGTCCCCTGACGCTCCGGCGTACTTGATGAGGTCGGCGCGGGAGATCTCGATGACGCGCGAACCGATCTCGGTTCCTACGCTCAAATCTGCAATGTTCAGTGATGCTGCAGTCATTACTGTCCCTCCCCGCGAACCAAAATGGCTGACACAGTGGTGGCCACGGGTTCCCCGGCCACGGTTGAAATTTCTGCGCGGGTGGTGATCATGGCGCCGCCGCCCATGCCGCGAACGGTGTCCACATGGAGTTCTGCAATTAGCTCATCCCCGGCCACAATGGGCCTGTGATGGGTGAAGCGCTGTTCGGCGTGGACCACGCGGGAGAAATCGATGCCCGAATCGGCGTCGTTGATCAGCAGGGCATCGGCGCGCTGGGCCACAATGATGGCGTAGGTGGGCGGAGCCACCAGGTCCGCGTGGCCCAATTCCTGGGCAGCGGCAACCTCAAAATGGGCTGCATGGGTGGCCTTGACCGCCCGGGCAAAATCCCGAATGGATTCGCGACCAACACTATAAATTTCGCCTAAGCGGTAGCTGCGCCCCTGCAGCTCGGGATTGATACTCATGGGCTTAAGCGTATAGCCCGCATGCGCCCGGACGCACACTAGGACCGCGTGCCGGACCGCATCTTGTCCACCACATCCAGGAGTGAGGCGACGTCCACGGTTTCCTGTTCGTTTGCCGGACTTGCCACCCCGGTGGGGAAGCCAAAAAGTGTGGCGTTGAAATACAACCCGTCGCCCAGCAACATGACAGCCCGGGCCACGGCAGGATCGCCAATGTCGCTCAGGATCAGCTCGAACCAGCGTGCATGGAGTTCGGCGAAAACGTGCCGGACGGCGTCGTCGTCACTTTGAATCAGGCGGTGGGCCGCCACAATGGCCCTGTCAAAGGGCGTGTCGCCAAAAACGCTGGTCCGCACATAATACTTGGCGCAGCCATCGGGGTCCTGCGCCATCTCAGCAAAGTCCAGTTCGGCGCACGCGCGCAACTTCGCCAGGAGCCCTTCCGTCAGCGCTTCCTTGCTCTTGAAGTGATAAAGCAAACCGCCCTTGGAGACGCCGGCGGCAGCGGCAACAGCCTCCAGGGTGGCTGCTCGCGGGCCGTCGCCAATGAGCAGGTCCTCATAGGAGGACAGCACCCGTTCACGGGCTGAGGGTTGTGTAGTCATTGCACAAGCCTACAAGAAGTGACGAAACATACCGTCCAGACGGTATAGTAAACCGGCTGGACGGTATAGAATCTTTAACATGGCAATATCAGTAGACTCTTCAAAGCTCGGATCCTCCGATGGTCCGGCTCGCGCAGGCGTCCGTTCGTGGATAGCACTGGCGGTCCTCATGCTGCCTGTCCTGCTGGTCTCAGTGGACAACACTGTGCTGAGCTTTGCCATCCCCTCCATCTCCCTGGCACTGGTTCCCTCCGCCTCGGAACTGTTGTGGATCATTGATGTTTATCCCCTGGTCCTGGCGGCGCTGCTGGTGCCCATGGGCAGCATGGCTGACAGGTTTGGCCGACGCAAGCTGCTGCTGATTGGCAGCACGGGCTTCGCCATCGTCTCGGTCCTTGCCGCGTTTGCCCCTACTGCCGGCGCCTTGATTGGCTACCGCGCGCTGCTTGGCCTGTTTGGCGCCATGCTGATGCCCTCTACGCTGTCCCTGATCCGCAACCTGTTCCTGCACCCGGACCAGCGCCGCAAGGCCATTGCCATCTGGGCCGCCGGTTTCTCCGGCGGCGCCGCACTGGGTCCCATTGTTGGCGGGTTCATCCTGGAGCACTTCTGGTGGGGTGCCGTGTTCCTGATGTCGGTGCCGGTGCTGATCCCGCTGCTGATCCTGGCGCCGATCTTTGTGCCGGAGTCCAAGGATCCCGCCCCCGGCAAGATTGACGCCCTGAGCATCCTGTTGTCCTTCGGCGCGATGGTGCCCACCATCTTTGGCATCAAGGAAATTGCCCAATCCGGGCTCTCAGTCACCAACATTGTCCTCATCGCTGTGGGACTTGGGCTGGGTGCTGTGTTTGTGCGCCGTCAGCTCCGCCGCAAGAATCCCATGATGGACGTGACCCTGTTCAGGAACCCCGTCTTCAGCGGCGGCGTCATGGCGAATCTGCTGAGCATCTTTGCACTGGTGGGCTTCCTGTACTTCATCACCCAGCACCTGCAACTGGTGGTTGGCCTGTCCCCCACCCACGCCGCCTTTGTGCTGGTGCCCGGGCTTGCCATCACCATCATCTCCGGCCTGCTGGCCGCATCGCTGGCCAGCCGCGTCCGGCCGTCGCGGCTGGTGGCGGGGGGCTTGCTGCTCAACGCACTGGGCTTCTTGATTGTTTGGCTCAACACGGACGGTTCGGTGGCCGGCATCATTGCCGCCTTCGTTGTTCTGGGTGCCGGCGTTGGCATGGCGGAGACCATTTCCAATGACCTCATCCTCTCCGCAGCCCCGCCCGCCAAGGCTGGTGCGGCATCGGCCATCTCGGAGACCGCCTACGAGGTGGGCTCGGTGCTGGGCACCGCCGTGCTGGGCAGCATCCTGGCTGCCGCCTACCGGATGAATGTTGTGCTGCCGGCGGGCGTTGCCGGGGCGGAGGCGGAAACCGCGTCCCAAACCCTCGGTGGTGCCATTGATGTTGCCAACACGCTGCCCGCCGAGCAGGGCGCGGCGCTGCTGAACTCAGCCAAGCACGCCTTCGACTCCGGTTCAGGCACCGTTGCCATGGTGAGCGTTGCGCTCATGCTCGGCGCAGCCCTGATGTGCCTGTGGGCCCTGCGCAGTGCCCCGGCCAACCCGGAGCCGGTGGGCCACTAAGCAGCGCTGCTCCCACCGGGGCCACCGCTACTTCTTCGCGTCGCGCTTTTCCGCAGCCTTCAGTTCCTTGCGGATGCTGCGCCCGCGCAGTCCCAGGGACGCCATGTGCGCCAGAAGCCCGACGCCGATGAACGGCAGGGCGATAAAGGTCATGGAGGGCGTTGTTGTCAGGGCACCGATCACAATGATCACGATGCCGATGAAGGTCAAGCCCATGCCACCAAAAACAGCGTATTTGTAGGCGGGCGGAGCAGTATCCCAAAAGTCGTTAAGCACAGCCCAAGTCTAGCGGCCGAGGGACCCGAAAATGGGCCCACAGCCGCGAGGGCCCCGCCACGAGCTCGCGAGCGGTGGGAGCTGCTGGGGAGCGGAGCGGTTTTTAGGGAGGCTGCGACGACGCTGGCCGACGGGCAGGGGAACGGCTGTTGGCGCGAGTGCTGACCCCAGCCGCGAGATGCATGGACACAGGCGGCATTGTGCGGCCAAGGTCAGCAGTCAAGTGCCGCGGGGCCCCTCGGGCTCTGGCAGCCGGGGGGCCGGGGAGCTTGCCTGCTTTAGAAGAGCGATTCCTGCAGGGCGGGGATGTCGGTGGTGAAGTCACCCAAGACAATCTTGCGCCCCTTGAGACCGCCCAAGTCCACGAGGAACGCCCCGTCCACGCAGTCCAGTCCAGCGAGGGCCGTGGGGCCGAGCATCGAGTCGAGCCGAATCCCGTGCATGCCCGAATCCAGCGGTTGCGGGTAGGCCGTGCGACGGCTTGGCAACGCCACCGCCTCCGAAAATCCGGGCCGCGGCCACTGCTCCTCCACCGCTTCAAACCCCTCCAGCGCCAGTCCGGCCACAAAGTCCCGGACGACGTCGGCCATCGCCTTGTTCGTTTGCTCCAGGTGCAGGGGTGGCCGGGGGTGCAAAAGCGCGGCAAACTTCGCTGCGCCGCGCACGAATTGGGTGGGCGGCAGGTTCGTGGACACGGCGTCTTCAAGGTGGCGCACCACGGCGCCGTCCCGGGCGCGGGCCACGTAACGGGCAACGAGCGCACCCTGCTCGGCCAGGCGGCTCCATTTGCTGCGCTCGGAGGCCGTGCCCACCTTGGTGGTGCCGTCGGCAAAGGTGGCAATGTAGAGCCAGTGCTGCTGGGACAGATACGTCTTCAGCCCGGACGGCGCCTGGCCGCTGCGGTGGTAGTCGTGCATGAGGCGCATCTGGTCCTTGGCGAAACAGGCGCCGCACTGGAAGCCGCGCTCGGCCCCCTGCCCCGTGGGACATGCGCAGTGTTGCAGCCGCCCCGTCTCCTCCACTCGGGTGAACCCCAGACAGTGGCGGGCCGGGACGCCATCGCCGGAAAGCACCTCAAACCTCAGCCACTGCCCCGGCAGCAACGGCAGCCGCGCATCACCATCGTCTGTGGTCAGGGTCAGCGCAGGGCCCTGCGTCCCCCAAGAGACGCCGCGGACCAGCCCTCCGTCAGGCACTGTCAGCTCGCCGCTGGTGGGCTGGTGTTCCCGGAGCGAGGATGGATTTTCCGGCGAGGAACGAGCGGAAAATCTTACTGCGAGCAAGGGAACGCCGGCACACCAGCGGCACCGCGGAGTCCACCGGGTTTAGAGCGCGGGCTGGACGCCGTAGGCGATGGCCAGCTTCATGATCTTCTCGGCGCGGCCCAGGCGGGGCAGGTCGGAGCCGTCGCGGATCATGCCGCCGCGGGCGTTGAAGTCGTTCATGAAGTCGGTGGCCCAGGCGACGTCCGTGGGCGTGGGGCTGATGACTTCATTGATGATGGTGGTCTGGTCGATGGCCAGGGCCAGCTTGCCCGTCATGCCCATGGAGACGGTGATGGCCGACTGTTCGCGCAGGATGGGGTGGTTGGTGCCCACCGTGGGTCCGTCAATGGGGCCGGGCAGGTTGCCCACGCGGCTGGCGACGACGAGCTTGGCACGCGGGTAGGCCATGGCTTCGCGGTCGGCGGCCATGCCCGTGTCGCGGCGGAAGTCGCCGGAGCCGAACGCGAGGCGGAAGGCACCTTCGGCGCGGGCAATGTTGTTGGCTTCCTCGATGCCGAGGGCGGACTCAACCAGGGCCAGGACACGGGTCTTGCCGTCGAGGCGGTGGTAGGTTTCCTTGACCTGTTCGGCCTGTTCCGTCTTGGCCAGCATGACACCGAGCAGGCCGGGGGTGTTGCGCAGGCCGGCCACGTCGTCGGCCCAGAAGTTCGAGTGAACGTCGTTGATGCGGACCCAGGCCTGGCCGCCGTTGCGCAGCCAGTCGATGACGTCGCTGCGGGCGGCGTCCTTCTTCTTGGGGTCAACGGCATCTTCGATGTCAAGGACGACGGCGTCGGCTCGTGACGCTGCTGCCTCATCGAATATTTCCGGCCGGGTGGCGGGAACCAAAAGCCACGAGCGGGCAATTTCCGCCGGAATGTTGCGGGTGCGGACGGGCTTGGAGGCGGCTTCGTTGCCAACGGTGCTAGACATACATCTACCGTATACGCCAATCGCCGCGGATTCGATGTGTCATTCCACAATCCTTGCGTGTCAGGACTGGCTAGATGCACCAGTGGCCGGGCAGACTGCCCTGGGATAGTGGGGAGACACCATGTTGGGAGCCACACAACCATGACCGCACCAGTGACAGGCACACCATGAGCACGCCAGGGGTCGGGTCCCGAACGCCCCGGCTCAGCTTCCGCAGCTTCACCACCGCCAACATCCCTGCCGTCCACGAGTACGCCTCAAACCCCGAAGTGGCCCGCTTCTCGACTTGAGGCCCCAACACCGTGGAGCAGACTGCGGCGTTCACCGAGGAGGCCGCACGGACCGTATCCCAAGCAATGCCTTCGCGGTTCACGCTCGCCGCGGTTCTGGAGCGCAGGGTCATTGGTTCGGTGTCCGTCTGGACCACCGATCCGCTGGAGGGTAACGGTGAACTCGGATACACGTTCAACCGCTCCCAGAGGAGAAAGGGCTGCGCCACCGAAGCCGTTGGCCATCTGCTTTGACTGGGGTTCGGCACCCTCCCCCTGGAGCACATCACAGCCACCTGACATCCCGGAAACAATGGCTCCATCCGCCTGCTGAAAAAGTGCGGCTTCCGGAAGGAAGGCCTGCTTCGCTCCCACCTGCTGGTCAACGGCACCCGGCGCGACCCCCTGCTGTTTTCCATCCTGTCCGTTGACTCCGCGGCGGGCCTGTACCGGAATCCGCGCACTAGCGGCGGAAACAGCTAGTCGACCGGGCGGTTGGGGATGTCGGCATCCCAACTCAGGTCAGCACCTTCCTGCACCACCAGGGCCTCGATGGCCGGATCCTGGGCCAGGGCCGCAATGAGTTCGCGGCTGCCGGCCACCACTGTGGAGTCAAGGTCGATTTCCGAGACCAGCACCCACGTCCTGTCTGCGGGCCACAGAATGTTCGGCGACTGCGGCGAGTCCGGCGAATGGTGCCAGGGCGCGTGGTTCACCCAGCCGGGATGGGTGTAAAACCGCGGCCCGGTGGAGAAAAGGTAGTAGCTGCGGCCCGGGAGGTCGAGCGCTTCCCCGTTGACCACCTCGGCAGGCAGCAGGCCGGAACCGGGCCCCTCTCCCACTGTTGCCGTGCCTGCCACAAACTGACCATCGGCCGCACCCTCAGAAAAGGACAACTCCACGTAGCCGGCCGAGCTGCCCAAGCCGCCCCAGCCGTTCCAAACGGCTGTCACACCCTGATCCGGCGTGCCGGTGTGGTCACACAGATGGATGGCAGCCGCAGCTAGGACGTCAGGAGCAAGGTTGCCAAGATCCGGCGATGAATAGCGCCAGCCCGCAGCGTCCAGGGAACCCATGGAGGGTGTTTTTGGGCCGGGGAGGCGGTCGAATTGGGCCAGGGCATGCATCTGCTTTCCAAAGGCCTCCGCGACGGCGGACCAGCCCACCACCTCGTCCTCCATCCCGCACTCGCTGGGCGCCTCGTGACCGTGCCACGTCCGGGTGTCCTCCGGGCGGTCACGCCACGCCGGATGAAAGATCCTGACGTAGGCCGGGAATCCGCGGGGCACCACTGCATGCATGTCATGCCATTTCGCATCGATCAGGGGCTTGAGCCACGCACCGCAGGCTGCATTGGAAAGTGCGGCGGGAGATCCATCGGGAAAGGAGTCCATGGCCCCAGCATAGGCCGCTGGAGCCGGGAGAATCGCCCGCAGCTAGGCCAGAACCGCCGCCAGCTCGTCAGTGGTGAGCTGCCTGTCGGCATAGACCAGCAAGATGGCATCCTTGTCCGGATTGCCGGCGTCGGGTCCGCGGTGCACGAAGGCCAGGCCAACTCTCCGGGCCACCGGTGCGGACGCCGCGTTGTGTTCCAGCAAGTACGCCACCACCGGCAGCTCCGGCCGGTGCTGCTGCGCCTGCGCAATGGCTTACCGTGAAAGTTCAGTGGCGAATCCGCTGCCCTGGGCCTCCGGTGACAAGCGGTACCCCAAGTTCCAGAAGGCGTCCCCCTTGACCGAGCAGCCGCCGTGCCCCGCGATGGCCGGAGCGCCGGGCAGCCGGACAATCCACGGCCCCAGCCCATCAGTGTCCCACTGGGCCATGAACTGCTCCACCAGGGCACGGCTTTGGTCAATGGCGGTGTGTCTCAGGCCGGGAAAATGGGTCCACACCCGGGGATCGCTGCAGATAGCGTGCAGGCCGGCAACAGCCCCGCTTTCCGGGCGGGACAGGACCAGGTTTTACGTCATCACAGGCATCCAAGAGCTCCTAGTTTTCAGGCATGATCATGGTGCGCAGGTCCAGCTGGCGCAGCACCCTGTCCACCACCTCCGGGTCGGACTCCGGCTCGTTGCGGGCGCTGAGCACCTCGGCCCGGGCGGCGTCCAGGGCAATGGTTTGCACGGCAATGGCCAGTTCCCGGCCACGACGGCGGCGCTCGTCAGTGTCCTCATTCTTCAGGCTGCCATCGAGCAGTTCCGCGTGCAGGCGCTTCATCTTGTCCTTGACCAAGGACAGTTTTTCCGGCGGCAGATTCTTGATGACCTCGTTGTCGCGCAGTGCGGCAATGGCCGCATCCTGGGCGCGCAGGGCCAGGACCTTGGCCGCCTCACGTTCCTCCACGCCGTCGTCAGTGGCTTTCAGGGCCCGCATGAGCCACGGCAGCGTGAGCCCCGGCAGCACCAGGGTGGTCAGCAGCACGGCGCAGGCAATGACGATGATCTCGTGCCGCGCGGGGAACGCCTCCCCTGTGGGCAGCACGGTGGGGAGGGCCAACGCCAGGGCCAAGGTGGCCAGCCCGCGCATGCCGCACCATGTGAGGATGATGACGTCCTTGAGGCTTGTGGGCGGCCGGTCGCCGTCGTGCTTGATCGACAGCAGCGCCAGCAGGCCAAACCAGAGGAACCGGATCACAATCACCAGAACGCTGATGGCCACTGCCACGGGCAGCATGCCCCAAATGGCCGAGCCCTCTTCCTTGATGACTTCCCGGACTTCCAGGCCCACCAAGCCAAAGGCGAGCCCCGTCACGAGGAGTTCCACGACGTCCCAGAAGGCGGCGCGGGTGATGCGCTCGGTGGCGTCCTCCGCCCGTGCGTGGCGTTTGATTTCCAGGGCTGTGACCACCACGGCGATGACGCCCGAGGCATGGACTTCCTCGGCCAGGATGTAGGCGGCGAAGGGAACCACAAGGGTCACGGCGCTGCGGGCCACGGAGGAGCTGATGAGCCTGGTGATCAGCCCCGTCACCCAGCCCATGAGCATGCCAACGGCCACGGCAATCACGGCACCGAGCAGGAACTTGCCGATGACACCCACACCAAATGGCTGGCCGTCCATGGCGCTGGCCACGGCCGCCTGGAAGATGACGATGGCTGCAGCGTCGTTAAACAAGCCTTCACTTTGCAGGACAGTGATGAGCCGGCGCGGCATGTGGACGCGCCCGGCCACTGATTCCACTGCCACAGGGTCCGGCGGGGCGCACATGGCGCCCAGGGCGATGGCTGCGGGAATGCCGATGCCCGGGATCAACAGCCAGGCGGCGCCTGCCACCATGGCCGTGGAGACCACCACCAGGGCAATGGCAAGCATGATGATGGTGCGCCAGCGGACCCGAAACACCGCCCAGGAGCTTTTTTGCGCCGTCGCGAACAGCAGGGGCGGCAGGAAGATGGGCAGGATCAGCTCGGGGTTGATCCGCAGGTCCGGGAACCCGGGAATGAGCGTCAGGGCCCCCGCCATGATGAGCATGAGCACCGGGTAGGGCAGCCTGAGTTTGTCCCCCAGACCCACGGCAAGCACAGTGGCGAAAAGAAGTCCGATGATCAATGCAAGCTGTTCCACGCAATGTACTTTACGGGGTCAGCACCTGCGCTATTGACCTCTGTCCGTCAGTGAACTCGATGGTGCGCATGATGGTCTTCGGGTGTGCCAGCACCGCGGCCGCCACCAGGGCCACATTGCCGCGCGAGGTGCTGGTGGGCGCTGCGGGGTCGCGCTCCGCCGCCGGGGTGGGGTCGATCAAGCCCGTGGGTTCATCCAGGGTCAGGGAGCCGGGGGCCAGGATGGTCCACGCCAGGGAACTTGCCGAACGAAGATGCTCATCGGCGGCCGCCTTCGCCTCGGCATAGGCGTAGAAGCTGTTCTCCGGCGGCACGCCGTGGTCCGTCCGGGCACCGAGGTAGGAGACCATGATGTAGCGCTGGACGTCGGCTGCCACGGCCGCGTCCATGGAGGCGATCGCGGCATCGCGGTCCAGGGCGTACGTGCGTTCGGGGCTCCCGCCGCCGGCGCCGGCGGACCAGATGACGGCGTCATACCCGGCAAAAAGGTCGGCGAGCTCGGCCACCGAGGAGGAAGCGACGTCGTGCACCACGGGCGTGGCGCCGGTGGCGGCCACAGCATCGATCTGGTCGGCGCTGCGGATCACCGAGGTGACCTCCCTGCCCTCCTCTGCGAGCAGCGGCGCCAGCAGCATTGCGATTTTTCCGTGCCCGCCAATTATCAATACCTTCTGCATTGCTTCTCCCTAGCCGTCGTTTGAACTGTTGGGAGCAGCCTACGCCACGAGTCTCTGTGCGGACTGGGGGCGGAGCAATTCGCGGATACTTGCCCATTGCGGGATATTGGTCAGGGGAAACAAGAAGGCCCCCTTCACACAGAGTGCGAAAGGGGCCTTTCTGTAGCGGCACCGAGACTCGATCTCGGGACCTCACGATTATGAGTCGTGCGCTCTAACCAACTGAGCTATGCCGCCATAAATGAGAGTGGCTCGTGCCGCCCCGGACAAAACCGTCTTGACACGAGCCTTCTCATTTGCGAGCCCCCCACCGGAATCGATCCGGTGACCTCGTTCTTACCAAGAACGCGCTCTACCACTGAGCTAGGGGGGCAACGAGAAAATACTTTACCAGTGGATTTGCCGGAAGTGAAATCGAGAGCCGCCAGGCGGCCCACAGCCGGTGCCTTGCGCGGACATTCTGCCCTCAAAGGCGGGAAAACAGCGCCCAAAACCCCTGTAAATCAAGGAAATCCAGCCCTTGGACGCATTGGGCATGAATTGCGTCACATGAAAGATTGGGCAAGAAAAAGGGCCGGCTATCTTTTGGATATCCGGCCCTTTTCTAGTGCCCTAGGGCGTGGTTGTTACCACTTGCCCTTGCTGTTGAAGCTCTGGCCACCCTCG
>JBDTQM010000002.1:0-64176 GCA_039932175.1 Specibacter sp.
AGTTGGCCTCCACCAAAGGTGGAGGCCAACTCCGCCGCCGGTAAGTTTCGTCAGCCGTCATTTCCACTACCTGTGTTGCGTCATATAGCGGATGCTCGCTGAAAGGAAAACCCAGTGCTCATTGCACAGCGCCCCACCCTATCTGAAGAAGTAGTTTCCGAAAACCGTTCACGGTTCGTTATCGAACCGTTGGAGCCTGGCTTCGGTTACACCCTGGGAAATTCCCTGCGTCGGACCTTGCTGTCCTCCATTCCTGGCGCTGCTGTCACCAGCATCCGCCTCGATGGTGTTCTGCATGAGTTCACCACGGTTCCCGGTGTTAAGGAAGATGTCACTGAGATCATCCTGAACATCAAGGGATTGTCCGTGTCTTCGGAGCATGACGAGCCCGTCGTCGCCTACCTGCGCAAGCAGGGCCCTGGCGTTGTTACGGCTGCAGACATTGCCCCGCCGGCCGGTGTGGAATTCCACAACCCTGACATGCACATTGCCACGCTGAACTCGAAGGGCAAGTTCGAACTCGAGCTGACCATCGAGCGCGGTCGCGGCTACGTTTCAGCAGCCCAGAACAAGAACGTCGATGCAGAGATTGGCCGTATCCCGGTTGACTCCATCTACTCACCTGTTCTGAAGGTGACCTTCCGCGTGGAAGCAACCCGTGTTGAACAGCGCACTGACTTTGACAAGCTGATTGTTGATGTAGAGACCAAGCAGGCCATCTCCCCGCGGGATGCCATTGCCTCTGCCGGCACCACGCTGGTTGAACTGTTCGGATTGGCCCGCGAGCTGAACACCGCGGCTGAGGGTATTGAGATTGGTCCGTCCCCGACGGATGCAGCTCTTGCCGCAGACATGGCCCTGCCGATCGAGGACCTGGACCTGACGGTTCGTTCCTACAACTGCCTCAAGCGTGAGGGCATCCACTCCGTGGGTGAACTCGTTGCTCGCTCCGAGGCTGACCTGATGGACATTCGCAACTTTGGTGCGAAGTCCATCGACGAGGTAAAGGCAAAGCTGGTTGAGCTCGGTCTGTCCCTGAAGGATTCCCCTCCAGGATTTGATCTGGCCGCCCGTGCCGCAGCCCTTGACGAGAACGACGACGCTTACAGCGACGACGAACTCTAAAGACGAACAACAATATTTTTTTAGTCGGCCGGGCGGATGCAAATGATGCATCCGCCTGTGGGCCGGCTGATACTTGAGGAGAAACACCATGCCTACACCCGCTAAGGGTCCCCGCCTCGGAGGCGGAGCGGCTCACGAGCGCTTGATGCTCGCGAACCTGTCCGCCGCTCTGTTCGAGCACAAGCGGATCACCACCACCTTGACCAAGGCAAAGCGCCTGAGCCCCTACGCAGAGCGACTGGTAACGTTCGCAAAGCGTGGCGACTTGGCATCACGGCGCCGCGTTCTCGGCCTGATCAGCAACAAGGGCATTGTCCACGAGCTGTTCACCGACATCGCCACGGCTGTGGAGAACCGCGAGGGCGGCTACACCCGCATCACCAAGATCGGCAACCGTAAGGGCGACAACGCTCCCATGGCTGTCATCGAGCTCGTTCTGGAGCCGGTCAGCGCCAAGCAGGCCGTTGTGAAGGAAGCTACAGCTGCTGCAGTCAAGGCTGCTCCGGTTGAAGAAGCACCGAGCGAAGAAGTTGTGGAAACCGAAGTTGTAGCTGACGAAGCTGCTGCTGAAGAGACCAAGTAAGGCTTAAGCGAAAGCTTTAGTTCTACAGTCAAAGAACCCGCCGCCCGTCATGGGTGGCGGGTTCTTTGCGTTCCGGGCCAGGTGGCGCCGCCGGTAGAATTGGGGCCATGCACAACCCCAAACTTTCCCCCGAAGCACGAGGCCTGATGAGGGCCCGGTTGGACATTGCGTACGACGGCAGCCCGTTCAACGGCTGGGGCATCCAGCCGGGTGTCCGCACTGTCCAGGGCGTCATTGAGGAAGCCCTGTTCATGATCCTGCGCAGGCCTGTACGCCTCACTGTTGCCGGCCGCACCGACGCCGGCGTGCACGCCCGCGGCCAGGTGGCCCACCTGGACTTCACCCCGGCGGAATGGGACGGGCTGCGGCGCGGACATGACGAGGTGTCCGAACTTTCCCTCCAACGCCGCCTCAACGGCGCCCTGGGGCGGGTGCTGGGCGAACTCCACGGCTCCGTGGAGATTGTGCGCGCCTCTGTGGCGCCCATGGGCTTTGACGCCCGCTTCTCGGCCCTGTGGCGGCGCTACAGCTACCGCATTGCCGATGGCGTCACCCGCAGGGACCCGCTGCAGCGGGCCCTGACCCTGTGGCACCCCCGCGAGCTGGACGTGGTCCTCATGAACCAGGCCGTGGCACCGCTGCTGGGACTGCATGACTTTGCGGCATTTGCCAAGCCCCGGGAGGGCTCAACCACCGTGCGGACCCTCCAGCGCCTTGACTTTGATCAGGGCGACGATGGTGTCATTAATCTCAATGTCCAGGCGGACGCCTTCTGCCACAATATGGTCCGTGCGCTGACAGGTGCTGCCCTGATGGTGGGGGAGGGGCGCGAAAGCCCTGACTGGATGCACCAGCGCCTGGTGGCGGGAATCCGTGACGCCAAGTCTGTTCTGGCCGCTCCGCACCCGCTGATTCTCGAGGAAGTCCACTACCCGCACGAGCTTGACATGCATGAGCGGGCCGTCCTGACCAGGACCCGGCGCGGGCCCACGGACACCATAAAGGCTCCGCTGGCGGCCGGAATCTGAGCCAACATTTCATTCGCTTTGACCGGAGGGCAGTATTAACGCTATCGTTGGTAGTCGTTGTGCGTGTCCTATCTCGATATTACGCGCCCGTTGCAGGTCCGGTTGCAGGACTACCACTGAACGGGTGTTATCGGGAAGTGTAAGGATGACTGGTGTTAGAGCCCTCACCTCTGTTCCGGTAAGCGCATAGATAGCAGGTGTCAACCATCTGTGACACCACCTAAGAACAAGAAACGAAGGCAAAAACCGTGCGTACGTACACCCCGAAGCCCGGCGATATCAACCGTCAGTGGCACATCATTGATGCCAACGACGTTGTCTTGGGCCGTCTTGCCAGCCAGGCTGCACCTCTGCTGCGTGGAAAGCACAAGCCGACCTTCGCTCCCCATATGGATATGGGCGATTTCGTCATCATCATCAACGCCGAGAAGGTTGCCCTGACCGGCGCCAAGCTCGAACAGAAGCGCGCATACCGCCACTCCGGTCACCCGGGCGGTCTGTCCAGCGTGAACTATGCCGAACTGTTGGAGAAAAACCCGGTTCGCGCAGTGGAGAAGGCCATCGCTGGCATGCTCCCGAAGACCAAGCTGGGCGCAGCCCAGATCGGCAAGCTGAAGGTTTACCGCGGTGCTGAGCACCCGCACGCCGCTCAGCAGCCCAAGACGTTTGAAATCACCCAGGTCGCCCAGTAGTCCTGGCCACCAACCCAATATTTATCAAGGAGAATCGTGGCTCAGAATACTGAAGAGCTGAACGCCGAGGCCGTCGTGGCCGAGGAAGAAGTTTTGACTAGCTACACGAGCGAAAGCTCAGCTGCAGCTGATGCAGCACCCAAGAAGGAACGCCCGGCCTTGACCGTGTCAGGCGCTGCTGTTGGTCGTCGCAAGCAGGCAATTGCCCGCGTTCGCGTTGTACCCGGCACCGGCAAGTGGATCGTCAACGGCCGCGAGCTGTCCAACTACTTCCCGAACAAGCTGCACCAGCAGGAAGTAAACGACCCGTTCCGCCTCCTCGACTTGGATGGCGCGTACGACGTTTGGGCCCGCATCCACGGTGGTGGCCCCTCAGGCCAGGCCGGCGCATTGCGTCTGGGTGTTGCTCGTTCCTTGAACGAGATCGACACTGAGAACAACCGCGCAATCCTGAAGAAGGCAGGCTTCCTGACTCGTGACGCTCGCGTCATCGAGCGTAAGAAGGCTGGTCTTAAGAAGGCACGTAAGGCTTCGCAGTACTCCAAGCGCTAATCCAAGCCTTCCCGACCCTCGTGCCTCGGCACGGGGTCCTCGGCTGGTCTTAGCCCTTGGCTCCACAAGCGCTAACTTCGCTTACAAAAATCCCCGGTCGCGTCTGCGGCCGGGGATTTTTTTGGGCTCCGGCCCTGAATCTGGCGCGTGGCTCCACAAGCGCTCATATCGCTTTTTGTGCCCGGGGGCCGTTGCGGACACTCGCCCCCGGCCCACCAGGGGCGGATGTCCACAACGGCCCCTGCGGCCTCAGCGGGGGCCGAAACCGGGCCAAACCTCCGGTCCTGACGCCTTGTGGGCAACTACATGGCTGTACGAAAGCTGAATTCACGGCTCCATGATTTAGACTGAACGGGATGTCAAGATTATTTGGAACAGACGGTGTCCGCGGTTTGGCCAATGGCCTGCTGACGGCTGAACTAGCATTATCACTCGCCCAAGCCGCTGCTGTGGTGTTGGGCCACGAGCAAATGAGCGAGGGGAAACGGCCCCGGGCTGTCATTGCCCGCGACCCGCGTGCCAGTGGTGAGTTCATCGGCGCAGCCGTGGAAGCGGGACTGGCCAGTGCCGGCGTCGACGTGTATGACGCGGGTGTGCTGCCCACGCCGGCAGCAGCTTTCCTGATTGCAGATCTGGGGGCTGATTTCGGTGTGATGATCTCCGCGTCGCACAACCCTGCACCTGACAACGGCATCAAATTCTTTGCCCGGGGTGGCACCAAGCTCCCTGACGAGGTGGAAGAGGCCATTGAAGCCCAGCTCCAGCACGACGCCTACCGACCGGTAGGCATTGACGTGGGCCGGATTCAGCGCTTCTCGGACGCCGAGGACAGGTACGTTGTGCACCTGCTGGGCACCCTGCCGCACCGCCTGGACGGTCTGAAGATTGTGCTGGACTGTGCCCACGGTGCCGCGAGCGGCTGTTCACCCCAGGTCTTCACCGATGCCGGCGCCCAGGTCACTGTCATCGGAGCCGAACCCAACGGGCTGAACATCAACGACGGCGTTGGTTCCACCCACCTCGAACTGCTCCAAGAGACAGTGCTGGCAACGGGTGCTGACTTGGGCATAGCCCACGACGGCGACGCCGACCGCTGCCTGGCCGTGGACCATGAGGGCAATGTCATTGATGGCGACCAGATCATGGCCATACTGGCCCTGGCGTTGAAAGCGTCCGGCGAACTCAAGGACGATGTCCTGGTGGCCACCGTCATGAGCAACCTCGGCTTGAAGATTGCCCTCCGCGACGCCGGGATCACCATCCGTGAAACAGGCGTCGGTGACAGGTACGTGCTCGAGGAAATGCGCCGGGGCGACTACACACTCGGCGGGGAACAGTCGGGGCACGTCATTTTCTCCAAGTACGCCACCACGGGCGACGGCGTGCTGACAGGCCTCCAGCTGGCTGCCCAGGTGGCTTTGACTGGCAAGTCGCTGAAGGAACTTGCCAGCGCCATGACCAAGCTGCCCCAGGTGATGATCAACGTCAAGAACGTGGACAAGTCCCGCGCGTCGTCCGTCCCGGCCATCAACGCAGCCATTGCCAAGGCCGAGGCCGAGCTTGGAGACGCCGGCCGGGTGCTCCTGCGACCTTCGGGGACCGAGGCACTGGTCCGGGTCATGGTGGAAGCCGCCGACACGCAGACCGCTGAACGAATCTGCAACGACCTGGTCAGCGTGGTCAGGGCCGAGCTGTCGCTTTAGGCCGCATTCAGCGCAGCCCACACTAGATGCAAGGAAGGCGGCAACCCGGGTGAGGTTGCCGCCTTCCTTGCATCTAGTGTGGGCTGTTAGTGCGCTCCGCCGCTGGGGCGGGCAGTGAGTGCATCACGGATTTCGGTGAGCAGCTCAAGCTGCGGGTCCACGGGAGGTGCTTCTTCCTTGATGCCCAGCTTCGCGTTGCGCCGGGCAATCATGTGGTTCATGGGCATGACGACCACGAAGTAGATGGCAGCGGCAACAAGAATAAAGTTCACCAGGACAGTGAGGAACACGCCAAACTTAATGTCCACGCCATTGATGGTCAGAACGGCGAAAGCGTCGAAATCTGCGGAACCCACCAGGGCTGCGATGAGTGGCATCAGAATATTTTCCACCAGGGAGTTAACAACCGCCCCGAAGGCTGCACCGATGACCACTGCGACGGCAAGGTCTACGACGTTGCCTTTCATGATGAAATCTCTGAATCCCTTTAACATGTCCCTAAAATACCGCACCTGGGGCCGCTATGACAGCTTTGTGTTCATACATTTTTGTGTCTCTTAGCCATAGTCCGGAGCGCCGGGGATCCCCAGATACTCCTCGTAACTTTGGATTCCCCGCACCGTCATGTCCTGGGCAACGGCAATCCCCAGGTAGCGCAGGTGCCACGGTTCGGCCAGATACCCGGTGGTGGACTCCCGGCCCACGGGATACCGCACCACAAAGCCGTAGTCGGCACCGTGGGCCGCCACCCATTTCCCCGCAGCGGTGTCAGCCACGCAAAACGTGAAATCGCAGTCTGCGCCGGAATTGGCGTCACCAATGTCCAGGGCGAACCCCGTTTGGTGCTCGGAGAATCCCGGCCGGGCCGAGGAAGCATCGGCCGACGCCACCCCCTTGCTGGCCACATAGCCGTTGTACAGGCCCACCTGGGTGCCGAAGGAGCGGTAGCTGCTCTTGATGCTGATGCGCACGCCGTCGGCGGCGGCCGCAGCGAACATGCGTTCCACGGCAGTTGCCGCTTCGGCGCGGAGCTGGACCGGTTCGGCAGAGCCTTTGCTTACAGCCGGGGTGACCAAATCGGCGGGGACGTAGTCTGCGGGCGCCAAAGGGTGGGTCTTGTTGACCAGGACCAGGGAGCTGGCGGGATTGGTTGTGTTACGCAGGGATTTCTCCGTCGGTGCCGCCGTGCCCGTGGCGAAGAGCTTTTGAATGGGGGCGCCGGCGCCTGCGCCTGTGATCAGGGGAGCCGGTGCGGGGCTTGTTGGGCCGGCCGGTGTGCTGGGGATGTTCGACGCCGGAGCCCGGGTGGGCGGGCGTGTTCCCGCCGGGGCGGACGGTTGCCCGGCGGCAGGGGAGGTGGGCAGCAGGCGCAGGCTCGGCGTCGTACCGGCAAGCTCGGAACCCGCAGCGGCCGGGGATTGCGGGGAAGCCGTTTCCAGCGCCAGCGCACCGCAAAAAACCAGGGCTGCGCCGATGACCGTGACGGCGATGCCTCCCGGCTGCGGCCAAGCCAGTCCGCGTCGCAGGCGGGCCGCCTTGCCCTGCCGGGCGCGCCGGGGCCTGCGGAGGCCGTCAACGCTCACTAGACCTTCCTGAGCAACATGCGACGAATGGAATGGTCGGAGTCCTTGGTCAGCACCAGCTGGGCGCGGCCGCGGGTGGGCAGCACGTTCTGCAGCAGGTTGGGCTCGTTGATGCTCTTCCAAATGCGGGACGCCGTGGCTGTGGCCTCGCTGTCGGAGAGCCCGGCGTAGCGGCGGAAGTAGGAATCAGGATCGGCAAAGGCGCTGGTGCGCAGGGAGCGGAAGCGTTCCACGTACCACTGCTCGATGTAGCTGGTCTTAGCGTCAACATAGATGGAGAAGTCGAAGAAATCACTGACGGCCAGGCCTGAGCGGCCGTCGGCGCGGGGGCGGGCGGCCGCCAGCACATTCAAGCCCTCAACAATGAGCACGTCCGGGCGCCGGACAACAACTTCCTTGTCCGGCAGAATGTCGTAGCTGAGGTGGGAGTACATGGGGGCGCGGACTTCCTCGGCGCCGCTCTTGACGGCACTGACAAAACGCAGCAGCGCGCGGCGGTCATAGGACTCGGGGAAGCCCTTGCGGCCCATGAGCCCGCGGCGTTCCAGCTCGGCGTTGGGGTACAGGAAGCCGTCGGTGGTGACAAGTTCAACATTGGGGGTGTCCGGCCAGCGCCGCAGCATTTCCCGCAGGACGCGGGCCGTTGTGGATTTGCCCACAGCCACCGAGCCGGCAACACCAATCACAAAGGGTGTGCGGGAACCCCTCTCGCCCAAGAAAGTGGTGGTTGCGCTGTGCAGATGGCCGGCAGCTCCCACATAGAGGTTAAGGAGGCGCGAGAGCGGCAAATAGACATCATGAATCTCGCGAATGTCCAGTTGATCGCCCAGGCCGCGGAGCCGTTGAACGTCTTCCTCGTTCAGCGGCTGCTCAATCTTGTTGGCAAGGCGGGACCACGTTTGCCGGTCCAGCTCCACAAAAGGGGAGGCACTGACGCTGTTGGCGGACTCAGTTCTTTGCGCTGTCACACTTTCAATTCTGCCTTGTTTGGGATGGGGTGGGAAACGGGAGGTTCCTGCGGCAGTAATGTCAGTGACTGTTTTTCACGACAACTCCCTCCGTGTTTCCCTGCATAAGGTAGAACGTCCTCCCTTCGCTGCGGGGTTTATGATTGATTTTCATGTGTGGAATTGTGGGATACGCCGGTACCGCCCCGGCTCAAGGATCAACGTCGTCAGCCGCTCACGGTGCTTTGGAAGTCCTGGTAGAGGGCCTGCGCCGCCTGGAATACAGGGGCTACGACTCCGCCGGGGTCGCCTTGGTCACGGCGAACGGCATTGAAATGCGCAAGAAAAGCGGCAAGCTTGCCCAGCTCCTGCACGAACTTGAGGCAAACCCCCTCCCCGCCTCTGTGACGGGGATTGGTCACACACGCTGGGCCACCCATGGCGGACCAACGGATGCCAACGCGCACCCGCACGTGGTGGCTGGCGGCAAGCTTGCCGTCATCCACAACGGAATCATTGAAAACTACGCCCCGCTCAAGGCCGGGCTGGTGGCGAACGGACACAGCTTCCTGTCCCAGACGGACACTGAAGTTGCCGCAACACTGCTGGGCGAGATCTACCAGGAACTGGAAGCCGCCGGCACTGTTGAGGGAAGCCTGCTCTCCACAGCCATGCAGCTGGTGGCGCAGCGGCTCGAAGGTGCCTTCACCCTGGTGGCCACGCACGCCAACGAACCCGGCGTGGTTGTTGCCGCCAGGCGGAATTCACCCCTCGTCGTAGGTTTGGGCGACGGCGAGAACTTCCTGGGCTCAGACGTTTCCGGCTTCATCGACTACACCCGCCGTGCCGTGGAACTGGGCCAGAACCAGGTTGTCACCATCACCGCTGACAACGTCACCATCACCGATTTCCACGGCGTGCCTGCCGAGGGCCGCGAATACCTGGTGGATTGGGATGCTGCCGCCGCCGAGAAGGACGGCTACCCGTCCTTCATGGAAAAAGAAATCAACGACCAGCCGGACGCCGTGGCGCAAACCTTGCTGGGACGCTCTGACATTGACGGCAACCTGACCCTGGATGAGATCAGGGTGGACCCGGAAGTCCTCAAATCCATCAACCGAATCATCGTGCTGGCCTGCGGCACCTCGGCCTACGCCGGTCAGGTTGCCCGCTACGCCATCGAGCACTGGTGCCGCATTCCCACCGAGGTGGAACTCTCCCATGAGTTCCGGTACCGGGACCCCATTGTTGATGAGAACACGCTCATCGTTTCCATCTCGCAGTCCGGGGAAACCATGGACACCTTGATGGCTGTCCGTTACGCCCGCGAACAGGGCGCCAAGACTGTGGCCATCTGCAACACCAACGGTTCCACCATTCCGCGTGAATCCGATGCAGTCCTGTACACCCATGCCGGTCCGGAGATTGCAGTGGCCTCCACCAAGGCGTTCCTGGCCCAGATCACGGCCGCATACCTGCTGGGACTGTATTTGGCACAGCTGCGCGGCAACCTCTTCCAGGGTCAGATCAAGGACATTCTGGCTGAACTGGCCAAGACGCCGGCCAAGATCGCCACGGTGCTGGCCAATGCCGAGCAGATCAAGGAACTTGCCCGCAGCATGGCTGACACGCGGACAGTGTTGTTCCTGGGCCGCCACGTGGGCTATCCAGTAGCCATGGAAGGGGCCCTGAAGCTCAAGGAGCTGGCCTACATCCATGCCGAAGGCTTTGCCGCCGGTGAGCTCAAGCACGGACCCATCGCCTTGATTGAAGAAGGCCAGCCGGTCATTGTTGTGGTGCCCTCACCGCGTGGCCGTGATTCCCTGCACGCCAAAGTGGTCTCAAACATCCAAGAGGTGCGGGCCCGCGGAGCCAAGACCATTGTGATCGCCGAGGAAGGCGACGAATCGGTGCGCGAGCATGCCGAGCATGTCTTCTACATCCCCGAAACCAGCACGCTGCTGGCACCGCTGCTGACCACTGTGCCGCTGCAGATCTTCGCGTGCGAACTGGCCACGGCCAAGGGCTACGACGTGGACCAGCCGCGCAACCTGGCCAAGTCCGTCACCGTCGAATAGCGGAAACGGCACGCTGCTCCACTTAGGACGGCGCTTGCGTTTAAAGCCGGTGCTCCACCGCCGGCTTTAAACGCAAGCGCCGTCCCTTTTGGTGAGGTGGCTTGCGAGCCGGGGGAGCGACTGGGTGGGGCCACGGTCGCGAGGGTCCCGCGGTGAGCTTGCGAGCCGGGGGAGCGACTGGGGAATAGGCTGGGGTCATGATCATTGGGATTGGTGTAGACGTTGTTGATATTGAGCGCTTTGGGCGTCAGCTCGAGCGAACCCCGGGGTTGCTTGACAGGCTGTTTGTGCCGGCCGAACGCGGCCTGAACACGCAGTCGCTCGCGGCCCGGTTCGCCGCCAAGGAATCCGTGGCCAAGGCCCTGGGCGCTCCCGCCGGGATGAACTGGCAGGACTGCTGGATTGGCTTGGATGAGAACGGGCCCACCATCAACGTCACGGGCACCGTGGCGGCCGTGGCCAAGTCCAAGGGCATCAAGCACTGGCACTTGTCCATGAGCCATGACGGCGGCATTTCCACGGCCATGGTGATAGCCGAAAGCTGACATGCTCCACGCCTACTCAGCCGACGCCGTCCGTGCCGCCGAACAACCGCTCCTGGCGGCCGGGCGCGGGCCCGAACTCATGCGCACGGCAGCCCACGGCCTTGCCCTGGGCGTGGTCTCGGTGCTGCGCTCGCGCGGCAGGGGAGCCTACGGCGCCAAGGTGGTGCTGCTGGTCGGATCCGGCAACAACGGAGGCGACGCCCTCTATGCAGGAGCCTTTCTGGCCGCCCGCGGCGCCCGGACGATGGCGCTGCTCGCCAGCGTGCGGACCCACCCCGAGGCGTTGCTGGCGTTTGAGCAGGCCGGCGGGCGTTGTGTTCCGCTGGGTGAAAGTGGCGCCCCGGCGGGCTTTCTGCGCGAAGCCCGGCAGGCCGACGTCGTCCTGGATGGCTTGCTGGGCACCGGCGGCAGCGGCGGCCTGCGGGAACCTGCGGCAACCGTGGTGGCGCAACTGGCCAAGCTCGCAGGCCCAAACAGGCCCGCAGTGGTGGCCTGCGACCTCCCCAGCGGGGTGGATGCCACCACCGGAGAAGTACACGGCCCTGTGCTGCGCGCTGACCTGACGGTCACTTTTGGCGCCCACAAAACGGGCCTGCTGAGCGCTCCGGGAGAGCAGTTTGCCGGCACCACGGCCTTGGTGGACCTTGGCCTTGGCCGGCACCTGGGGCCGCCGGAATCGTTCCGGCTCGAAGCAGGCGACATTGCTGCGCTCCTGCCGCAGCCAGCCCCCGCGGACCACAAGTACACCCGCGGCGTGGCAGGGGTGATCGCGGGCTCGGCGCAGTATCCGGGCGCCGCACTGCTGGCCGTGGCCGCGGCGTCGGCCTGCGGGCCGGGGATGGTGCGCTATCTTGGCCCGGAGCCGGTAACTGCGGCCATCCATGTGCGAAACCCCGAAGTGGTGTGTTCGCACAGCTCGCCCCATGAGGTGCGGGTGCAGGCGTGGCTCGCCGGGCCCGGCATTGACGGGGATCAGGCGCAACTGGACCGTGCCGCCGCGGCGATTGCCTCGAGGCTGCCAACGGTGGTGGACGCTGCGGCCTTGGCGCTCGTGAAGCCAGGCAACAGTGGCGGGAATGAAAGCCTGGTCCTGACCCCGCACGCCGGGGAACTCTCGGCACTGCTGGCCCGCTGCGGCGTTTCCCTGGGCCGGGCCCGCATTGAGGCTTCCCCCTTGGCCGCAGCCCGCCAGGCCGCGGCGCTGCTCGGTGCTGTGGTGCTCCTGAAGGGGCCCACAACCATTGTGGCGGGACCCGACGGGCGCGTCTTCACCCAGGCAAACGGCACGCCCCGTCTGGCCGCTGCCGGGAGCGGGGACACCCTGGCCGGGATGCTGGTGGCCCTGCTGTCCATGACTGCCGAACCGCTTGACCTGGCCAGGACGGCTGCGCTGGCAGCGGCCCTCCACGGCCAGTTGGCGCAAACCGACGCCGACCAGCCTTTGAATGCCGCGATGCTGGCAGCACGCATCCCGCCCGTCTGGGCAGAACTCGGCCGGCAACACTGACGCGAGGGGAATCGTGGAAATTTGGCCGGGCAAGGATCACCCGCTGGGCGCCCACGCAGATGCGGAAGGCACCAATTTTGCCTTGTTCAGCGACGGGGCCCAGACGGTGCATTTGTGCCTTTTTGACGACGCCGGGGCAGAGACCCGCCTGCCGCTCACGGAAGTGGACGGCTACGTCTGGCACGGCTATGTTCCCGGGGTCGGGGCCGGCCCCTGTACGCCTACGACTTTGCCCATCCGCTGGCCCGCAATGATGAGGACTCGGCCGCCCACACATACCGTTCGGTGGTGGTGGCGGACAGCTTCGACTGGACGGACGCCAAGGGCCGCGACGACGCCCGACCGGGTGTTCGGTACCACCGGAGCGTCATTTACGAGGCCCATGTGAAGGGGCTGACGGCGCTGCACCCGGACGTCCCGGACCACCAGCGCGGCACCTATGCCGGCGTTGCCCACCCCGCTGTGGTGGCCCACCTGAAAAACTTGGGTGTGACCGCCGTCGAACTCATGCCGGTGCACCAGTTTGTCCAGGACAACGCGCTGGCGGCCAAGGGGCTGCGCAACTACTGGGGCTACAACACCATTGGCTTCTTCGCCCCGCACAATGAGTACGCCGCCAGCAGTGACCCCTGCGGGCAGGTGCGCGAATTCAAGGAAATGGTCAAGGAACTGCACGCCAACGGCCTGGAGGTCATCCTGGATGTGGTGTACAACCACACGGCCGAAGGCAACCATTTGGGCCCCACCTTGTCCTTTGGGGGGATCGACAATGACGCCTACTACCGGCTGGTGGACGGGGACAAGGCGCACTATCTGGACTACACCGGGACAGGGAACTCCACGCGCTGCACCTCATCATGGACTCACTGCGGTACTGGGTGACCGAGATGCACGTGAACGGCTTTCGCTTTGATTTGGCGGCGACGTTGGCCCGGGAATTTTATGATGTGGACAAGCTGTCGACGTTCTTTGAAATGGTGCAGCAGGATCCCGTTGTCTCCTTGGCCAAATTGATTGCGGAGCCGTGGGATCTGGGTCTCCGCGGCTATCAGGTGGGCAACTTCCCGCCGCAGTGGACCGAGTGGAACGGCAAATTCCGGGACACAGTGAGGGACTTTTGGCGCGGCGAACCGGCCACCCTGGGCGAATTCGCCACCCGGCTCACGGGCTCCTCGGACTTGTACGGGCACTCGGGGCGCCGGCCCGTGGCGTCCACCAACTTTGTCACCGCCCACGACGGCTTCACCCTGGCCGTCCTCGTCAGCTACAACAACAAGCACAATGAGGCCAACGGGGAGGAGAACCGGGACGGGGAATCCCACAACCGCTCCTGGAACTTTGGGGTGGAGGGCCCCACCGACGACGCCGAAATCCTGGCGTTGCGGGCCCGCCAGCAACGCAACTTCCCCACCACCTTGCTGCTGTCCCAGGGCGTCCCCATGATCCTGCACGGGGACGAACTGGGCAGGACCCAACACGGGAACAACAACGCCTAAACCCAGGATTCGCCGCTGGCCTGGATCAACTGGGAAGCTGCGGACACGGAGTTGGAGGGTTTTGTCTCCCGGCTGGGACGGTTGCGGGCAGCGCACCCCGTATACCGCCGTCGCCGGTTCTTCAGCGGGCGGCCCGTGGATCGCGGGGACGACGCCGAACTGCCGGACATTGTGTGGCTGCGTCCCGACTCGGCCGCCAGGACAGGGACCGATTGGGACAATGCCTTTGGCCGCTGCATTGGCGTTTACCTCAATGGGGACGGCAGCCCCGACTGTGACGACCGGCGCTGGGAGGTGGAGATCCACACCGGCGTCCCCATGGCCAGCCACTTCGGTGCAGGGGAGGTGGTCTCCGTGGCAGCGCGGTCGACAGTTGTATTGCGGGCCGCAGACAGGATCTGATGCTGGCGTGGCACGGGCGCCGGCTCCCCGGCTGCGGGCCCGTCAGGGTGTGTCTGGCAGGACCACCCAAATGGCAGGTGGCGGGGTGCCGGTGATGGCAAGATAACAGGTATGACTTTTCATGCAGCGGAAAACCGTTACGAGACCATGCCCTACCGCCGTGTTGGACGCAGCGGGCTGAAATTGCCAGCCATTTCGCTGGGCCTGTGGCACAACTTTGGTGACGATAAATCCTTTGGTGTGCAGCGGGACATCCTGCGCCGCGCCTTCGACCTGGGTGTCACCCATTTCGACCTGGCCAACAATTACGGGCCGCAGGCCGGCAGCGCGGAAACCAACTTTGGCCGCCACTTCAAGGATGACTTTGCCGCGCACCGCAACGAACTGGTCATCTCCACCAAGGCCGGCTATTTGATGTGGCCAGGCCCGTACGGCGAGTGGGGCTCCCGCAAGAGCCTGCTCTCCAGCCTGGACGAGTCGCTGACCCGCATGGGCCTGGACTATGTTGACATCTTCTACAGCCACCGCCCCGACCCGGAAACGCCCATGGAGGAAACCATGGGCGCGCTGGATTACGCGGTGCGCTCCGGAAAGGCCCTGTACGCGGGCATTTCCTCCTACACGCCGGCCCAAACACTGGAGGCTGCCCGCATCCTGAAGGAAATGGGCACTCCGCTGCTCATCCACCAGCCGTCCTACTCCATGCTGAACCGCTGGACGGAAAACGGCGAACCCAATCTATATGAAGCGCTCGACGCCGTCGGCGCCGGTTCCATCGCCTTCTCGCCGTTGGCACAGGGCGTGCTCACCGACCGTTACCTGAAGGGAATCCCGTCCGATTCCCGTGCGGCCAAGGAGCACTTCCTGAGCGAAAACGACCTCACCGCGGAAAAGATGGACCGCGTGCGCGGGCTCAATGACATTGCCGCCAGCCGCGAACAGTCGCTGGCACAGATGGCCATCGCCTGGATTCTGCGTGACCAGCCCAAGGGCACCCCCGTCACCTCGGCCCTGGTGGGTGCCTCGAGCGTGGCGCAGCTGGAAAACAACATTGCGGCCATCAACAACCTGGAATTTAGCGCAGCCGAGCTGCAAGCCATTGATGAGTTCGCCGTCGAGTCCGACATCAACAGGTGGGCGCAAAAGTAGCGCTCCCGGTGGCCATGTGACAAAACTTTCAGCAACGCTGCTGCCCCGGGGGGAACAAATTCGGGGCAGCAGAAGTTGTCTAGAATGGTTAAGGGCGCCGTTGGGGCGTCAGGTCCGGTCGAAATAGCCGTGCGTCGTGTCTTTATGTCAACCGTGAAGGCGTGCGTCGACCTATCACCACAAGTGTGAGAGCCGGACCCTGTGAGTTTTATGAAGGAGTTCCGTGTCCAATCATCCTATTCGGGTTGCCATCGTAGGCGTAGGAAACTGTGCCGCATCGTTGGTACAGGGTGTCCAGTACTACCAGAACGCTGACCCCAGCGCGAAGGTTCCGGGCTTGATGCATGTTGAGTTCGGCAAGTACCACGTCAATGACGTGCAGTTTGTGGCAGCATTCGACGTTGACAGCAAAAAGGTGGGCCTGGATCTTTCCGAGGCCATCGGTGCCAGCGAGAACAACACCATCAAGATTGCGGACGTTCCCAACTTGAACGTGCCAGTTCTGCGTGGAACCACGCTGGACGGCTTGGGCAAGTACTACCGCGAGACCATCGTGGAATCCGATGCAACCCCCGTGGACGTTGTGGCAACCCTGAAGGCAGCCAACGTTGACGTCATGGTCTGCTACCTGCCCGTTGGCTCGGAAGCCGCTGCGAAGTTCTACGCCCAGTGCGCCATCGACGCAGGCGTTGGCTTTGTCAACGCCCTGCCCGTCTTCATTGCCGGCACCAAGGAATGGGCCGACAAGTTCACCGCCGCCGGCGTGCCGATCGTTGGTGATGACATCAAGAGCCAGATCGGTGCCACCATCACGCACCGCGTCATGGCGAAACTCTTCGAAGACCGCGGCGTCGTTTTGGACCGCACCTACCAGCTCAACGTTGGTGGCAACATGGACTTCAAGAACATGCTCGAGCGAGAGCGCCTGGAATCCAAGAAGATCTCCAAGACCCAGGCCGTCACCTCCAACACCTCAGCCGTGTTGGGCGAGGACGACGTCCACATTGGTCCGTCGGACTACGTGGCCTGGCTTGATGATAGGAAGTGGGCCTTCGTCCGCTTGGAAGGCCGCAACTTCGGTGACGCCCCCGTGTCCCTGGAGTACAAGCTTGAAGTATGGGATTCACCCAACTCGGCAGGTGTCATCATCGACGCCATCCGTGCGGCGAAGATCGCCCTGGACCGCGGAATCGGCGGACCCATCCTGTCAGCATCCAGCTACTTCATGAAGTCCCCGCCGGAGCAGTACGCGGACGACGTGGCCCACGAAAAGGTCGAAGCCTTCATCCGGGGCGAAATCTAACACCATCTTTCAACGCTATCGCAGCAATGGTGTGTTTTTCCCTGACGCTATCGCAGCAATGGCTGAATATTGCAGAACGCTCTCTCACTCTTGTGGGGGAGCGTTCTGCTGTCCGGGAGTTTGCGCACGGGTTCGTGCCGGACGGCGGCGGCGTGGCTCAGCTGCCGGACGCAAAGCCGGAGGAAATGGCGGGGTCCACCCAGGCCTGCCGCAGGGAGCTTTTGATGCGGCGCACTGCATCGCGGAAACCGTCCGCCAAATCGTCGTCGGTGAAGACCAGCACGGTCCAGCCGGCAGCCCTGAAAGCTTTGTCTCTTCGCAAGTCGCTGTGCCGCTGAAGCTCGTCAAGGTGATGGGCGCCGTCGTATTGCAGGGCGATCCGCCGGGAGCGGTAGCCGGCGTCAGCCGATGGGCTGCCGGGCCGGTTCCATAGGGTGAGCTGCAAGTCGGGCTCCGGCAGGCCGGCGTCGAGCATGGCGAGCCGCAGGAGGGTTTCCGGGCTGGAATCGGCGCCCACGCGCATGCGGTCCAGGGCTTCGCGGGCCCGGACAATTCCTTGCATGTTTCCATGCCGCCCCACCGTTGCCCGCAGTGAATCGAGGGTGGCGTAAGGCGACCGGCGCCCTTCGAATTCGGGCCGCGGGATGCGGATGAGCTGGTCGCCCATGCACACAAGATCCTTGAGTGGCAGTATGCGGGCCAGATCAAGCCAGGTGCGGGCCCGGGTGCTGATGGGCAACCCGTCGTCGAGCTCAATCTCGTCGGGGAAGAAAAGCGTTTTGTGGGCGGTGATTCCGTGGCGCCGGACTTCAGGTGTTTTTCTGGGCTTGCTCAGATGCAGCGCGTTGGAATCGCCCAGCCACGGGGGAAGCACCAATTGGTGCAGCCTTGCCGCCGTGGAATGCGAAATCCACGCCCCGGGCGACACTGCGCAAAGGGCCCTTGCCGCCTCCCGCAGCTCGAAGTCCCAGCCGACTGGACGATACAGCCCGTAGCTGACGCCCGCTACGCCCTTGCCACGCAGCCGGTGGCGTGCCAGCCCCAGCGACTGGGCCTCTGCCCGCGTGAAAGGGCCGGTTGGGATGCTGAATGCGCCGCTGGAATCCATGAACACATTCTGGCGCAAGTGGGCCGCCGGCGTGCAAAGTTATCCACAGCCAAGCAGTGACCGCTGCCCGCGGCTGTTTGAGCGGCGGACAGCGGTGCGAAAGCATCGCGAAAAATCCAGCCATTGCTGCGATAGCGTCAGGGAAAAACACACCATTGCTGCGATAGCGTCACGGAGAGGCTATTTGATGGATCCTCTCATGACGCCGGAGATGACCCAGCGCTGGGCGAATAGGTAGATCAGGAGCAGCGGAGCCATGGCCATGAGGTAGGAGGCGAAGGCGGTTGTGTAGTCGGTGTTGAACTGGCCTTGGAAGATGTACTGCACCAGGGGCAGCGTGCGTGTGGTGGGATCGGAGAGGATCACCAGTGGCAGCAGGAAGTCATTCCACGCCCACAGGCAGGTCAGGATGCCCACGGTGGCATTGATGGGGGTCAGGATCGGGAAGATCACCTTGCGGAAAGTGGTCCAGACGCTGGCCCCGTCCATGATGGCGGCCTCTTCCAGCTCGGCCGGGATGGACTTGATGAAGGCCGTGTAGACAAAGATGTTGAAGCTCAGGCCATAGACCGTATACAGCAGGAACAAGCCCACCGGATTGTCCAGGCCCAGGACAGCCATTTCCTTGGTCACTGGCAGCATGATGATGGGGAATGGCACAAACAACGCGGCGATGAAGAAGTAGTACAGCGCCTTGAAGAACGGGCGGTGCATGTTCCGGGCAATGGCGTAGGCCACGAGGGAGTTTGTCAGGATGGTCAAGATGACCGCCGCCACCGTCACTATGCCGGAGATCAGCAGCGCATTGGGGAAATTGGTCAGTTTCCACGCGTTGGAGAAGTTCTCCAGGTGAATGCTGGTGGGCAGTGCCAGGCCATTGCCGCCGAGTTGGTCTGACGATTTCAAGGCCGTGACGATGGTGAAGTACAGCGGAATCAACACCGTCAGGGACAGTACCGCAACCAGGATGGTCAAGGGCACGTTGACTGAGGAACGACGCCGGGCCTTGGCCGGGGTGCCGGTTGTCGCCTCTGTTGTGCTTGGGGTGAGTGTGCTCATGAGAAATCAGCCTCCTTGCGCGAAAGGACGCGCAGCTGCAGTAGGGAAAGCACCACAATGACCACCAGATACACCACGGAGTTGGCCATTTGGTAGCCGTATTCCCCGCCTTGGAAGCCGCCACGGTAGATGACCATGGCCACGGATTCGGTGGAGGTGCCGGGGCCACCGTTGGTCAGGGCCACAATCTGGTCGAACGCCTGCAGCAGGCCCTTGAGCGCCAGCACCATGTTGATGGTGAAGAAGCCGGAGATCAGCGGGAAAGTGATGGAGGCGAACTGGCGCCACGGTGAGGCCCCGTCCAGGCTTGCGGCTTCGTACAGTTCTCCGGGGACCGTTTGCAGCCCGGCCAGGTAGATGATGACGCTGAAGGCGATGGACTGCCACGCCGTCACGCCAACAATTCCCAGCCAGGCCAGGTCGGGGTTGGCCAGGATGGAGGTCGAGAGCCACTTGATGCCCAGCGCCTGGCCAATCAGGGGCAGGTTGTTGGAGATCAGGTAGTTGAAGACGTAGCCAACAATGAGCACCGAGAGGATGTTGGGGATGAAGAAGATCCCGCGGAACGTTGTCTGGAACTTGATCTTGGAGTTGAGCAGGATCGCTATGAATAACGCGCCAACGTTCACCACAATGGTGGTGGTGACGGCAAACAGGAACGTGAAGCCGTAGGAGGCCATGATCCTGTCATCCTTGAACAGGTTCAGGTAGTTGGACAGTCCCACAAAGTCCCACTCGCCGTAGCCGGCGTAGTTGGTGAAGCTATAGAACATGCCTGTCAGAGTGGGGAGGGTGTGCAAGATGACGAACAGGACCAGTGCCGGCACCACCATCCAGTAAAACGTCTTGTTGGCCCGGGAGGGGCGCCGGCGTTGCAGTCCGGCTGTGCTGCGGGGCTTCATTGCCTTGGCCGTTGTTGTGGTCATGAGCTAGTCCCCTTTCTTGGTTATGGTGCGGGCGGCGACCTTCTCAAATTCATGATCCATGCGGCTCAGGAAATCTGATTGCTTGCCATCGAGGACAAATTGCTGCAGGAGCGGTGCCAGGGGGATGCTTGGCGGCACGTGGTGGTCGAAGTAGCCGATCACCCGTCCGTCCTTGAAGAAGCCCTGCATGCCGGCCAATGCCGGATCGGTGCTGGCTGCGGCATCCTTGACAGGAGTCAGTGACGACTGCGCGGCAGCGTAGTAGTCCAGGACAGCGGGGGACATGAGGTACTCAACGAACTTCTTGGCTTCGGCGGGGTGTTTGGTGTCCTTGCCGATGGCCAGCGCCACATCGACCCCGGAGACCAGGGTGTTCTTGGCCGGATCGTTGGTGGTGGGGTAGGGGAAGGACTTGATCTTCGCATCCGGGTTACCCGCGCGGATGGCCGGGATGGCGAAGCTGCCCTGCAGGTACATGGCGGACTTGCCGGCCCCAAACGCCGCGTTGCCGTCGTTGTAGCCGGCGCTCTCGGCGCCGGTCTGGACGTAGCTGAACAGCTTTTGCAGTTTCGTGGCAGCTTCGCCGCCGCTCTTTTCAAAACTGTACCGCCCCGAATCTGCGGTCCAGCCGGCCGAACGAACATCGTCAAAGAAGTCCGCCGGCATCAGGCTGCCGGCAAGATTTACATACGAGGGCAGCACCGTCCAAGCGTCCTTCAAAGTCATGTAGAACGGGTTGACGCCGTTGGCCTTAAACTTATCCGCCGCGGCGATCAGTTCATCCCAGGTCTGCGGCACATCCACGCCATACTTGGCGAAGATCTCCGGGTTGTACAGGACACCGCTGGCGTTGTTGGCAAACGGCAGGCCGTTTGTCTCGTTGCCGTGACAGGTGCCCAAACCGTTCAGGATGTCCTGCACGGAGGGAATGACCCGCGCAGCTGACGGCATCTGCGACAGATCCGCAAACACGCAAGCCTTTGCCAGGTCACCAAAGTTGCCGTTGCCGTTCAAGGTCATGACATCGGGTGTCTTGTCCTTGACCAGCAGGGTTCGGATGGCTGTGTCCGGGTCCGGGACATTGTTGATGACAACGTCGATGTTCGGGTTTGCCGCCTCAAAATCGGCAACGATCTTGGTGAACTGGGCCACGGCTTCGGGCTTGAACTGGAAGAAATCGAGCTTGACGCGGCCGTCGTTGGCGGGGCCGCAGCCGCTCAGGCTCATGGCGAGGGCCAGGACGACGGCGGCACTTGCCACAGCCTTCCCCGGCCGCTTGCGCAGCGCCTGGCTTGAGCGTTGGGTGGTTTTCATGCAAACTCCTTAGCTGGCCCGGGCAGGATCGACGTCGACCCTGGTGAGCATGATGAGCACTGATTGTTCGGGGAAGAGGACGGGGGCGGCAATGCCCACGTTCTCCAAGACACGGCCGGACAGCACGCAGTCGCTCAGCGGCCACGCCAGGGGTGACTGGCCGTTGCCCACTTCCTCATCGAGGGGATGGGAAAGCGTGAGCTGGTAGCGGCCCTCCGGTGACAGGCCGGGAATCGTGACCCGTCCGGAGGGGTAGGTGATGGAGGCTTCGCGTTGGGTGAGGGCAAAGACTGCGCGCTCGCCGTTGCCGGCCACCACACCGCGCAGGTCCAAGGCCGTATCGGCAAGATCGGCGTGCACCGAGGAGCCTGAGTGGAACAGTTCCCGGTTGTCCTTGTGGAAGGCCACCCAGCCGGCCAGTTCGGCGGTTTGTTCGGCACTGATGTGCGCAATGTTCCATTCGATGCCGAAGTGGCCAAAGATGGCTGTCCGGGCCATGAAGCCGAGGCTGTGCTGGCGGCGGGTGGAGTGCGACTGGGGGCCGCCAATGTGGGCGCCCATCAACTCGTAGGGGACCAGCAGGGAAGTGTTTTCCTGGTTGTCGAGCCTTTCGATGGGATCGATGCAGTCGCTGGTCCAGATCCTGTCCGTGAACTCCAAGATGCCAAGATCCACGCGGGCACCGCCGGAGGCGCAGCTTTCAATTTCCAGGCCGGGGTGGCGGGCCTTCAGCTCCGCCAGCAACCGGTACAGGGCCAGTGTGGTTGCCCGGACGGAGGCACGGCCGGTGCGGGGATCGGAGGCATCGAGCAGGTCCCTGTTGTGGTCCCACTTGATGTAGCTGATGGGGTATTCGGCCAAGATGGCATCAATGCGCCCCAGGAGGTAGTCGAAGCACTCGGGGTGCGCCAGGTTGAGCACCTGCTGCTGCCGAGCACTGACGGGCCAGCGGCCGTCCGTGTGCAGGATCCACTCCGGATGGTTGCGGGCCAGGTCGCTGTCGGGGTTGACCATTTCGGGTTCAAACCACAGGCCGAACTCCATGCCAAGGTTGGTGACGTGGTTGATGATGGGCCCCAGGCCGTCGGCCCACACTGCCGGGTCAACAAACCAGTCACCCAAGCCTGCGGTGTCGTCGCGGCGGCCCAGGAACCAGCCGTCGTCGAGCACAAAGCGTTCAACACCAATCGCGGCAGCCTTGTTGGCCAGTACCTGAAGTGTGCTCAGGTCGTGGTCAAAGTAGACGGCCTCCCAAGTGTTCAAGGTGACAGGGCGGGGGCGTGTGGGGTGTGCCGCGCGTTCGCGCAGATCCGCGTGGAAGCGGGCGGAGAGCTCATCCAAACCGTGACCCCAGGAGCCGAGCGCCCACGGGGTGGAGTAGCTTTCGCCGGGCCCCAGCGTCACTTCCCCGGGCAGCAGCAGCTCGGCGGCGGTGAGGAAGTTCTCGCTGGTGATGGTGCGTTCGGCGCTGAGCCTGTGGTTCCCGCTCCAGGCCAGGTGCACGCCGTGGACCAGGCCGCTGCGGTGGCCAAAGCCTGCCGAACCGGCCAGCATCAGCAGTGTGGAATCGGCGCCCGGGCGTCCGCGGCGGCTCTCCCTGACGTGCGCACCGACGGTGAGGGGGCGCTGCTGGGAGGAGCGTTCCTTCAAGTGCCGGCCTGTGGTGTCCTGGATGGTCGCTGCCGTGGCGGGGAGCGGGAAAACGGTGCCCAGCTGGTGCAGCTGGTAGTCGCCGGCACCAACATTGCTCAGGGTGTGGCGCTGGTGCAGGACGCCGTGGGTGCTCAGGGCCAGTTCCGTGACCAGCTCAAGCCCGGCCGCAGAATCCTGGGCCGTGATGGTCAGGGCGTGGTCCCCAAGCGCCACTTGGGACGTGGCCAGGGCGCTGGACCAGGCCGTGCCTGAGCGCTGACCGAGCAGCGCGGGGGAGCCCTGCCAGCCAAAGACTTCCTGGGGCAGCAGGGTCAGTCGGGCCGGGATGTCGATGCCGCCGGAGACGCGTTGGGACGCTGCCGCCGTGGCTGTGGCTGCCAGCTCGGATTCTGTCAGGATGCCGGTGGCCGGCCCCCAATGGATGATGGTGGGGATGCCTGCCGTGCCCAAGTCAACGATGACAGAGGTGCCGCCGCGATGCAGCTGGGTGTAAGAAGATTCAAAACTCATGTATTAGTTTTACCGCGAAAGTAATTGCAGTGTCAAGAGTCACTTTGTTGTCGCAAAAGTGGCCGTGGCTGCCTCGATTAGATGCAAACTGCAATAAACTAGGTCCATGAACTCCGTCTTTCCGCTGTCAGCCCGCCCGCAGCAGCCCAAAAACATTGCCGCGCTCGCAGACTCGGCCCTTGAGCTGGCGCGGCTGGTGCTGGTGCGGGGCCCCATTTCCCGCGGCGAGCTGGCGCAGGAGCTCAAACTCAGCGTGGCGAGCCTGACCCGGCTCAGCAAGCCGTTGCTCGATGCCGGCCTCCTTGTTGAGGGGGAATTGGTGGCCGACGGCACCGTGGGGCGGCCCGTGAGGCTGCTGGATGTGCGTGGGGACAGCGCCCATTTTGTGGGTGTCAAGGTCACCGGCGACCTCCTGCAGGCAGTGCTGACGGACATGCGGGCCACCATCGCAGCCGTTGCAACCCTGCCACTGGCTGAAACGTCGCCCGAGGCCGTAGTGGCGGGGATTGTGGAATTGGTGGAGCGCCTGAGTGAGCAGGAAGGCGTGATACTGACCGGCGTCGGGGTCTCGCTGGGCGGGCAGGTCCGTCCCGACGGCGTGGTGCACAGGGCGCCGTTCCTTGGCTGGAAGGATGTGCCGCTGGCCCAAATGCTGGCACAGCAGATGGGCCTGCCGGTGGTGGCTGACAACGACGTGAGCGCACTGGCGGCCGCCGAGCAGTGGTTTGGCGCCGGCAGGGAAACCGCCGATTTCGCCGTCATCACCATTGGTGCCGGTGTTGGCTACGGCCTGGTGATTCGCGACCACGTCAGGCGCACGGTGGACACCGGGCTGGGCCTGGGCGGGCACTTCCCGCTGGACCCCAACGGCCCCTTGTGCATGGACGGGCACCGGGGCTGCTCCACCGCCATGCTGTCCATTCCCAGTATTTGCGCACAGATTTCAACGGCGTTGGGGCGCCCTGTCACCTACGGCCAGGCGCTGGAACTCGCTGCCGGCGGCAACCGCGTGGCGGAAGCCGTTATTGCGGCTGCAGCCAGGGGGCTGGGCAAATTGATAGCCGCAACAGCCAACCTGACCATGGTCAACACGGTGGTGCTGGGCGGGGAGGGGATAGCCCTGTTCGCGGCCACGGAGTCCACGGTGCGCGCGGCCCTTGCCGCGGACAGGGACCCGGAAGCGGAGGCTGTGACCCTGCAGGTGGCCTCGGCGGACTTCACCGAATGGGCCCGGGGTGCGGCAGCTGTGGCCATCCAGGCCCAGGCGTTCATCGTCTAGTACGGCAAAAACTTTTCCCGCGCAGGAACGGGCCATGGGCTAGCATGGCAGAAACGCGAGGAGGCGGCCGCCGTGCCCAGAATGTTCGGCCTGAGACGATCCATGCACGCCGTTGGCTCGAAGCTTGCCCTGACGGCTCTTCTGCTCTCCGTTGTGGCGGTGGTTGCCGGGTGCGCACAGCAGCAGCCCGGCGCAGATGCCACCGGCACCCCAACATCGCCGGTCAGTGTCCGGTCCGGAACCGCAACGCCGCCGGCCGCGGACATCGAGCTGACCATCACGTTGACCGAATCGCCGGGGGCAGCACCGCGCACGTTCCGGCTCGTGGCCGACGGGTCAACACCGGCGCCGGAATCCACCCTGCCCGACTCCGCCGCGGCACTGGCCGCCGTGGAACTGCACGGCGAAAAGATCTTCTTCGCCCTGCCGGATCCAAACCGTGTTTGCACCCAGCAATACGGCGGGCCGCAGCTCTCGGTGGTCACCGGCTGGTTCCATGGCAGGGAAGTCAACGCCGCCTTCAGCCGCACCGACGGCTGCGAAATTGCACGGTGGCAGGCACTGGCACCGTTGTTCGGCGCGCTGGCAGGCGGCACTGGCGCCATCTAGAATCCTCCCAACCCATCCACGTACGACGGCGGCCATCCAGACTTGCGAGATGGCCGCCGTCGTACGGTGAAAGTGTCTGCAGGGCTCAGCCGCCCTGGACCTTACAACAACAGGTCCGTGGGCGCCTGGCTGGTGGGGAACTCCTGCTTCTTGCCCTTCATCGGCTTGTCCTTGTGCTTGCCGGTGCCCTCCGGCTCCGGAACCACTGCTGTGCCGCCCGGCGTTACGATCACGGAGACAAACGTTGCCGTGCCGGCGCCGCCAAAGGCAACCCGGCCCAGGTAGTTGCCCGGGGCCAGCCCGTGCCAGTTCAGTGTCACGTTGCCGGAGTTGCCGTTGGCCAGCTTCAGCGGGTTCGGAGCCACCGTGGCATTGCCGGCGTTGGCACCGAGAATCGCGGCGTCAACAGTGGCCTTCACGGCGCCCCCGCCGGGGCTGGAGTACAGGTTGGCGAGCACCGTGTAGGTGCCGGGGGGCGGGTTGACCAGCGACAGTGTTTCGCTGGAGGACGCCGTCCGGACATCGCTGTATTGGCCCTGCGGGTTGAAGACGATCATGTCGTAATCGGCGTCGTCGTTGGAGGAGATGACCTGGAACTTGGCCAGTTCAGTTCCTTTCGGAACCACCACCTCCTTGAGGTAGTTGGCGGCGTTGGTGGCCACGGCGAGCGGGCCGGGCACCAGCTCAACCGCGCTGGAATCCGCCTTGGAGAGGCCGTTGAGGGTCAGTGCCACGGGCGCGTTGGTGCCGGAAACCACCGGAATTTTGCCGCTGCCGGTGCCCTTGGCCGTGCTGAAGGTGATCTCCGGCGCCACCAGGGCCGCCAGCGGACGGACGGCCACCGGTGACGTCACCATGGTGCCCGCCCCCTGCCAGCTCAGGCTGCCCATGGCGAAGGCGCCCAGGGCGGCGCCGGCGTTTTCAAAGGTGACCTTGAAGGTGCGCTGCTGGCCGGCCTGAGGGAAGTTCAGCACCGAGGGGGTGACTTTGACGTTGACGCCGGGGACGTTGGTCGTGGCCCGGTAGGTGCCGGCCGTCAGGGCCGTGACTGTGCGGGTGACAGTGACCTTGCCTGCCAAACTGCCCACGGCGAAGGACGCCACGTTCATGTCCCGCGTGGCGGTGCTGCCTAGCCCCGGCATGCCCAGGTCGATTCCGGTGCCCTGAATGAACTTCAGGTATTCGGTGTCGCCGGCGTCGTACACCAGCCCGGGGGTGAGGGCCTTGACCACGGCGGTCTGGCCGGCGCCGGTGGCAAAGACGTCGGTGTTCTTGCTGCCGTCCCCGTTCACCACGTTGGTGGCCGTTGTCATCATGGCCGATTTCACGGCGGCCGGTGACCACGTGGGGTTCTTGGCCATCAGGAGTGCGCCAAAGCCGGCAACATGCGGTGCTGCCATGGACGTTCCGGACATCATGCCGAACTGGTCGCCGCCGGTGGCAATGGGTGAAACGCCTGCCAGCACGGCAACGCCGGGCGCGGCGACGTCGGGCTTGAGCAGGTCCGAATTTGTGGCTCCGAGCGGGCCGCGCGAGGAGAATCCTGCCACCTGCGGCTGCGGGGCAACCGGCAGCCCGGTGGTGTCGCTGTCAACCAGGGACACCAAAATGTCCGGGTTGGCCGCGACCTTGTCCTTGATGAGCTGCGTTGCCGGCGGGTTCACATGAACTGTGGGCACCGCGTGCAGGTCCACGTCCTCGGAGGATGCGCTGACGTTGGTGAGGATCATGCCCACCCCGCCTGCCCGCTTGACCTCGGCGCTCTTGGCGGTGCGGTCGATCACGCCGCGATCACACACCACAACCTTGCCAGCCACTTTCGCGGCATCCAAGGTGTTGGGGCCGCACAGTTCGGGGTTGGCTGCACCGGCAGCGGCAGCCGTGGCCGCCAGGGTTACGTGGCTTGCCGGAACCTTCTGGTCCATCATGCTGGCGCCGCGGAACTTGGTGCCGTCGGAGAACTCCGCCGTGCCCTGGAGCTCGGAGGAGAAGGACGTGGCAGCCACCGTGGTCAGCCACGGGGCGCCGTGGTTGACGGTGCCTGCCGTGGGGCCGGAGTTGCCGGCCGATGCCGCCACGAAAATTCCGGCCGAGGTGGCCGAGAGGAACGCGAGGGAAACGGGGTCCGTGGTGGAGGAGGTACTGCCCGAGATGGAGTAGTTCAGCACGTCCACGCCGTCAAGGATGGCCTGGTTGATGGCCGCGACGGCGGCGGAGGAATAGCAGCCGCCCGTGGCCGGGTCGGTGTCCTCCCAACAAATTTTGTATACGGAGAGCTTCGCGGCAGGGGCCACGCCGCTGGTGATGCCCATGCTGCGGTCACCAATTTTTGCCGCCACATTGGCGTTGCCGGCGGCCGTGCTGCCGGTGTGGGTGCCATGGCTGGCAACGTCCACGGGGGACAGGACCTCGTTCGGGGCGCGGTCCCCGGCCGGCACGGAAGTCAGGAAGTCATCGGCGAAGTAGTGGGCGCTGAGCACCTTGGAATTGCAGGCGGTGCCGTCAAAATCGGCTCCCGAGTCGACGCCTTTTTGGCACTCTCCGGTGAACGTGTCGCCGTTGGCCTTGAGCATGGAAATCGTGCCGTCGTCGTTCCGGTACGGGACGCCAACCTTCGGGTTGCCTTTCAGCGGCAGGACTTTCTCGCCGGCGAAGAACGGGCTCGACGGCGTGTAGCCGGTGTCGATGATGCCAACCACTACGCCTTTGCCGGCCTTGTTCTGCCCGCCGAAGCTGGTGTTCCAGCTGCCTTTCTTGCCGCTGAGGCCAAGGAAATCGGTGCTGGAATAGTCGGGTGCATTTTCGGTGTCGGGGGCCACGGCCAGGACACCGGGGTCCTTGGCCAGGGCCAGCGCCTGATCGGCCGAAAGGTTTGCGGAGAAGCCGTTCAACGCGGCCGTGAACGTGCGCTTGACCTTGACGTTTTCGGTCTTGGCAACGGCGGCCTGCCTTTTCTCCAGATGGGCCTTGTACTTCTTGACCTCGGACCGTGTGGCGTCCAGCTTTTGCCCGGCCTGCGGTTTGGTGGGGGCAAGGCCGGCCGTGCCGCCACTGTACATGGCGATGGGCTGCTCGGCGAGGATTACAATGTAGCGTCCGGGCTGGTAGTTGAGCGGACCGGAATCCGTTTGGGAGGTGCCGGGCAGGGCGTGCTGGCTCGGGTTGGCCGACGCCGGCGGTGCCCCCACCGTGCCAAGAAGCAACGGCAGGGCCGCGCAAAGGGCGATGGCCTTTCGTGTTCCCGGGCTTCGAAAGAGAGTTCTTCCCGTTCGTTTCATGGTGCTGTGACCTTTCAACAGGATCTCCGCCAGGCGTCTTGCCGGGCGGGTGCAACATGGCGGGCCGGCAGGCATCCCAAAGTGATGAGAGGCGCAGTGAGCCGTCGCAGCCAACGAAGAAAGGCTACCGAGCAGTAGGGTGCGTGTGGGCTGGAACACAGTGGAAAGGCCGCGGATTGGCCAAAGAGGCAGGGGCTTGCTTGCGCGGGCCTAACCCAACGTACGACGGCGGCAGGCCGCCATGTCCGCACGGCTCAACTGCGGGCCGGCGAACGAACGGGACTGAAACACGCCGCTAGCAGCCCGGCGGGGCCTCGTACTGGTATTTCAAGGCCAGGTCGTAGCTGAGAATTGTCTGCGCAGCTGTATTTTCCCAGCCAAACGACTCGGCAAAAACCGAGGCGGCCCGGCCCATGTCTGCCCGGGTTTCACCAAAGTCGTGCAGTGAGGCGATGGCGTTGGCCCACAGGACAGGAGACCGGCCGTCCACCAAAAGGCCCGTGCGGCCGTCGCTGACAGCCCGTGGCAGGCCGCCCACGTTGGTGGCAACCACGGGTGTGCCACAGGCCTGGGCCTCCAGCGCCACCAGGCCAAAGGATTCGCTGGAGGACGGCACCGCCACAACGTCGGCGCTCCTGTACCAATGGGCCAGCTCCTCCGGCCCCACGGGCGGGTGGATGGCGGCAATGCCGGACAGCCCGGCGTCGTCAATCAGGCGGGCCAGGTCATACTTGTCGTTGCCGCTGCGGGCGCCCAGAAAAGTCAGTTGCAGGTCAATGTCGGGCCGTTCCGCCCGCAGCAGGGCGGCCGCCTTGACCAGCACATGGGGGCCCTTGAGCCGTTGCAAACGGCCGGCAAAAAGCACATGGAAACGCCTAGGGGCGATGCCCAGGTCCTGCCGCGACCTGTCCCGGAATGCCGGTTTGAAGACTTTCAGGTCAACACCGGGGGAGACGATGTCGATGCGCTGCTCGCAGCCGTCGTAGTGCCCTTCAAGTTCGGCCGCCTCGGCGGTGGTGTTGGCAATCAGGCGCGTGGCGGCGGCCACAATGTGCTGCTCGCCGTCCACGCGGATGCCGGGTTCAGCGGTTTGGCCAGCCGGCAGGTTGTGGTTCTTGACCCGCGCCATGGTGTGCATGGTGTGCACCAGCGGCAGGTCAAGGCGTTTGGCCACCAAAATCCCGGCCATCCCGGACACCCAATAGTGGGAATGAATCACTTTGACGGGAACTCCGGGGAGGGATTCCACCTGGGCGGCAACGGCGTCGGCCATTTCGTGGATGAGCTCCGGCAGCGCCTCCTTGGAGATCTTGGCGAACGGGCCGGCAGTGATGTGGTGGACGGTGACGGCAGGGGCCAGCGCCACCGTGTCCGGCTGGGCGGGCGCCGTGCGGCGGGTGTAAATATCAACAGCCACGCCGGTGGCAGCCAATTCAAGGGCCAAATGGAGGACGTAGACGTTCATGCCGCCGGCGTCGCCGCCGCCTGGCTGCTCCAAAGGGGAAGTGTGCAAGGAGAGCATGGCGACGCGTCGAATCTGATGCATGGCTTCCCTCCTAACGGGTGCTTGGGCCAGGCTCCGGGCGCGGGGCGCGGGCCTCGCAGGGTGAACTGCAAAAGACGTGTCACTACATATCTTGTCACTGCCTGCGGGCACCACCTAGCGCCGGAAGCAGCCGGATTTCGGCCGGGAAACCTGACGCCGCCAGATGTGAGGCGTGCCACCGCCGGGCAGGCGTGCACAAAAAGGCCTAAAATGGGCTGGTGACCTCCTTCGTTGCGTCGGTTCAAGAGCCCACACCGGGCCTTGACCGGCAAGCCATCATTGACCTGTCCGCCATCGCCAACAACATCCGCCACCTGCGTTCCCTGGTGGAACCTGCCAAATTCATGGCAGTGGTCAAGGCCGACGCCTACGGGCACGGAGCGGTCCCCGTGGCCCGCGCAGCCGTCGCCGCCGGTGCCAACTGGTTGGGCGCCGCCCACATTGGCGAAGCCCTTGCGCTGCGGGCGGCCGGCCTTGAGGTGCCCGTCTTGGCATGGCTGCACACCCCCGCCAGCGATTTCACGGCAGCCGTGGCCAATAACATCGACCTGGGCTGCTCCGGCTGGGAGCTGGAACACATTGCTGCCGCGGCCAGGGCCCTGCAGCATCCCGCACGCATCCACCTGAAGGTCGACACCGGCCTGGGCCGCAACGGCTGCACCCCCGCCCAATGGCCTGCCCTGGTTGCCGCGGCCCTGGCCCACCAGGCCCAAGGCCTGCTGCGGGTTGTGGGAGTGTTCAGCCATCTGGCCGTGGCCGATGAGCCCCACAGGCCCGAAACTGATGAGCAGCTGACACGCTTCCGCGAGGCTGTGGCGGTTGCCGAGAACGCCGGGGCCGAGCTGGAAGTGCGCCACATCGCCAACACCCCGGCCACCCTAACCCGACCCGATTCACACTTTGACATGGTGCGGGTTGGCCTGGGCATCTACGGACTTTCCCCGTTTGCGGACACCACCTCCGGGCACTTGGGGCTGGTGCCGGCCATGACGCTGCAAACCCACATTGCCCACTGCAAGGACGTGCCGGCCGGCCAGGGCGTCTCCTACGGACTGAACTACGCCACGACGGCCAACACCACCCTGGGGCTTGTCCCGCTGGGCTACGCCGACGGCATCCCGCGCATTGCCGCCGGCGGGCCCGTGCGGGTCAACGGCACCACCTATCCCGTGGTGGGCCGGATCGCCATGGACCAGATGGTCATCGACCTGGGCCCTGCGGCACACGAGGGCTTTGCCCAGGCAGCCGTACCGGGCTCGGCGTTGGGCTGCACTGCCGTCTTGTTTGGCAACGGGGCCGACGGCGGACCCCTGGTGGAGGAGTGGGCGGCGGCCGCCGGGACCATCAACTATGAAGTGGTGACACGCATCAGCCAACGCGTCCCGCGCAGCTACGTTGGCGGCGCCTGATGGCGTGGGAGTTTGCCACCGCCACGGCGGAGGAAACCCAGTTGCTGGCGCACCGTCTGGCCGGCCTGCTCAAGGCAGGGGACTTGATCATTCTCAGCGGTGAGCTGGGTGCGGGCAAGACCACCTTCACACAGGGTTTGGGCAGCAGCCTGGGTGTGCGGCCCGGCATCATTTCCCCCACCTTTGTGCTGGTGCGCATTCACCCGAACCTGCCCGACGGCCCCAATCCGGGCGGCCCGGACCTGGTCCATGTGGACGCCTACAGGCTGTCCTCGCCCGGCGAAATTGATGACATCGACCTGGAAAACACCCTTGATTCGGCCGTGACGGTGGTGGAGTGGGGTGTGGACAGGGTGGAGCACCTGTCCGCGAACCGCCTGGATATTGAGTTGGTGCGGGCTGTTGGCGGGGCCGCCGCGCCGCCGCTGGCCGTAACGGACCCCGATGCCGGCACCTTTGATTTTGCCGACGAGGACGACGACGAACCCCGCCTTTTGCGCGTCCAGGCCATTGGGCCGCGCTGGGAAGGCATCGACTTTTCAGTCCTTGGCCAGCCGCTTTCAACAGAACAGATGAAAAAACAATCGTGAGAATCTTGACCATCGATACCTCAGCCGTGGCCAGTGCGGCAGTGCTGGACTTTGACCCCCTGGATCATGCCCGGACGGTGCGGGTTGTGGCGAATTTTGCCACCGCGGACACCCGCAGCCATGCCGAGGTGCTGGCTCCCGGGGTGAAGTCGCTGTTCACCGACCCCGTCAGCGAAGGACCGGAGCTGGACGCCATCATTGTGGGCACGGGACCTGGCCCGTTCACGGGACTGCGCTCAGGGATCACCGTGGCCCGCACCTTGGCGTTCACCTGGGGTGTGAAACTGTACGGCATGATGAGCCTTGACGCCTTGGCCCAGCAGGTTTTTGACACACCCCGCTACGTGGACGGACGGGCGGTTGCGCCCGTGGCCATGGCCGACTTTGTTGTCGCCACGGATGCCCGCCGCCAAGAGGTGTACTGGGCCAAATACAGTGCGGGGGCCGTCCTGCTCGACGGCCCGCATGTAGGCCCGGCCGCACAAATTTCAGGTCTGCAGGTCTTTGGCGCCGGTGCTGGCATCTACGCCCGGGCGCTCACCGCCAACGGCTGTGCGGTGGAGGCCGGCTTCTCCGAACAGCAGCCCACGGCCCTGCAGCTGGGCCGGGCGGCAATTCGCAAGATTGCTGCTGCCGGATCTCTGGAGAACGCCGGCTTTTCAGATTCCACCCCGTTATACATGCGTGAATCCGACGCCAAGGTTCCCGGTCCCCGGAAGCGGGCACTGTGACAACCGCCGCCGAACCAAGCCAGCCCCGCACGGGCCAGCCCTTGCAGGGCCCAACTTTGCAGGGCCCAACTGTGTCGGGACCTGCGGTGTTGCGCACCATGGTTCCGGCCGACATTGACTTCATCACCGCCCTGGACGCCCAGCTTTTTGGGGTGGACTGCTGGCCCCGGTACATGTTTGAGGACGAGTTGGCCCGGCCCGAAACACGGCGGTACATCATCGCGGAGGTGCCCGACGGCGTCGGAGATCTTCAAATAGCAGGCTACGCCGGGCTCATGTGCATGGCACCTGTGGGGGACATTCAAACCATTGGGGTGCTGCCGGAATTTGAGGGCCGCGGCATTGCCCGCGCCATGATGGCGGACCTCATTGCCGAGGCGGTCCTGCGCGGTGCCCAGGAGATGATGCTCGAGGTCAGCTCCGCAAACCCCCGCGCCCAGGACCTGTACAGGCGCTACGGTTTTGAGCACATCCACACGCGGCGCAAGTATTACAGGGACGGCTCGGACGGGCTGATCATGCGCCTGACACTTCCCGCAGCCACAGATGAGAAGGACCCCTCATGAACCAGAGCAACCCCCTGATCCTGGGCATTGAGTCCTCCTGCGATGAAACGGGTGTGGGACTGGTGCGCGGCACAACGCTGCTGACCAACACGGTTTCCTCGTCCATGGAGGAACACGTCCGCTTTGGCGGCGTGATTCCGGAGATTGCCTCCCGGGCCCACCTGGACGCTTTTGTCCCCACCCTGCAGCAGGCGCTTTCCGATGCCGGGGTCACGCTGGCGGATGTGGACGCCATTGCCGTCACCAGCGGGCCGGGACTGGCTGGTGCCCTCATGGTGGGTGTCAGTGCAGCCAAGGCCCTGGCACTGGCCACGGGCAAGCCGCTGTATGCCATCAACCACCTGGTGGCGCACGTGGGTGTGGGGCTGCTGGATGAATCGCTTGCTGCCGCGTACGACGGCGGGGCGCTGCCTGAGAATCTCGGCGCACTGTTGGTCTCCGGCGGGCACACGGAGATTCTGCGCGTGCGCAGCATCGCCTCCGATGTTCAGTTGCTCGGTGCCACGATTGACGACGCCGCGGGGGAGGCCTTTGACAAGGTGGCCCGGCTGCTGGGGCTGAACTATCCCGGCGGGCCCGCCATTGACAGGCTGGCCCGCGAGGGCAATGCCAAGGCCATCAGGTTCCCGCGCGGGCTGACCATGCCCAAATACATGGGCACCGCCGAAGCTCCCGGCCCGCACCGCTACGACTTCTCCTTCTCCGGCCTGAAAACGGCCGTTGCCCGCTGCGTTGAGGGGTACGAGGCACGCGGCGAGGCCGTCCCGGTGGCCGACGTTGCGGCGTCGTTCCAGGAAGCCGTGCTGGATGTCATCACCGCCAAGGCTGTGCTGGCGTGCAAGGAGCAGGGCATCACCACCTTGCTGCTGGGCGGCGGCGTGGCGGCAAACTCCCGGCTGCGGGAGCTGGCGCAACAGCGCTGCCTGGCCGCCGGAGTCACCCTGCTGGTGCCCAAGCTGTCGCTGTGCACCGACAACGGTGCCATGGTGGCGGCCCTGGGCGCGCAGCTGGTCATGAACGGCGTGGCCCCCAGCGACCTGGCGTTCGCCCCGGACTCCTCCATGCCGGTGACAAGCATCAGCCTCCAAGGAAAAGCTGACCCGCAGTAGTGGTCGAAAAACACCGCGAAATCGCGTTTTTTCGAGGGGCCCACGCCGAGGTACGAGGTTGGGGAGCGGGTGGGGACTACTGCGGGCCAGTTGCCTGTGCACCTGGGCCTGTGCACCTGGGCCCGTGTGCCCGAGGGCGGGCAAGTTGGGCGGTGCTACATGCCCATGGCGAGGAGTTCGAACACTTCCAGGTTGAAGCGGCCCCGGCCTTCCCTCAGGAACGGGTGGCCATCGGCCAGTGACTTGGCTGCGTCCAGACTGTCCGCCTCCACAATGCTGTACCCCTGCAACTCACTGGGTGTGGCGGTGGATCCGTCGTCGGACACCGCAGCACGGGCACCGAAGGGGGATCCGGCGTCGAGCAGTGCCGAACCGAGCGTGCCCATCCAGGCACCCCATGCGGCCATCTCCTTCTCGGACTGCTCCGGCGTGAACTGGTCCATGGGGGTGGCCGGACCGTTGTAGATGTAGATGAACTTGCTCATGATATTTCCTTTCCTTACTTTGGCGGCGACCTGACCCAGGATTGCCCTGAGCCTGGCCAGATCCTTGCGCTTGGTCAGGCGGTGGCGGTTTGGCGGCCGGTAAACGCCACCAGCCGGTCCAGGCTCCCGGTGGATTCTTCAACGAGGGTCTCCTCGGCGAAGCTCTTGCCGCGCATGCCGGGGGCGATGGTTTTCCGGGCCAGCGCCGAAACGTAGTCGGACAGGACTGGCGACACGCCCAGCTCCCGTCCCGTGGCGGCGGAGAAGTCCCAGGCATGGACCAGGAATTCAATGTTCAAAATGTTGGCCACAGTGGTGGCAGGCAATACGGCGAACCCCATGTCCAGGGTGCCGTCCAAGCCGCGCTTGTTGAATGCCTCAAGGGTTGGGGCGGCAATAGTGGCCACGCGCACTTCCGGTGACGCTTCGGGGCGGTCGGTGATGTCAACGCCCAAGGCCTTGCCGATTCCTGCAATGGAGCCCACCAAATGGTCCACCAAGGCCGCCACTGTGAAGTCCTCGCAGGGGGTTTGCCGTCCCATGTCCTGTGCGGTCAGTGCGTGCAGGACACGCTGGACAATGGCCAGGGCTGCCTCGGCGCTGATGAGTTCATTGATGGGGTCGGGCGCTGCCGCCCAGGGGTCCGCACCTGCGTCGCCCGCGGTGGTCAATGCCACCAGACGGCCCAGGAAATGCGTCCACCCTTCGGTGTGGCCGGGCACCTGGTTCTCCGGCAGGCCCGCATGGACCAGCCTGACTGTGGTCCCGCCGTCGGCCGGGGTCAAGGTGATGGTGACGGTGGAGGAATCCCCGCCCGCGGGGTCGGCGCCCTCCCAGCCCCAGGTGAACATGACACGCCGTCCCGGCTCAACCACGGTGAAGGTGCCTGTTGCATGGTGTCCGGGCGTGATGGTCCAGCGGTATCCGCCGCCCACCCTCAGGTCCACGCGGGCCGCGACCGCTTTCCAACGGCGAAGGCGTTCAGGGTCGGTGATCAAGACAAACGCCGCGTCCGGGTCGACGGGGATGAAAACGGACTGATCAATGGTCATCGGAGATCTCCTTGGGGTGGTGCTGCGGTGGGGGCGAGGCTGCCAAGGCGGAGGCGTCCGCAGCCAATTGGTTCAACTCCGTGGTCCAAAACATGGCCAGTGAGTCCCGCAGCCGGGACATGCCCTGCGGGTTCAGGCTGTAGTAGCGGCGCCTGCCATCCTTTCTGGCATGAACCAGTCCGACGTCGGCCAGCAACAGCAGGTGCTGGGAGATCGCGGACCTGCTGACGGGGAAGTTCTCCGCCAGTTCCGTAACGCTCCGTTCGCCGCCGCCAAGCATCTGCAACAGGCGCCGCCTGTTCGGTTCGGCTGCGGTTTCGAGAAGGTCGGGCACATAAAATACGTTAGTCTTCACTAACGCATTTTACAAGAGGTGTGCAGGGTTCCCCGTATTTCTCCCTGGTGGCTGTTACGCGGACGGCACCCCGACGGCGCTACTGCGCCGTTGGGAGGGTCAGCTCCATGACAGTGCCGCCGGGCCCTGTGGAGTTGATGTCGATCCGACCACCGGCGGCGGTGGCGATCTCCCGCACCAGCGCCAACCCCAAACCGTAGCTGCGCCGCCCGCCGGCCAGCGGCTCGCTGGTGCGGGCGAACCGCTCGAAAACCCTCGCTTGGTCGATGCCCGAAATCCCGGAGCCAGTGTCACTGACTCTTATGCGAACATCCCCGCCGTGGACATCCGTCTGGATGGTGACCCGCCCGCCGGCAGGGGTATGGTTCAGGGCGTTGTCCACCAGCCCCAGGACAGCACGGCGCAAACTGTTGGCCTGAATGAGAACCCGGGGTTCGCCGTCGTGCGTGGCCTCCAAGTGCACGCCCCGGGAATGGGCCAGATCCGCCCAATCTGCCGCGACACCAGCAACCACGGCGTTCACCTTCACCGGGTCAACTGGTGAATCAGTGTCTCCCACGGCCGCCAGCAACAGCTCCTGGACGGTGGCTGTGAGCGCGGCAGAGTCCGCGCGAACCTGGGTCAGCAACCGCGCGGCCTCACTCCCGGCTGGGACCTTCTGTTCGGCCAACTGCACGCGGGCGTCAAGAATGGTCAAAGGGGTCCGCAATTCATGGCTGGCGTCCTGAATGAAGCGCCGCTGCAACGCCAAAGCCCGCCCCAACGGCCTGATGGCGCTGCGGGCACTAAGCCAGCCGATGGCTCCCGCGGCGAGAATTCCACCCAGGCCCGCCAGCGCCATGGACTTGAGCATGTCATTGGATTCCACATAGACGCGGGCCGACGACGGATCCGTCGTATCCGGATGCCCGGACAAGTAGAGCATGTAGAGGGCTGCGGCAATGATGACAACCACCACCATGACGGCGCAAGCCACGGCAATGCGCATGCCCACCGTCAGCGCTGCCCGCCGCAACTGGCTCGCATCCATTGCGCTGACGTCCTTACTCATGAGGATCCCCAATCTGGTAGCCCAAGCCGTGTACTGTCCTGATCACCGTCTTGGAAACTTTCTTGCGCAAGTAGTGCACATAGGTGTCGATGACAGTCTGAGAGTCTTCCGGGTGGAACAAGGCTCCCATCATCTCCGGACGCGTAAAGACCCGCTCCGGTTCCCCGGCCAGCAGGCCCAACAGCTCCGACTCCTTGGCCGTGAGTGAAACATGGGCGCCGTTGTAAGAGCGCAAGGTCCTGGTGCCAGGATCGAGTTCCCAATCGCCAAAGGTAAATACCGTGGGGGCGGGGAGATAGCTGCGGGAGATTGCGCGCAGGCGGGCACGCAGCTCTCCGGCATCAAACGGCTTGGTCATGTAGTCGTTCGCTCCGGCGTCGAGCCCCTCGATTTTCTCAACAGTGGCCCCCAACGCCGTGAGGATCAGTGCCGGCGTGGCAATGCCCTTGCGCCGCAGCGCCTTGACCAATTCCACGCCGTCCATCACTGGCAGGCCTCGATCGATAACCATCACATCCCATGCGCCGGTCAAGGCAAGGTGCAGGCCAGTCTGCCCGTCCGGGGCCAGTGTCACCTGGTAGTCGGCAGCCAGCAGCTCGGCGATAAGCGGTCCCAGTACTGGATCGTCTTCCACCAGCAGAAGCTGTTCATAGGTGTGCATGGTCCTTATTCTCCCGCGATGTACCCCGAGATGGGTGCTGTGCCGCAACCCGGTTCCTGCGCCGCGAGCGTAGAACGCCGATCCCGCCTGGCAGAACTGACACCAACACCATGATGATGGCGATGACGTCGATGTTCTTGGCAACGAACTCATAGTGACCCAGCCACGTGCCCAACAGGATCACCGACGCGGCCCAACCCAGCGCCCCTGCAATGTTCCAGAGGGTGAATTTCTTGTGGTTGTACTGCGCAATGCCGGCCACCAGCGGGGCGAACGTGCGCACCACCGGCACAAAACGGGCCAGCACTATGGCCTTGCCTCCCTGCTTGGCAAAGAACTCCTCTGTCCGCACCAGATAGGCAGTTTTCAGGACTCGTGCGTCGTCTTTGAACCATCGGCGCCCAAATTTGCGGCCCAACATGTAGCCCACCTGGTCTCCGGCGATGGCGGCCAAGGCCACCACGCCGATCAGCATGGGCAGGGCCAGGTTCAGCTGCTGGTGCAGCAGACCGGCGGTGAACAACAGCGAGTCCCCTGGCAGGAACGGGAACAGGAGCCCGGATTCAATGAAGACAATCAACGCCACCACGCCCAGTGTGGCCGGCCCCAACCCCTGCAAGAGGGCGGCCGGGTCAAGGACAGTGGACAGTCCTGAAGGCAGGAAACCCGCAAGGCTGGCAGGGAGTGTGCTGGCAAGCAGATGCATCAGTTGGTCCTATCGCGAGTTGCTGCTGGCGCCACTGGGCCAAAACGCCCCAGGCGGGAGACGCGCGGCACAATGCGTTCCTGATAACGGTTCCACAAGCCTGCAAAGAGAATCACGGCTGCGCTCGCTGCCAGAAAAGACGCCAAAACGTCACTGGGAAAGTGCACACCAACATAGATGCGCGACCACGCCACCACTACAGATACGGCGATACCTGCCACGGCCGTCCACTTGGCCCAGCGGCTGCTCCGCGCCAGGAAATAAAACGCCCAGGCCAGGCCCACGGCAAGGGCAACATGGCCGCTGGGGAAACTGTTGGAACCGGTTTCCGGGGCCAATGGGTCAAAGAGCAACGCCGGGTTGGGACGCTGGCGCGCCACGAGCAGCTTGAAGAGTTGGCTTGACAGCCACCCCGCCGCAGCCACCCCGCCGAATGCCAGCGCGTTGACAGGCGACTTGCACACCAGCAGCAGGAAAAGGGCCACGGTTGCGATGATCAGGAATCCGCCCAGCGGGGAAAACACATAATTCAACGTCATGGCCACGGCTGTCAATGCGATGTTGTGGTGCCGGCTCAGCTCCTGATCCACGGAAAATTCTCTCATGCCAAGTCCTGGCAGATCCTTGGCAATGAGACCCAGCGCCAGAACAGCAGCAGAAAGGAGCATCGCCCAAAGGAACCAGAAGCGGGGCTGCGGCAAAACCGCCAAACGGGTGGCAAAGCCCCCTTGATCGGTGTCGGGAGGCAGTGGATTTGCCGGCTCGAAGGCACGGCGGCTCTGGCGGGGATGCGACACTTGATGCTCCGAATCGTGGCGGACAGTGGAAAGGGGACCCGAAGGCCTTCATTCCACTTTCCCGCACACCAACTAAGAACTTACTAAGATTTGCCGCAACCCCACCAAGGTTCCGCACGCTCGCCAGCTGGGGGGAAGTGGGCGAGCGTTATGGGGCTGGCCGGCGGAGATGCGCAGCACCAGGGTCCTGGCCTCCGGGCGCAGGGCAAATTCCGGCCACACACCGGGGCCGCAGGCCCTGGAGCCGAGGCCGTTCTGCGCCGCATCCACGGACAAGTAGCTGTGGCTTGGTGCCGGGAGCTCGTGCGGGTGCCCGGCGGTCGTGATCTCCTGGGCGGTGTGGCGTACCAGCGTGAACCCGGGCCGGCGACCGGCGGCATCGGGCCCGGCGTCGATCCGCAACCACGAAGCGCCGTCACGGGCCAGTTCCAGCCAGCGCACATCGCTGCGGTGCCCGGTTTCCTGCGGCCGGGCGTACTGAACGTTCAGCTCATCGATCGAGCCGGCATGCCGCCCCACCAGGGCCGAGCGCCTGCTGTCAGGGTAGGACGCGCGTGGTCCGGCGCCGAACCAGTCCGCCCCGTCCACGTCCGCTGGCAGGTCAAACCGCACCCCGATGCGTGGCCACACCACGTCCCATCCCGAACTGGGCCTGATGTCAGCGCGCAGCCACAGTTCGCCACCGGCCAGATGCCAGTTTTCTTCCACCGCCACGGAGTGGGTGCTGTCGGCGGCCGCATAGCGGGTGCGCAGCCACAGTCCGTCCGGCAGCGCAGCCACGTCCTCCACGCGCCGGGTCAGCCGGTCCAGTCCTGCCTGCTTCCAGAGGGTTTCGGACGACGGCGCAGGCACGCCCCGGCCGTTGTTGAGCCACGGATCGTCCGGGCCGTAGGCGCCAAACCCGGCGCCCCTGTCATTGTCGGTGGGTGCCCGCCACAGCTCGAGCCGGGGACCGGACACAGGCAGGCCTGCCAACGAAACCAGGGTGCCGGCGTCGAACGTGGCAGGGCCCAGCGTGGCGGGAAGCCCGCCCGCGACGGTCGCGGCCAGCCGGGGCGCCCGTGCCGGCATGCAGACCCAATGGCTAATGGCGCCCAAATGCGTCAATATGGCCGGGGCACTGCGCGACTACCTGGACCTGGTGATCCTGCCGGAATAGGGTCAGCCCGTCGTTGGGAGCCTGTCCGGCCTCCTGATGGCAGCCGTCGCGGCAGATCTACTGGTCGCTGTCGGCCGGGAGCACCCCGGACAGTTCGGCCAGCGATGGCTCGCGCCCAAGCTCGATGTGGGCGTAGGCCAACGCGGCGGCCAGATCCGGCTTGCCGGCATGGATCGCCTCGCACAAGGTGATGTGTTCCCGGTATTGGGCTTGCGGGTCGCGTTCGCTCGTGAGGGCGAACAAGCGGCGAAGCCGGCCCAGGACCGGACGCATGGTTGTCTCCAGCAGGCTGTTGCCGCTCATGGCGATGATCTCGGCATGGATGGCGGAGTTGAAGGTGGTGATGGCGGGGAAGTCGCTGGCGGCCGTGGCGTTTTCCGCCGCCGTCATGAGTTCCGCGAGCCGCGTGGATGTGCCGCCGTTGGCCACATGTTCGGCGGCCTTGCGCGCGGCAAAGACCTCAAGGTTCAGCCTGACGTCAAATAGTTCACCCACGTCTTTGAGCGTGAAGGCACGCACCACGGCCCCGCGGCGGGGGAAGATGGCGATGAAGCCGTCCGCCTCCAGCTGGGGCAGCGCCTCCCTGATGGGGATGCGGGAGACGGCCAGGTCCTCGGAGATTTCCCGTTCCCGCAGGCGGTGCCCCGGCGGATAGTGCCCGTCGATGATCTTCTCGCTGATCCGCGCGTAGGTCTGCTCCGCCATTGACAGCCTGGCGTCGGTCCCCGGTGCTAGCTGGTCCATGCATTCGTCCTTCGCTGCCCTCGCATGCCGGCCCTCCCGACAGCCCAAGTGTAGGCCAGTTCAGTCCGCACCCGGGTAGCTGGGCGGAAACAGCTCGGACGCGGGGCGGCCTTTCCAATCGCGTTCGCCGTAGGCATCGCGCATCTTGGCAAAGATCTCCGCGGCTTCCCGCCCCAAGGCCTCCAGGTCGACGCCGGGAATGACGCCGTCGGCCATGATGGTGCGTCCGGCCACCACGGAGTGGAAGGCGTTGCGGGCTGTGCCGTTGAGCAACAGCGTGCGCACCGGGTCCGCAGTGATCCCGTCGCGGAAGTCACCCAAGCTGAAGGCCACCATGTCGGCCTGCGCCCCCGGCTCCAGGCGCCCCAGGTCCGGGCGTTTGAGCGCCGAGGCCCCGCCCAGCGTGGCGGCATCGAGGTAGTCCGACGCCGGTGCGGCGTCGGCCCGGCCGTCGGCCAGCTTGGCCAAGTGAACCCCGGCGTCCATGCCCCGGACCAGGTCCGGCGGGAAGGAATCCGTGCCCAGTGCCAGGTTGATACCGGCCCGCTTGTAGCTGCTGAAGGAATCAATGACCTGCCCGTAGCGGAACGAGGTCTGGGGGCAGTGGATGATGCTGACGCCTGCCCCGGCCAGCGTGGCCAGGTCGCCGCGGTCCTCGCCGTGTACGGCGTCATGCCGGTCGGTGAGGATGCCGTGGGGGATGAGCAGTCTGTCATTGAGCAGACCGGCCGCGGCCATCATCTCCAGCGGGGTGGAGTCGTGGCGTTCTGCCAGGAAGTTGCGCTCGAACAGGCCCTGGAGGCTGTGCAGGCGTACCAAAACGTCCCGCTCCCGGGAAGCCTTGGCGGTGTCTGCCAACAATTCCGGTGTCAGCGTCTCGATCCGGCAGGGGAGCAACACTCCGTTCACGAGCGGGTCGTCCAGGGCATCCACCCAGTCGAGGAAGGCCAGCGCGTCCCCCAGTCCGGTCTCGCCCAGTGCAGCGTCAAACAGGACGGTCCGCTCGCCGTCGTCCGTGACCACGTTGACGCCGGAGCGGTAGGCCGGCCCCAGGTATCCGCGCAGGCCGAGCTCCCTCGACGTCCGGGCCATGCCCGTGAGCTCGGCGGAGTCCTCGGCCCAGGCACTGTGCACCTCCGAGGCTATGGGCATGTAGGTGGTGATGCCGTGCAGCGCCAGCTGCACCAGGGCGTAACGGCGGATGGTTTGTCGTTCCCCAGCCGTAAAGACGTTGCGGCGCCCATGGGAAAAGTAGTCGGCGGACCATGTCAGGGCCTTGGCGTCCTCGGCGTCGTGCCATGAGTCCAGGATGAGGTGGTCGATGTCCGTCAGCGCGTCCAGGTCGATGAGCCCGGGGGTGAGGAGTGCCTTGCCCAGGTCCATATGCCGGTCCACGGGGCCTTCATAGCCGTGCCCCACATGGACAATCACATCATCCTCATAGACCACGGCGGCGTCGCGGAACAGGACATGGCCGCCATCCCGGTGGCCCAGGACATGGCTTGCGGCGAGTTGGGTGCGCATGAGGGGAATCTCCTTGAATCTAGACGAGTTGCAAGTTCTCGGCCACGACGCGGCCTGCGTGGATGACGGTGCGGTCCGTGCGCCTGTCCATGACAGCGGCGCTGACGGAATCGCCGGACACGATCACAAAGTCGGCCGTGTCTCCCACAGCCGTGCCGGGGCGGTCCAGCATGGAAGCCAGGCGGGGGATGGACCGGTCCAGGATGGATGCCCCGCCAATGGTGGCCACCGCCAGCGCGTGCTCAATGTGCTCGTCGAAGCGGAAGCCATTGGCGAAGGCGAGCTGCCAGGTGCGGTCCAGCATGTCGGCGTTGCCGTAAGGGGACCAGTAGTCGCGTTGGCCGTCCTGGCCCAGGCCTACCCGGACGCCCGCCTCCGCCAGCTGGGCCAGGGGCAATTGGAACCGGCCGGCCGGGGCGACCGTCGCGGTGGAGATGTCCAGCTCCGCCCACGTCTCGATGAGCTGGCGGGTGTGCGCCTCGCTGACGCCCCACAGCGGGTAGCCGTGGGAGATGGTGACGTTGCCCTGCATGCCCAGCGCGCGGGTCCGCTCGGCAATCAACGCGGCACTGAAATGGCCCAGCTCACCGGGTTCGTGCAAGTGGATGTCGATCGGCACCTGGTACTTCTCGGCCAGGCCAAAGACGATGTCCAGGTGGCGGACGGGATCCTTGTCCAAGGAGCAGGGGTCGATGCCGCCCATGACATCGGCGCCGTTCTTCAGGGCCTCCTCCATGAGGGCTGCGCTGCCGTCCTCCAACAACAGGCCGGCCTGCGGAAACGCGATGATCTTTATTTCGGCGCGATCCTTGTAGGTCTCGCGGGCGGCGGCGACGGCCTCGAACTTCTCCAGCCCGCAGTCGACGTCGACCTGGGCGAAGCTGCGCACGCGCGTGGTGCCGCGCTCAATCATCATCCGCAGCGCCGTGTCGGTGCGCTCGCCGATGCTCGTCTCGGCCAGGCGCCAGTTGTTGCGGTCATTCATCATCATGCCCCAGACGCCGGGAGCACCGGTGTGCTCCCGGAACGGCAGGCCAAGGCGGTTGGAGTCCAGGTGCACGTGGACATCGGAGAAGGACGGCAACAGCAGCCGGCCCCCGCCTTCGACGACGGCGCCGGCGCCGTCCCCGGTCCCGGCGGCAGCGGGCTTGTGCGGCGTGATCGAGCTGATGCGCCCGTCGGCAACGGCAATGTCGCTGAGTTCCCCGCCCCACGGGCGGACCTGGCGAATAAAGGATGAAGTCAAGGAGGAACCTTCCGAAACGTTGGATAGTTTTGTATGCCAAATTTGGACAATTTGGGGGAGATGTTCAATTGATGGGCTTGGCTCGTCATTTTGGTATACCAAAACTCTAGCGAGTTCACTCACTTTTGTCAGCACGCCGGCACCCTGGTGGTGGCATGCCCGATTCAATCAGGGCAAGGCGCATCAAGCGCTCAGATCCACTGCCAAACCCATGCCGCGTTCCAGCGCCAGATCGTAGAGCAGGCGGCCTATGGCCAAATCCAGCATTCCGATGCCCACGGAGTTGAACAAAGTGATGTCCTCCGCGTTGCGGCGTCCGGGACGCTGGCCGGCCACCACCTGGCCCAATTCGGCCACCACATCCTCCATGGACAATGCGCCCTCCTGGATCGGGATGAGCAGGTCGCCGGATTTCTCCACGGCCGTGGCCAGGCTGTCGACGATGATCCGGGCGCGGACCATTCCGGTTGAGTCAATCTCGCGGTGATCCGGGCGGGGGCGGGAGCCGACTGCGTTGATGTGCTGGCCGGGACGGAACCAGCGCCCCTCAACCACAGGCTCCACGGCAGGAGTCAGGGTGCACACCACATCCGCGGTGGCAAAGACGTCTGCCACGGCGGCGGCCACCGTCACAGGCAGCCCGTGATGGCTCACCTGCGCGCGAAACGCATCGGTGGTCTGCGTTGATCGGGACCACACCACGATTTCCTCGATGGGCAGCACGGCCAGGATCGCGTTGACGTGCTCGACGGCGAGGGCGCCCCCTCCCACCAGGCCCAGCACCGAGCTGTCCGGACGAGCCAGGTGTTTGGTGGCCACGGCGCTGGCGGCAGCGGTGCGAACGCGGGTAGGTACGCGCCCGTCCAGGATGGCAAGGGTCTCGCCCGTCACTTGCGACGCGAGCATGATGGTCGAGCGCTGGGTGGGCAGGCCGGCGTCGAGGTTGGCCGGAATGTCGGAGAGCAACTTCACTGCGGCCAGCTGCTGGGTGTCGGCGAGCGCCGTCATGGGCAGGAATCGTGCGTCCGAGCCCGGCAGGTGCAGCGAGGTCGGCGCCGGCTGGTGGGCCGTGCCGCGGGCAATGTCACCGAAGGCGAGTTCGACGGCGGCAATCGTCGTTTTCATGTCTGCCAGGGTGGCGAGATCGGAGTGGGAGAGGATCAAGGTCATGCGGCGCTCCTTGGGTTGACTCTGTGGCGATGGGTATGAAGACGGCGGGCGGCGCAGTGTCCGGCTGCTGACCCTTGGTACGACAATACTGCCATTTGGTATTCCAAAATGCTAGTCAATGTCGAGGGGGCCGATGGGCGATGGTCCATGGAGTCGCCAAAGAATCAGTAAATTCAACGAATAATCAATCTTTTTTCAATATTCCCCAAGTGATTTACATCTCAGCCCCAGGTGTGTATCTTGATTCTGGTATACAAAATTGACAGGAAGGTGAGTCTGATGAACAACACAACCCGCACTTCAATACGCAGCCGCGCTGCAACCCCGATCACTGGCCGGCACTGGGCGGTCGTCATTGCCCTTTCGGTGGCGCTCTCCATCGTCGCGGTGCTCATTGGCACCGTTAAGTTCCAGCTTGGCCCGGCCGCCGTAGTGCTGCTGCCCATCATTTGGGCTGTCGTCATCGGCGGTGTCCTGGGGACCCAGCGCTGGCGGCCCGTCACGCCCGCCTCCCGCGGCGTGGCCACACTTCTACTGGAGATTGGCATCATCGTTTTCCTGGCCCGGCTTGGAACTCAGATCGGCCCCACCCTTGTCCAGCTGGGTGCCGTCGGCCCGGCAGTCGCCCTGCAAGAGGTTGGCCACATCTTTGGGACAGTGATCATCGCACTGCCTGTCGCCGTCGCCCTGGGACTTGGACGCGTCTCCATCGGAGCCGCCTGGTCCATTGACCGCGAGTCATTCCTGGCCTACGCCATCCAACGCTTCGGCGTCCGTTCCCCGGAGTACCGCGGCGTGTTCTCGGTATGGCTGCTCGGGAGCTTGTTTGGCGCCGTGTTCATCTCCCTGCTGGCTGGATTCCTGGGCGGCCTGTCCATCTTCGACCCACGGGCACTGGCCTTGGGTCTGGGCCTTGGCTCCGCTTCGATGATGCTCGGCGGCGCCGGCGCCCTGGCCCTGCTGTACCCGGCCCAAGCCCAAGAAATCATGGCCTTGGCCGCTCTCTCCAACCTGGTCACCAACATCGTGGGCTTCTACGCCGGGGTGTTCCTCTCGCTGCCTGTGTGCCGCAAGCTGTTCGTCTTCTGGAGCCGGCTGTTCGGCAGGGACGACGACGGCCGCAGGGTTGGGCGTGCCGCCCGCCGCAGCGTCGCGGTGCCGAGTGCTGGATCCGAGGCGGATGTTCCCGATATCGCGCCCGATCCCAAGGTGTCCCTGACGCCCCGGTATGCTTTCCTGGCCTACGGTGTGGTGGGCGTGAGCGGCCTGCTCATGAATATCCTGGGTACCAAAACATTCGCCGTCACCGACGTATTGGGCATGGTGATGCTGCTGCTCACGGCGTTCTCCTTCAAGCTCTCCCGCTGGGTTCCATCCGTGCCCTCCAGCGTTTGGGTGCTGGGCCTTGCCACGATCCTCTCCGCACCCTTCTTGCCGACGTCGGCGCTGTTGGCGTCCTGGACAGGCAACCTGAACGTGATTCTGCTGGGCGTGCCAACGCTGGGCCTCATCGGACTCACCATAGGGCGCGACATCCCGGCGTTGAAGTCGCTGAGCTGGAAAGTGGTGGTGGTCGCCCTCATCACCTACAGCGCCTCATTTATCGCCGCGGCCGCCCTGGGCCAGTCCGTGCTGCACCTCTAGCAGTTTGGGGCCTAGTTGGTGGCCATCTCCGCGACAAGTTCGCGCACGACGGCGCGCAGGTCACCGTCGGTGCTGGCCGCCACGGCGCGCTGGCGCTGGTAGCCGGCACCCTTGGTGATGATGGCCTCCACACCGGCCAGTTCATCCGCGCACCCCAAACGGGCGGCAACCGGCTCAAGCTTGTTCAACAGCTCCACAGTGTGCTCGGTGACGAGCTTTTCGTTGCCGGCGGCATCCAAAATAATGATGGCGTCCATGCCGTAGCGCGCCGCCCGCCACTTGTTTTCCTGGATGTGCCACGGCGGCATGGTGGGGATGGTGCCGCCGTCGTCCAAGGTATTGGAAAAGTCTTCCACCAGGCACTGGGTGAGGGCCGCAATGGCGCCGATTTCCTCCAGTGTGGACATGCCGTCGCAGATGCGCATTTCAATGGTGCCAAGACCGGCCACGGGGCGAATGTCCCAACGGATTTCATTCGTGGCGTCGATGACCCCCGTGGTGAACATGTCCTGCACGTAGGACTCGTACGCCGCCCAGTCCGGGAACTGGAAGGGCAGTCCGGCCGTGGGGAGCTGCTGGAACATCAAGGCCCGCTGTGAGGCGTAGCCGGTGTCCTCGCCGTTCCAATACGGGGAGGAGGCGGACAGGGCCTGGAAATGCGGGAAGTAGTTGACCAGCCCGTCCAGGACGGGCATGGCCTTGGAAACGTGGTCCAGACCCACATGGACGTGAACGCCGTAGATGAGCATCTGGCTGCCCCACCACTGGGTCCTGTCCACAAGCTTGGCGTAGCGTTCCTTGTCCGTGACCGCCTGGGTGCGCGGATTGCTGAACGGGTGGGTTCCGGCGCTGAGCAGGTCCAGGCCCAGGGGAGTGGCGGCGTCCCGAAGAATGTTCAGGTTGCGGCGCAGGTCTTCCTTGCCCTCGGCCACGGTATGGCAGATTCCTGTGACCAACTCCACTGTGTTCTGCAGCATTTCCCCCTTGATGTGGGGGTGCTCGCCGTCAGCCATCACCTCGGGGTGGGCGGCGGTAATGTTGGCGAAAACGTCATTGGCGCGGGCGTCCAATTCACCGGTTTGGTGGTCAACCAAAGCGATTTCCCATTCCAGCCCCAGCGTGGACTGTTCAGATTTGGCGAAATCAATCTTCACTGGGGCGCCCCCTTGGCGGTAGCGGAATCATGGGTGCGACGCGGCAAAGGCGCCGGGTGCATTCTGATTGTAGTTCAGGTTTTGGGGCACAATGGAGCGGTGCCCATTTTGAACAAAGACATGACATTGTGTATTTCCCTCGCCGCACGGCCCAGCAATATTGGTACGCGGTTCCACAATTACCTGTACGACGCATTAAACCTGAACTACGTGTACAAGGCGTTTGCCCCGAAAGACTTGGCGCAGGCAGTGGCCGGAATTCGCGGCCTGGGCATTCGCGGGGCTGCCGTTTCCATGCCCTACAAGGAGGATGTCATCGCCATGGTCGACATCATGGATGCCTCCGCCTCGGCCATCGATTCGGTGAACACAATTGTTAACAATGACGGCGTGCTGACCGCCTACAACACCGACTATCTGGCCATTGCCGAGCTGCTGGCGGCCCATGAGGTCCCTGTCAATTTCACCGTTCTGTTGCGCGGTTCCGGCGGCATGGCCAAGGCTGTTGCTGCCGCATTGCGCGACGCCGGAATGACCCGCGTTTCAATTGTGGCCCGCAACGAGAAGGCGGGGCAGGCCCTGGCCGGCCTCTACGGCTTTGGCTGGCTGGCAGAGGTTGGCGGGTCAACAGCGGACCTGCTCATCAACGTCACACCCCTGGGGATGGCCGGCTCCGAGGAATCAACCCAATCCTTCACCGACGCCACAGTGGCTGCGGCGCAGGTGGTCTTCGACGTCGTGGCGCTCCCCTCCGAGACTCCCCTCATCCGGGCTGCCCGTGCCGCGGGCAAGCCCGTCATCACAGGCGCGGAGGTCATTGCCATTCAGGCGGCAGAACAGTTTGTGCTGTACACGGGTGTGCGCCCCAGTCCCGAGCTGGTCCGCGAAGCCTCGCAGTTCTCCCGCTCCTAGAAACGCTCTCGCAGCAGTGGTTGCTTTTTCCCGAACGCTCTCGCACTGTACTGCGATAGCGTTCCGATGAAACTGACCATTGCTGCGATAGCGTTCGGGTGGCGGTGGACTAGGGTGCGTGCGGCGCGTCCGTGGACCCATGCGGCGCAACCACGACGGCGACCCTGTCCTCGCCGATGCGGGTCAGGATCAGCGTTGCCTTGTTGGGTCCCTTGCCGGAGCCTGTGAGCAGTTGGCGGCGCAACTCTTCGGGTGTGGTTGAGACGCCGCGCTTCTTGATGTCCAGCACGCCTATCCTGTTGGCCTTGACCCAGCTCTTAAGTGCCTTGACGTTGAACGGCTTGACCTCCAGGACCTTGTAGCCGCGGGCGAACGGTGTGTCCACCGGAGTGTCCGTGCAGATGTACGCGATGTGCTCGTCAACCAGGTGCGCTCCCATGGTGCGGGCCAGGTCAGCCACCAACCCTGCCCGGATCACAGCGCCGTCGGGCTCGTAGAGGTACCCGGCAATGGGGCCCACCGCAACGTCCTGGGCCCCCGGATCGTAGGCCACGGCGCTGGTGAGCTCATGCATCCCGCGCGCCGCCACCACCAGGGCTGCGCGGCGGATGCCCGGGCGGGCCAGTGCATTGAAATACAACCCAGCCTCCACCACATCGCCGTTGACGGAAATCCATTGGGCTTCAGCAGTTGCCGGCACGGCGTCGTGCGGAATGCCGGGGCCCATTTTGACGCCCACCGCCTTGCCGGAATCGGCCAGCTTTTCCACGAAGGAAAGCGGCGGTGAGAAAGCCTCGGGGTCAAAGAGCCGGGTGGTGCCGGAGGTGTTGGTGGTGCGCCGGGCCGGATCCAGCCATACGCCGTCAATGCCGCTCAGGTCTGTTTCCTCGGCGCGCCCGCAAATGACCGTCGCGTCGGGGAAGGGCATCAGGTTCACAGTGGTGCAGGCTGCCGTGATTTCATCCATCTCCACGGCCGTGACGGCAATGTCCAAGCTGGCCATGGCGAGCGAGTCGGCGCCCAAGCCGCAGCCCAGATCGGCCACCCGGGTGATGCCGGCCGCCGTGAACCGCCGCGCATGGAGGGCCGCAATGCTCAGCCTGGTGGCCTGCTCCAACCCGGCCTGGGTGAACAGCATTTGGTGCGCGAATTCGCCAAACTTTGCCTCGGCCTTGGCCCGAAGCCGGGATTGGGTGAGGGCGGCTGCCACCAGTTCGGGGGAGTGGCCGGCCTTGCGCAGGGTTTCGTTGAGCTTGAGGGAATCGGATTCCGAATAGGGGCCCAGGGAGGACAGAAGTTCCCATCCAGCAACGGTGAGAAGGGGGGAAATCGCATCAGTGGACATAGTTAAATCGTAACCGCCAGCCACCGCGTGACGAGCGTCACGGCAAATAGCGCACTAATAATTTGCGCAATTATTCCGCTGGTAATAGGTTCTTAGGAACGCTTATAAGGATTGCCTAAGCTAATCTAACTTCTGGAGAAAATTGATGTTGAAGAAGCACCTGTTGACCTTCGCTGCCACCGCAGCCGTTCTGGCCCTGACGGCCTGTGGCGCGCCAACGGAGACGGGTTCGGAGGGTGGCAGTACAGCTGCAGGATCCGTCACTGTTGAAGATAACAACGGTTCGCACACCATCACCACGCCGCTGAAGTCGGTCGTCGCAACTGACAACCGCACCTTTGAGACCCTTGCCTCGTGGGGTGTGAAGCTCAGCGCAGGCGCCGTGGCCCTCATGCCCTCCACCAGTCCCTACAAGACCGACGCCTCCATCGTTGACTTGGGCACCCATAACGAGCCTGACCTCGAAGCCATTGTTGCCGTGGAACCGGACGTCATTGTCAACGGGCAGCGATTCACCCAGTATCAGAAGGACTTCACCAAGCTGGCCCCCAATGCCACCGTGCTGGCCCTGGACCCGCGCGAAGGCCAGCCATTGGATGCCGAACTGAAGCGCCAGACCACTGTCCTGGGCGAGGTGTTCGGCAAGCAGGCCGAAGCCAAGAAGCTCAACTCAGACTTTGACGCGGCCATCGCACGGGTCAAGGCGGCGTACAACAAGGACCAGAAGGTCATGGGCCTGATTGCCTCCGGCGGGAAGATCAACTACGCGGCACCCGTCACCGGCCGCACACTCGGCCCGCTGTTTGACTTCCTGGATTTGACCCCGGCACTTGAGGTGGAGAAGTCCAGCACCGACCACAAGGGCGATGACATTTCCGTCGAGGCCATTGCCAAGTCCAACCCCGACTGGATGCTGGTCATGGACCGTGACGCAGCCGTTTCCGCCGACGACGCCAGCTACAAGCCAGCCAACGAAGTGCTGGAAAAGTCCGCTGCCTTGAAGAATGTCACGGCGACCAAGTCCGGCAACATCGTGTACATGCCCGCTGACACCTACACTAACGAGGGCATTCAGACGTACACCGAGTTCCTCAACAGCTTCGCGGACGCCCTCGAAGGCAAGTAGAAATTCTGCACTCCACTCAGTGGCAGGTCTGCCCTCCGGCCGGGCCTGCCACTGAGCTGCGTCCAGGCACGTTCTGAAAGGACTGCTGCACCATGACCACCACGGCCGTTGCCGCCAAGGGCAAACTCTTTGAACCCAGCCTGCTCATAGGCGTCGCCATTGTGGCTGCCTTGCTGGCGATTTCCCTGTTCACGGGCGTCTACGACATCTTTGGCGGCAAGGACGGCGGTGAGATGTTTGCGGTCACCCGCATTCCGCGCACCATTGCCCTGGTCCTGGCCGGCGCGGCCATGGCCATGTCCGGGCTGGTCATGCAGCTGCTGACGCAGAACCGCTTCGTTGAACCAACCACCACGGGCACCACCGAGTGGGCGGGGCTGGGCCTGCTGGCCGTCATGATCATCAACCCCGGCGCCAGCACCCTGGTGAAGATGTCCGGAGCCGTCATCGCCGCCTTCATCGGCACCATGATCTTCTTTTTCTTCCTGCGCCGGGTATCCCTGAAGGCATCACTGACGGTGCCGATTGTGGGCATCATGCTTGGCGCCGTGGTGGGCGCCATCTCCACGTTCATTGCGCTGCAAACCAACATGCTGCAAAGCCTGGGCATCTGGTTCGCTGGCAGCTTCACTTCGGTTCTCCGCGGCCAGTACGAGGTCCTGTGGATCGTGGCGTTTGTTGGCCTCGCCGTGTTCTTTGTTGCCGACAGGTTCACAGTGGCCGGCCTGGGCGAGGAAGTCGCCACCAACGTGGGGCTGAACTACAACCAGGTCATGCTGCTGGGGACGGGGCTCATCGCCATCGCCACAGGCGTTGTCACAGTGGTTGTGGGCAACCTGCCCTTTCTGGGGTTGATCGTGCCGAACATTGTCTCCATGTTCCGCGGCGATGACCTGCGGGGCAATCTGCCGTGGGTGTGCCTGCTGGGCGTCGCCATCGTGACCGTCTGCGACCTGGTGGGGCGCACCATCATCATGCCCTTCGAGGTTCCCGTCTCGCTGATCCTTGGCGTTGTTGGCGCCGTGGTCTTCATTGCCATCCTGCTGAAGCAGCGCCGGCATGGCTGAGCAAACTACTTTCCCGCGCACCTCCCCACCTGCCGGCAAACACCACCCGGGCCGGCAATCCGGCCCGCTGCCCACCGCCGGTGTCAGCAAGCGCTACTGGATAGTGCTGGGCATCCTGATAGTTCTGGCCGCCGGCTTTGGCTTCGGCCTGCTCGCCTGGGACAACCCCATGCCCGTGGGCACGGCGGGCTTCTGGCGGATCGCCGAACTTCGGGCCACCAGCATCGTGGTGATGGCGGTCGTGGCCATTTGCCAGGCCATGGCCACAGTCAGCTTCCAGACGGCCACCAACAACCGCATCATCACGCCGTCGATCATGGGGTTTGAATCCTTGTTCGTCGCCGTGCAAACGGGCGCCATGTTCTTCTTCGGGGCGGCCGGCGTGGTGATGATGGCTGGCGTCCCGCAGTTCATTGTGCAGATTGTCATCATGGTGGGGCTGTCCATGGCGCTGTACGGCTGGCTGCTTTCCGGCAAGTACGGCAACCTCCAGGTCATGCTGCTGGTGGGCATCATCATTGGCGGCGGGCTGGGATCGATCTCGGTCTTCATGCAGCGTTTGCTGAGCCCCAGTGACTTTGACATCCTGGCCGCCCGGCTCTTTGGGTCCGTGTCCAACGCCGATGCCAGTTATTTGCCCATCGCCATCCCGCTGTGCCTGGGTGCCGGCATTTTGCTCCTGCTCAACGCCAAACGGCTCAACGTCATCGCCCTGGGCAGCGACACCACCACCAGCCTTGGGCTGAACCACCGCTTTGAAGTCATGCGGGTCCTGTTTCTTGTCTCGATTCTCATGGCCACGTCGACGGCGCTCGTGGGGCCCATGACGTTCCTGGGCTTCCTGGTGGCCACCTTGGCCTACCAGCTGGCCGACACCTACGACCACAAATACGTTTTCCCCGTTGCCGTGCTGGTTGGCTTTGTTGTGCTCTCGGGCGCGTACTTCGTCATGAAAAACGTGTTCTACGCCCAGGGCGTGGTTTCCATCATCATCGAGGCCGTGGGCGGAACGGTGTTCTTGTTCTTCATTCTCCGAAAGGGACGCCTGTGATCACGCTGACCGAGGTTTCAAAAAGCTACAGCAGCGAGGTTGCCATTGGTCCGGTGACCCTGGCGATTCCCTCCGGTGGCGTCACCGCCCTGGTTGGGCCCAACGGTGCCGGTAAATCCACCCTGTTGACCATGATCGGGCGCCTGCTGGGGCTCGACGCCGGCGTCATCGAGATCGCCGGGTACGACGTTGCCAGCACCGCATCGAAGGATTTGGCCAAGATCGTGGCCATCCTGCGGCAGGAAAACCACTTTGTGGCGCGGCTGACAGTGCGCCAGCTGGTGGGCTTTGGCCGTTTCCCGCACTCCAGGGGCCGCCTGAGCAAGGTGGACGAGGAAGTCATCAGCCGCTCCATCGACTTCCTCAACCTCAACGAGCTGGAAAACCGCTACCTGGACCAGCTCTCCGGCGGCCAGCGCCAGCGCGCCTACGTGGCCATGGTGTTGGCCCAGGAAACCGACTACGTCCTGCTGGATGAACCGTTGAACAACCTGGACATGAAACATTCGGCGCAGATGATGCAGCTGTTGCACAGGGCGGCCCATGAACTGGGCCGCACCATTGTCATAGTGCTCCATGACATTAACTTTGCCGGACACTATGCGGACCACATCTGCGCCGTGAAGGATGGCAAGGTCATCGAGTTCGGCGCGCCTGCGGAGATTATGACCAACGAGGTGCTCACCCGCGTCTTTGATACTCCGGTGCAGGTCATTGACGGCCCGCGCGGACCCCTGGCGGTTTACTACTAACACCCCGTTGGTGCTTGACTAGGTGTCCTTGCGGATCCACCGAAACGTCAGCTTGCACAGGATGAGCCCCACAACGAGCCACACGCCCATGACCAGGGCAACCAGCGCCAGATTCCAGGCCCCGCCGGGTTCGGCAGATTCAAAATCCGCCGGCAGAAACACGGCACGCATGCCCTGTGCCATCCATTTCAACGGAAAGATGCTGGCAATGTTTTGCAGCCAGCCGGGCAGCTGGGTAAAGCTCAGGTACACGCCCGAGATGAACTGCAGCAGCAGGACGATCGGGATCACCACGGCAGTGGCACTCTTGCCGGTCCGCGGCAGGGCTGACAGGGCAATGCCCAAAACACAGCTGGTCATGACGCCAAGAAGGAACACCCAGGCAAAGGTCAGCCATTTGGACGCGTCAGTTGGCAGCTCAACGTTGAAGGCGAAGCGGGCCACCAACAGCAGCAGGATCACCTGCATCACGGAGCTGAGCAGCACCATGCCGATCTTGCCCATGAAGTAGGAAAAAACGGGCAGGGGAGTGCCGCCCAGCCGCTTGAGCGTGCCGTCGCCCTTCTCTCCGGCAATGTCCACACCCAGGTTCTGCACACCGCTGAGCAGCATGCCCGCAGCCACCATGCCCGGCAGGTAGTACGCGGCAAAGGAGATGCCGCCGCTGCCGTCCGGGGCTGCCCCGAGATTGCCGCTGGTGCTGAAGGCCACGGCAAAGATCGACAGCATCACGATGGGGAACAAGAATGTGAAGAACACCGAGTCGCCCTGGCGGAAATACAGTCTCAGTTCGTAGCCGATGCGGGAGGTGCCCAAGGCAAAAGTTTTCATGGCTTACTCCCCGTCCGCAGCGACATGGTTGCCCACCAGCTCCAAATAAATGTCTTCCAGGCTGGGCCGGGTGATCTCCAGCCCGTCGACTTCCCCGCCAACCTCCGCGAACAGCCGTGCGGCCAGCGCCGTGGGCTGAAGGGTGCGCTCGGTGCGCACGACGCCGTCCTGCCGCCACCGCACAAGCGGCACCCTGGCGCTTTCCCCGCCCAGGGCGTCGATGGTGCCGATGTCCACGAGTTTTCCGCCGACAATGACTCCGGCCCGTTCCGCCAAGGTGGCCGCCTCATCCAGATAGTGGGTGGTCAGCAAGATGGTGGTGCCCTCCGTCTTCAACTGGTTGATCAACTCCCAAAACTGGCGCCGCGCCTCCGGATCGAAACCCGTGGTGGGTTCGTCCAGGAACAACAACCGGGGCCTGCCAATGATGCCCAAGGCCACGTCCACCCGGCGTCGTTGGCCGCCTGAGAGCTTGCTGATGCGCGTCGTTGCCTTCGCATCCAAGCCAACGGCAGTGATCACATCCGCGACGCTGCGCGGGTTGGGGTAGTAGTTGGCGAAATGGGTCAGCTGTTCCAAAACCGTCACATTACCGCTCTCCCCGGAGGACTGGAGGACGATTCCCAGCTGTGCCTTCCAGTCGAAGCCGCCCTTTTGTGGATCGGTGTCCAGGACGCTGACTTCCCCGCCGCTCCTGTCCCGGTAGCCCTCGAGGATTTCGATGGTGGTGCTTTTCCCGGCACCGTTGGGGCCCAGCAGGGCAAACGTTTCACCTTCATGGATGTCAAAACTGATGCCGTCCACAGCATGGGTGCCGCCGTAGGACTTGCGCAGGTCCCGCACGTGCACCAAAGCAGTTGAACTCGTCATGGGTTCATCGTTGCACCATTGAAGCTTCGCCAACACCCCCGCCCAGAGGGGGAAGTTATGCTGGCGGACATGTTGCACCAATTCTCCGGACGCCCGCGGGGGCGCAGGTTGGCGGCCGCGGCCCTGGCCGGGACACTTGTCCTGGCCGGCTGTGATGCCCCCGATGCGCCCGTCCCGGCACCGCCCGCAACTGCCGCTTCGGCCAGCCCGGCCCCACTGACACCGCAGGAGCAAGCAACCGTGAACACGCAACTTATCAAGGCCGCCGTGAGCAACGACGCCAAGGCCGTGACCCGCCTGCTGGCTGACGGCGCCGCGCTCGAGTTCAAGGGACCTGAAGGGCGCACGCCCCTTGTGGCGGCCACCAAGGCCGGTGCTGCGGCGGCTGCAAAAACACTGATGGAGGCGGGCGCCAACGTCAACGCCCAGGACGACGTGCAGGATTCAGCATTCCTTTATGCGGGTGCCGAGGGACTCGATGAGATTCTCACACTGACGCTTGCCCACGGAGCCGACATCAAAAGCACCAACCGCTATGGCGGCACAGCCCTGATCCCGGCCTGCGAACATGCTCACGTCAGCACGGTCAAGATCCTGCTGGCCGCAGGGGTGCCCGTGGATCACGTCAACAACCTCGGCTGGACCGGTCTGTTGGAGGCGGTGATCCTGGGGACAGGCGGGGAAGCCCACCAGGAAGTGGTCCGTCTGCTGATCGAGGCGGGTGCGGAGGTGAATCTGGCCGACACCAACGGTGTCACAGCGCTGGCCCACGCCAGGTCAGCGGGGCAGGGCGCCGTCGCGCAGCTGCTGGTCGCCGCCGGAGCACGCTAATCCCTGCGCCCTCCCACCGCTCCCCAACCTCGCGCCTCGGCCGTGGCCCCCACTACTCCCCGTTCGCGAGGCAAGGGCGGTGAGGACTGGGAAGGCGGGGTGGGAACGCCCACTTGGGCGGCGCCCAAGGTGCGCCGTGAGCGAAACCAGGCCCGCCGGCGTCGTACTTTTGAGTCGAAAGCTGGCACTCGCCTTGACCGAGTGCTAATCAATTCCATAGAGTCAGAGTTAGCACTCTCACCCCGAGGGTGCTAACTTGCTTATCTTTTTGGCCATGGGGGCACCGCCGGCACCGCGACGACGGTTGGGGCTCTGTAAAACATGGCGGGGAAGACTGCCAGCCATCCAAAGAATTTACGTGTGAAGGAGAGGTCCGAGTGTCGGTCTCTATTAAGCCTCTTGAGGATCGTATTGTTGTTCGCCAGCTCGAAGCAGAGCTGACCACCGCTTCCGGTCTGGTAATCCCGGACACTGCCAAGGAAAAGCCCCAGGAGGGCGTAGTTGTGGCAGTTGGACCCGGCCGCGTTGATGACAACGGCAACCGTGTCCCGATCGATGTTGCCGTTGGCGACGTCGTCATCTACTCCAAGTACGGTGGAACCGAAGTGAAGACCGGTGGCGAAGAGCTCCTGGTTCTCTCGGCCCGCGACGTACTGGCCATCGTCGTTAAGTAACGACTTTCGTCACCTAACCGCTTTGTAAAGCCCCCGCGCCGGACATCCCGGTGATCGAGCCTGTCGAGATCATCAGAACTTCGAGCGCGGGGTCTTTGCGTGAAAGGACACAACGCATGGCTAAGCAGCTTGCATTTAACGACAGCGCACGTAAGGCACTTGAGGCCGGCATCGACAAGCTGGCCGACACCGTCAAGGTGACACTTGGCCCGCGCGGTCGCAACGTAGTACTGGACAAGAAGTGGGGCGCTCCCACCATCACCAACGACGGCGTCACGATCGCCCGCGAGGTGGAGCTGGAAGACCCGTACGAGAACCTCGGCGCACAGCTGGCCAAGGAAGTTGCCACAAAGACCAACGATGTTGCCGGCGACGGCACCACCACGGCCACCGTTTTGGCACAGGCACTGGTCAAGGAAGGCCTGCGCAACGTTGCCGCAGGTGCGGCTCCCGGCGAGCTCAAGCGCGGCATCCAGGTTTCCGTTGAAGCCATTGCCACGCGCCTGCTGGAGAACGCCCGGCCCGTTGAGGGTGGGCAGGTTGCAGAAGTTGCCGCCATCTCCGCTCAGAGCCAGGAAATCGGCGACCTGCTCGCCGAGGCATTCGACAAGGTTGGCAAGGATGGTGTGATCACCATCGAGGAGTCCTCCACCACCTCCACCGAACTGGTCCTCACCGAGGGCATGCAGTTCGACAAGGGCTACCTGTCCCCGTACTTCGTCACCGACGCGGAACGCCAGGAAGCTGTCATGGAAGATGCACTGGTTTTGATCAACCAGGGCAAGATCTCCAGCCTGCAGGAATTCCTGCCCCTGTTGGAAAAGGCACTTGCCGCCAACAAGCCGCTGTTCATCATTGCTGAAGACGTTGACGGCGAGGCTCTGTCCACGCTGATCGTCAACCGCCTCCGCGGCACCTTGAACGTTGTTGCTGTCAAGGCTCCGGGCTTCGGCGACCGCCGCAAGGCCATGCTGCAGGACATTGCAATCCTGACCGGCGCCCAGGTTGTCTCCCCGGAGATCGGCCTGACTCTGGACCAGGTTGGCCTTGAGGTACTGGGTACGGCTCGCCGCATCACAGTCACCAAGGACAACACCACCATCGTTGACGGTGCCGGCACAGCTGTTGAAGTTGCCGACCGCGTAGCCCAGCTGCACGCTGAGCTCAAGCGCACCGACTCCGACTGGGACAAGGAAAAGCTGCAGGAACGCCTGGCCAAGCTGGCTGGCGGCATCGGCGTGATCAAGGTTGGCGCAGCCACCGAGGTTGAGCTGAAGGAAAAGAAGCACCGCATTGAGGACGCCGTGTCCGCAACGCGTGCCGCTTTGGAAGAAGGCATTGTTGCCGGTGGCGGTTCCGCACTGGTTCAGGCCGCCAAGGCTCTTGACGAGGATGCCACAGTTGCAGCCCTGACCGGTGACGCAGCAACAGCTGTTGAGCTGGTCCGCAAGGCTGTTGCCCAGCCGCTGCGCTGGATCGCCCAGAACGCCGGCCACGACGGTTACGTGGTTGTACACAAGGTTGGCGAACTCGAAGACGGCTTCGGCTTCAACGCCGCCACCGGCGAGTACGAGGACCTGGTCAAGGCCGGCGTCATCGACCCGGTCAAGGTCACCCGTTCGGCCCTGCGCAACGCAGCATCCATCGCAGCTTTGGTGCTCACCACCGAAGTGCTCGTGACGGACAAGCCTGCCGAGGTTGAAGAAGCCGGCCACCAGCACTAGCGGCCACGCTTCTCCCACCGTGCGGCCGCTGGCGCGTCTGTACGGTGGGGCCCTCGGAATTATGGGCCCAGCCACTTTGGGAAATGCCGCCGTTCGCGCATTTTGCCACCGATATACCGGTGGCATTTTGCAAAAACGGCGGCATTTTTGCTTAACGCCGGAAGGTGCTGCGACCTCCCAGCCCGGGCAGCGCAAGTTTCGCCTGGGCCGCGGAGTACTGCGAAACGGCCGGACGGCGTCGTTGGCCCAGGCGGTAGATGAGCAGGACAGCCGCGGAGGAGACAATGATGCCGGAAACGTTGAGCAGCAGCTGCAGGGCGGATCCGGCTGCACGGTCGGGCAGGCCCAGCACCAACGCCACGGCAACATAGCCTGCGGCCGGAACCGTTGTCACGGAAATGAACACGCCCACCAGCACCGCTGATTTGCGCCCAATCATCGACAACATGCCGGCGGCACCGGCCAGCACCGCCACAATGAAGGAATACCAGCCGGGGTGGTAGATGAACTCGGTTGAACTGGAGCCGCTGAGCACTGTGGCGGGGTCAAAGAGCCCCATGGCGACGAAGGCGGCGGCGGCCACAGTTGCGACGAGCATGGCGAGAGGGAACCCGACCACCAGGGCCAGGGCCGCGCGTCGGGCAAGTTTCCAACGCCTGTCCACGAGCGCCAGGGCAAGACCGGCCAAGGCCCCGAACTCCGGGCCCACCACCATGGCTCCCACAATGGCGATGGTGGAATCGGTGACAATGCCCGCCAACTGGACTGCGATGATCATGAAGGCCAAGTAGCTCCAGGTCAGTTTGGACTCCTCGCTGGTGTTTTTCTCCACCTCAGCCCAAATGATGGCGTCCGCCTCGTCCCCGGGAACGGCTTTGTCCGCCAGCTCAAGGCGTTGCGAGATCACCAGCTCGGGGGTGGCGATGGTGACCGAACCAACGCTGGCGATGTGAAGCTTGTGGAGTTTCTCCAACAGTCCTTCAACGGATTCCCGCACGGCCTGCACGGTGATGACGTCGCCGGCCGGAACTATTGAGGCGCCCCGGACACGGGAAACCTCCGAAACGCCGGCATGGTAGGAGGCAAGGTCCACCACCTGATCCGAAAGATCGGCCGGAACAACAATACGAATGTGCAGTGCCATCTGCTGCTCCCTGTGGGGCCGATGTTGATCGGAACACAACTACAGGGCCCGCACGCGGCTTGTGACCTGATTCACCAAAGGTGAGTCCTGGTTCCGCTGCCCGTAAGGTCTTAAATGAAACTCGATCCGCTGGGGGCGGTGCAACTGACTCACTGAGGTGCCACTGAATGACGCTTGAACTGCTAGACGGACCGAAGGCCAAAGGCCGGCGATCATTGGGTGCAAGCTCCCCCGGAGAGCGGAAATTCCTGCCCGAAGTCCAGGGATTGCGCGCACTGGCCGTGTTGATGGTGGTGAGCTACCACGTCTGGTTTGGCCGGATCTCCGGCGGCGTGGACATCTTCTTGCTCATTTCTGCTTTCCTGCTCACCGGGCAGTTCACCAGGAAACTCGAAAGCGGCCGGGCCTTGGAGCTGCTGAAATACTGGGCGCACCTGTTCAAGCGGCTCCTGCCACTCATCAGTGTCACGCTGGTGGCCACGTTGGCGGCCAGTTTTGCCGTTTTGTCCCAGATCAGCTGGAACAGCATCTTTGGCCAGAGCTGGGCCTCGCTTTTCTACTACCAGAACTGGTTCCTTGCCGCGGAATCGGTGGACTACTACGCCACCGACCACAGCCAGGCCAGTCCGCTGCAACACTTTTGGTCCCTGTCCATCCAAGGCCAAATATTCATTCTGTGGCCGCTGATATTTGCTGCGGCCACCCTCATTTCCAAGCGGGCCAAGCTCAAGATCCGCCCCCTGCTGATCTACATTTTTGGCACGCTATTCGCTGTGTCGTTGGTCTTCTCCATCATCACCACACACACGAACCAGGCCTTTGCCTACTTCGACACGCGAACCAGATTGTGGGAGTTCGCACTGGGTTCCCTGCTGGCGTTGGTGCTGCCCTACCTCACGTTCGCACGCACCACAAGAATTGTGCTCGGCTGGCTGGGGCTGGTTGGCATGCTCTCCTGCGGCCTGATCTTGCAGGTGGGCCAGCAGTTCCCGGGGTACATGGCCTTGTGGCCAACGCTTTCGGCCGCGTCCATCATCGTTGCTGGTTTTACGGACAGCAAGCTGGGCGTGGACCGGGTCCTGAGCACCAAGCTGCTGGTCAAGCTGGGGGACAGCTCCTATGCCTTGTATTTGTTCCACTGGCCCGTGCTGGTGTTCTTCCTGACCGTGACGGAGCGGACCGAAGCCGGTCCCAAGTCCGGCTTGGCCATTATTCTCATCTCACTCGTGGCTGCGCTCCTGGCGACGAAATGGATTGACACGCCCCTGCGCCGCAGCCCGTGGGTCGGGAAGGATCCGCGCCGTGCCCTGGTTGTCATCGTGGCGTGCATTGCGGTAGTGGCCGTGCCGCTCATGGGGTGGCAGGGGTATGTGAAAGCGCAAACCGCCGCTGCCGGGCGCCAGGTCCCCACCGACAACCCGGGCGCGCTGTCGCTGCTGCCCGGATACGTTGATAAAGTCTCGGACGGCGCCGTTGTGCTGCCCGCTTTGGACGGGATCATCGGCGACTGGCCGAAGTTTGCCGGGGCGTGTGAGGGCGAGGTGCTGCCCGACGCCGAGGAACTCGCCAAGTCATGCACTCAGGACGGTGTTGTGGACGGCACCGAGACGGCCACAGTGATAGTGGTGGGGAACTCCCACGCCGACCACATGTCCGGTGCCGTCCGCAGCATGGCGGTTGAGAATGGTTGGCGGGTCGTGAAAATTTTGGGCCTGGACTGCGTCTTCAGCGCCGACACCACGGCTCAGGATGCCCGCTGCAAGATGTTCAACGAACAAGCCAACGAGTACATTCTGAAGATGCAGCCCGAGCGCATCTTCACGATAACCACCCGCACCACCGAATCGACCCCCGGGGAAAAGCTTGTCCCCGGCTATGCCGGGACGGTTGAACAGTTTACCTCTGCCGGGATCAGCGTGGTGGGGGTCCGTGACAATCCGCGCTTCACAGTGAACATGCCTTGGTGCGCCAACAAGCACGGCGCCGACGCCGGCGAATGCCAGTACCCGGTGGCAACCGTGTTGCCGCCAGTGTCTCCGCTGGCCAATTTTGCGCCCGGCAACGCCAAGTTCTTCCCCGTCGACATGACTGACTTGATCTGCCCGCGGGGGCTGTGCCAGCCGGTGGTTGGAAACGTCCACGTCTTCATTGACAACGACCATGTCAGCCAAACGTATTGGAACACCATGGCCGCAGAGTTCAGCAGGCGGCTGACGGTGCAAAAGGGCTGGGGCTGAGAAACTGTCCTGCCGGGCCGCCAATTGCGTTCGCCCAGGCCGGGACTGCCGGGCCGGGACTGCCAGGCCGTGACTGCCAGGGTGAGGGTGAGGGTGAGGGTGAGTGTGAGCCACGCCTCGGGAATAGGGTCAGGGCCGCTTTCGTTTTAGAATGTAACCAACGCACAGACAGGCTCCGTAATCACGGGACCAGTCATCGGATGCACACCCTTAAATGGTTCTACCCCCGCCAAGGAGCCTTCGTGTCCCAGCCTGAAATTCATGACCCCTTTGCCTTTGTTGGCCTGACGTACGACGATGTCCTGCTCCTTCCCGGCCACACCAACGTGATCCCCTCCGAAGCTGACACCAGCTCACGTGTTTCCAAGCGCATCACCGTGCAGACACCGTTGCTTTCAGCCGCAATGGACACTGTGACCGAATCCCGCATGGCCATCGCCATGGCCCGCCAGGGTGGTTTGGGTGTTGTCCACCGCAACCTGTCCATTGAGCGTCAGGCCGAAGAGGTTGACCTGGTCAAGCGCAGCGAGTCGGGGATGATCACCAACCCTGTCACCGTTGGTCCGGATGCCACGCTGGCTGACTTGGATGAGCTGTGCTCGCGTTTCCGCGTGTCCGGCCTGCCGGTTGTTGACGCCGATGGCCGCCTAGTGGGCATCGTGACCAACCGCGACACCGTTTTCATCCCGGAAAGCGACTACTCGCAGCGCCTGGTCCGCGATGTCATGACCCACATGCCGCTGATCACCGGCCGTGTTGGCATCAGCCGTGAAGAGGCTTCGGGCCTGCTGGCCAAGAACAAGATTGAAAAGCTTCCCCTGGTCGATGATGCCGGCGTGCTCCGCGGCCTCATCACCGTCAAGGACTTCGCCAAGGCCGAGCAGTACCCGCTCGCCACCAAGGATGACGAGGGCCGCCTGCGCGTTGGTGCAGCCATTGGTTTCTTCGGCGATGGTTTTGAACGCGCCATGACACTCGTTGAGGCAGGCGTTGACGCCTTGTTCGTCGACACCGCCAACGGCCACAGCCAAGGCGTGTTGGAAATGATTGCCCGCCTCAAGAGCGAGAAGGCTGCAGCCCACGTTGACGTGATCGGCGGCCAGGCCGCCACCCGCGAGGGCGCCCAGGCCCTGATCGACGCCGGTGCCGACGGCATCAAGGTTGGCGTTGGTCCGGGTTCCATCTGCACCACCCGCGTGGTGGCTGGCGTCGGCGTTCCGCAGATCACAGCCATCTACGAATCCGCCAAGGCCGCCATCCCTGCCGGGGTGCCGTTGATTGCCGACGGCGGCCTGCAGTACTCGGGCGACATCGGCAAGGCGCTGGTTGCCGGTGCTGACACGGTCATGCTCGGATCCCTGCTGGCCGGTACCGAAGAGTCCCCGGGCGAGACGGTGTTCGTCAACGGCAAGCAGTTCAAGGCCTACCGCGGCATGGGCTCCCTCGGTGCCATGCAGTCTCGCGGCAAGAACACCTCCTACTCC
>JBDTQM010000003.1:0-60322 GCA_039932175.1 Specibacter sp.
AAAGGGACAGCGCTCGAGCGGTGTCCCTTTGCGCAAGCGCCGTCTTTTTTGCACACTGCCCGTTTCCCCTACGCTGGAATCATGCCTTCCTTCCGCGCCACCATCCAGATCACCGGCCTGCGCCCCGGCCACGCCCCTGAGGAAGTCATGGATGTGGCTGTTGCCGCCGTTGGTGCAGCCCACGTGGTGGAGGCCAACCAGCTGGACATTGTGGCCGGCATCCCACGGATCACTGTTCGTTTCATGGTGGAGGCCAGCGAGCACGACGCCGAGAACCAGTTTGCGCGCAACGCTGCGGTGTCCATGGCCCACGGGATCAACACCGTGGCCACCACAGGTGCCTTGCGCACCGCCCGCCGCTCCGCCGGCAAGTGGCTCCTGATCTAACTCAAGTAAAATGTGATGCGGATCACGCGAAATTCACCGTGACGATTCCTTCACTCGGTACGCCTTATCTACACAGGCGCCAATAGGCACCGAGCTTGAAACAATCCGTACGCGATGAATTTCGGGAGTGATTATTTTGACTATTCAGCCTCAGCCAAAGAGCCCCACTGCAACGAACACTGCAGCAGCAAAGCAAACCGGCACCAGCCGCGGCACCACCACAGTGGCGGACGGCGTGGTCGCCAAGGTCGCCGGCATTGCCGCCCAGGACATTCCGGGCGTGTTTGCCCTGGGCGGTGGAGCAGCCCGCGCCTTGGGCTCCCTCCGCGAAGCAGTGGGCCAGAAGGACCTCACCCAGGGCGTCAGCGTGGAAGTGGGACAGACCCAGGTGGCTGTTGATGTCACCATCGTCGTGGAGTACCCGCACCCGCTGCAAAAGGTTGCCGACGCTGTCCGCGACGCCATCTATGCGGCCGTTGAGGACGTAGTGGGCATGGAAGTCACCGAGGTCAACGTGGCCATCACCGACATCCACATCGCCTCCGACGACGCCGATGAGAAGCCCGCCCACATCACGCGGACCGACCACGACGAGCCGCTTAAACAGCGCGAATCCCGCGTCTCATGACCTCCGCCCAGACGGGAACAGCCGTAGCAGCCGTTCTTGCGATCAGCGCCCTGGCGTTTGGTTTCTGGGCAATGCTCCTGGTGGCAGTATTCATGGCCGTCGGGGCGGCTGTGGGCGCGCTGGCGGCTGGCAGGTCACCGGGACGCAGGGTGGATCTGCGGGGCGTGGTTGATGCCCTTCGCGGGAATCGCACCTCCTCATGAGCGCCGGCACGCTGGCTCCAGGCCACGGCGATAGTCAGCAGATCCGATCCACCATGCGTGCCGGATACACCACCATTTCCACCGGCACCATGGCACAACTGCTCACAGCGGTTGCCGCCGAGGCCTGCAACGTCCCCAGCAGGGATGTGCATGCCAGCCTGCACGACGATCAGGGACAACTCAGCGTCCAGCTCGCCGTGCCGCTGGCCCTCCGGGGGGCCGTAAACGACGGCGGCACCATCTTTGAGCGGGCAGCTGCGGCCAGGGCTGAAGTCGCCGAGCGCCTTCAGGAGCTTGCCGGGACCGCCGTGCAGCGGGTGGACATCCGCTACACGGGAATCCAGGGCGGGGACCACAAAAGAGCGGGGAGAGTCCAGTGAGCAGTGCACCGGCAAGGATGCAGCGAGTGGTGCGCCGGCTGGGCCTGCGCGAAACCCGTTCCAGCAGGGCTGCGCTGTCGATCGTCACGGCCGTGGTTCTGTTGACAGCCGTGGCGTGGCTGCTGGTGGAGCTGATCCTCTCCGCAACGGGAAACACGGCCCTGCTGGTGTCCCCGGCGGAGCTGGCGCGGCGCACAGCCACGTTGGCCACGGACACCCTCCCGGGTGCGCTCGTTGGAGCAGGTGCGGTGTTGGCGTTGCTGGGAATGGCCCTGGTGGCTGCGGCTGTCCTGCCGGGACGCAAGCCGCGGCACATCATGGGGAATACCGCCGCAGCCGGCCACCCGCGCTCAGCCGTGGTGGTTGACAGTGAGGTGTTGGCAGCAGCGGTTTCACGGATCGCCCGCTCGGCGGCCCGGCTGGCACCGGAACAAGTCACCAGCAGCGTTGGGCGCAGGGGCATTCACGTTGTCCTGCGGCCGGGCTCAGGCCGGGAAGCGGACGCGGCCGGCGTCAAGGAAGCCGTGGAACGTGAAGTGGCCGGCTACGGGCTTCTCAGTCCGCTGGCCGTCACCGTGTCCACGCCGTCGATCAAGACCAGCCTGCACCGGGAGGCGGGAGCATGAACGGCACCCGCCGCGGATTGAACCGCACGCTGCTGGGCCTGACGGGCCTGGCGCTCCTGGCAGCTGCGGCGCTGGGAATATTTGCCGGCACCAGCAGGGGATTCGCCCTGGCCTGGACCGAAGCCGGCACGAACCTCTGGGCCCGCATCCAGGAACGGCTGGGTGCGGCCCGGATTCCCGGAACGGACACAAGCTGGTGGACCGTGGCAGCGCTTGCGCTGCTCCTTGCAGCAGCCGTTTTGCTGGTCTGCTGGATTGCTTCACAAGGCACCGGCCGCAGCAAACAGGTGGCAACACTGGAAGGAGCAACGGGGGACACCACAGTGGACACTGCCGTGGTGGGCCAGGCCGTGAAGGCTGCATTGGCGGGGAACACGCAAGTGCTGTCAAGCTCCGTGCAGTCCTGGAAAACCAAGGGCACCGCGGGCACCGGGCTGAAGCTCAGTGTCCAGGCCCGCAAGGGCGCCTCGCCGGCGGAACTGGCCAACGAGGTCGAGAATCTGGTCGGGGAAATCGACGTACTGCTGGGCACCGACATACCTGTGCTGGTCCGCATCAAGTCCGGCACCCGCAGCAGGTTTGCCCGCACCGAACGCGTGGCATAAGAAAACAACGCTATGCAGCAATCGAGAAGGAGTGCATCATGGGACTGAACGAGAAGATCGGCAACAGCGCAGAAAAGGGACTCGGCGCGGCCAAGGAAAAGGCCGGCCAGATGCTGGGAAATCCGGATTTGGAACGGGAGGGCCGCGTCGACCAGGCAACGGCTGAGACGAAGCAGGCTGGCGAAAAGCTCAAGGACGCGGCCGGCGAGGCTGGCGGGAACATCAAGAATGCCGCGCAAAAGCTCAAAGACGGCTTCAGCAAGTAACTGGCAGGACAAGGAGAACACCATGGGTTTCTTTGGTTTCATCATTCTGGGCCTCATTGTCGGGGCCATCGTCAAGGCCGTCATGCCGGGCAAAGTGGGCGGCGGTTGGGTCACCAGCATCATTTTGGGTGTTGTTGGCGCCATTGTTGGCGGTTTCCTGGGATCGCTGATCTTCCGCACCGATCTGGGCAACTTCTTTGACCTTCGGACGTGGCTGCTGTCCATTGGCGGCGGTCTTGTTGTTGCCGCAGGCTACGGCGCCATCAAGGGCCGCAACTAGACTCCATGCGTGACTGGCCGGCAGAAGCATCCGCTCTGCCGGCCAGTGCTGCGCAGTGACTCCCAGGCAGCCCTTGGGCAACGCTGGTGGGTACCGAACGTGACAGGGCAGGGACATCAAGAGAGGGCCAAAGCCGGTGAAACGATTGCAAGATCAAACAGGCAAGCTCGCCGACGCCCCTGACGCGGTCCTGGCGGAGCGGGCCGGCGACGGTGACGTTGGTGCATTTGAGGTCCTGATCCGGCGGCACGGACCTCTGATGCGGGCCTACGCCCGGCGTCTTGCGCGGTCCTTTGACGAGGCCGACGACGTGGTGCAGGATGCGCTGATCACCGCCTGGAAAGACATCGGAACCCTGCAGGACGGGACAGCAGTCAAGGCGTGGCTGATGCGGATAGTTGCGCATCGGGCGGTGGATGCAGGCCGGCGTCGAAAGTCCCATGGCAATGTGGACGATCAGCCGGAGACTGCCGACAAGGCCCCAACACCCGATCAGGCGGCGGTTGCAGGTTCCGCCCGGCAGGCGTTGAGCAGTGCGCTGGCCCGGCTGCCCGAGGAACAACGACGATGTTGGGTCTTGAAGGAATATGGCGGGCAATCCTATGAGGAGATCGCCGAGACGCTGGGGATCAGCGCCGCCAGTGTCCGGGGCCGGCTGGCCAGGGCACGCACAACGCTTGTGACGGAAATGGAGGAATGGCGATGAACCACACGCAGGATTGCGGCAGGCACATCGAAGACCTCAGTGACTACCTGGACACTGGCGCCTCCCCGGACGCACAACACATTGGCCGCTGCCCGCAATGCCAGGCCCGGCTGGCGGGGCTTCGCAGCCTCAACGCCGTCGCCCGGGATTTGCTGGACGACGACGTTGCCACCGCAAGTGCCGGGGATTCGGGCTGGCTGGATGGCATCTTGGCCAACTTGCAGCTGGAGACCAGGGCCGGGCGGTCGATTCCGCTGGAAGGCGGCGCCATGGAGGACTTGAGCGAGACTGAAGGCTCAGTCATTGCCATGGTTCGCGCCATGGGGGATTCGCTGGGCGGGGTGCTCATTGGGCGCTGCCGCCTGGATGGTGAGGTCGAGCTCCCCGGCGCGCCGGTGGACGTGAACATCAACGTCTCAGCCCGTTATGGCTACCAGCTGCCGTCGCTGGCGCAGGAACTGCGGGCGGCAGTCCTGGCCCAACTACTGCTGCACACCGAGCTGAACATTGCAGCCGTCAACGTGGCATTCACCGACATGCGCCCACCTCTGAGGGATGGCACAGAGGAAGGAAAACCGTGAGCCTTGAGGAAGACATCCACCACCTGGTGCTGGGCATGGACGGGGTTGCCACCGTGTACTCCGCGGACCCGCTGTGGCTCAATGCGCTCAGGCAGTTGGGGGCATTGCTGGGGCCCAGCGGTGAGCCAGCCCCGGTGCCTTTTGTTGTGTGCACCGAGGAAAATGACGACGCCGGGGCCGCCGGGTCGGGTGCCGCGGCCGCATCCCGGGCCGTCATGAGCGTCAGGGTGCGGATCGGCACCGACGGATCAGTGCCGGCCCCGGCCACGGCCCGTTCGGTGGCGGCTAAGATCCGTGCGCACGTGGCCGCGCAGCGAGCCGATGTGGACGTCAGGGCCGTGGTGCAGATTGCAGCGATCGGCTCCTGACCCCCACTACAACTAGCCCTCCCCATGCCCTCCCTAGCCTCGTTCCTCGGCCAGGGAACCCCCGGGCGCGTGGGAAAAGTTAGTTGTGGTTCGGGAAGGCTGCGAGTTCCAGTTTCGAGGAGTACGTTACCGGTTCGCGGGTCAGCGGGTCGATGAAGGAAATGCTGTGGGCCAGCAGCTGCAAGGGCTTGGTGTAGTCATCCGGTGCTTTTTCATGCAGCACCGGGTAGAAGGAATCATTGAGGATTCCGATGCCCTGGGATGCCATGTGGACGCGCAACTGGTGGGTTTTGCCGGTGTGCGGGGCCAAGTCGTACAGGCCAAGGGTTTCGCCGGTTGCCGCATCCACGCGGCGGTCCATGAGCTCAATGCGTGTTTCGGCATTGGGCTCGCCGGGAATCTCCTGGGCCAGCAGATAAGTGCGTGACTTGATCATGCGGCTGTGCACCACCACGGGCAGTTCCAGATCTTCGCGCACGGGCGCCACGGCGCGGTATGTCTTTTGGATGCGCCGTTTCTCAAACAATGTTTGGTACTTGCCGCGGGTGTCCGGGTTGGCCGAGAACAGCAGGACCCCGGCCGTCATCCGGTCCAGCCGGTGCATGGGCACCAGATCGGGCAGATCCAGGAGCACACGCAAACGCACCAGCGCCGATTCCTGCACGTACATGCCCCCGGGCGTGGTGGGCAGAAAGTGCGGCTTGTCCACAACAACCAGGTCGTGGTCCTGGTGCAGGACAGACAACTCCACGGGCATGCGCTCTTCCACGGGGACTTCGCGGTAGTACCAAATGAACATGTGCTGGTTGAGCGGTGTTGCAGGTGTGACAATTTCCCCGTCGAGCGCCATGACTTCGCCGCGCTCAAACCTGTCCACAATCCCGGCCGAATCAACGTGGCCGAACTTTTCCAGCACAAATTCCATGGCTGTTGTCCAGGGGCCCTCTTCGGGGATTCTCACACGGGTGGCATTGACGCCATTGCGCACGGGCAGGGGAGATTTCATCACCTTTCAAGGGTACCGACGGTTGCCCGCCGTACTGACCATGCGGGATGGCCCTGGCGCCTTTGCCACGTTCGACGCCGGACTGCCGGACTCTGCCCGTGGGCCCGGCGTCCACCATGATCCCCACTAAGGTGGCAGCATGAGTGGGTCCGGGCATGCAGCCTCGACATTGAAAAAAGGAGACCGGAACCGTGGCAAAACCCGTGGACAGCACGTTGTGGGCCCTGGCGCATGCCGAGCGTGCCGCGCTCGCGGAGGACCTTGCGGGCCTCGACGCCGAACAATGGCGCCAAGGGACTCTGTGCGGCAAGTGGGATGTTGAACAGGTGGTTGCGCACCTGACGGCGGCGGCGAGCGTGGGCCAGTGGCAGTGGATGCGCAGCATGCTTGGTGCGCGCTTCCGGCCGGACGTGCACAACCAGCGCCGATTGCAGGAGCACCTGGGCAGCAGCCCGGCGCAGACCTTGGACCGGTTCCGTGCCGTCATCAACAGCAGCCGCGCACCGTCGTCCGACATTCCTGCCTACCTGGGGGAAGTCGTTGTGCATGCCCAAGATATCCGCCACCCCTTGGGACTGGCCCGAACTCCAGACCTTGAAGCACTGACGCCTGTCGCTGAATTCTTCGCCCGCCGCAATTTCACAGTTCCCAGCCGCAGCAACGCCGCCGGCCTCCAATTGAGGGCCGACGACGGGCCCTTCGCAGCGGGCGACGGAGCCCTGGTCACAGGGACAACCCTGGCCCTGGTGATGGCCATGGCCGGACGCTCTCCATACCTCGAGCAACTGGATGGGCCCGGCGTGCCCATCCTGCGCACGCGGGTCAACGGCGGCGGGCACTGAACGGCGGGCAGGACATGGCATGATGTTGCCATGGGTGATCTGACGGTCAAACGATTGGGCCGCGGCGACGAGGCCGTGGCCGCCGATATGTTTGCGATGATGGCTGCGGTCTTTGACGAAGGCAGTGCGCCGCTCTCCGAGGACTACGTGGGGAAGCTGCTCGGCAGTGAATCCTTTTGGGCCATCGCGGCACTCGACGGTGCGGATGTGGTGGGCGGCCTGACTGCCCATACGCTGCCGATGACGCGGTCCCCGTCGTCGGAGGTGTTTGTTTACGATCTTGCAGTGCGCGAAGACCACCAGAGGCAGGGCGTCGCCACGCGGCTGATGCATGAAGTGTGCACAGCCGCTGCCCGGCTGGGCATCCACGACGTTTTCGTCCCGGCCAACAATGAGGATGTGGGCGCGCTGGAATTTTATCGGGCCCAGGAAGCTGACTCTTCGCCCGTCACGATTTTCACCTTCACGCGCTAACGACCCTTTGGGGCCTGGCAGCGCGGGCACCAATAAACGTCCCGCGCCGCCCGAGTGGGGAATGCGGGGTCGTCCAAGGTCGCATGCCTGATCAGTGAGCCGCACCGCTTGCAAGGCTTGCCGGCCAGCCCATACACCCACGCGGCGCCATCGCCCCGCGCCGGACCGCCCGTGGTGGAGCGTGCCGGCCTGTCCTTGTTGGCCTCAAGCAGCCGCTTGGCCAGCGCCACCATCCGCGGCACATCAGGCACCTCGGCAACAGGCACAGCGGGATGAACGCCGCCCAGAAAACAGAGCTCGTTGCGGTAAATGTTGCCAATTCCGGCAAGGTTGCGCTGGTCCAGCAGGGCCAGGCCGATGGGCCGGTCCGGGGCGGCTAGAAGGCGGCGCAGGGCTTCTTCGGCATCCCAGTCAGGACCCAGCAAATCCGGCCCAAGATGCCCGACGGCGTTGGCCGCCAGTGCTGCCGGCAACACTTCCAGCGCCCCCAGGGAAAATCCCACGGCCGTTGCCAGCGTTGTTTGCAAAACGACCCTGGCCGTGAACGCGGGGCGCCGCCAGCGCTGTGCCCGGCCGTTGGGGACGCGGGGGTAAATGTCCCAGTGCCCCTCCATGGACAGGTGCGAATGGATGACGTGCCCGCCCACGGCCATGAGCAGGTGCTTGCCGCGGGATTCCACAGCCGACACCAGCTGTCCGCTGAAGTCCACTGTTGCGTACGCGGGCACCCTGAAATCACTCGAGGTCAGTGTTTGTCCCGCCAACACGGCGCGCAAGTCCCGGGCCTGGCGCCAGACTGTGTCGCCCTCAGGCACGGATCCGCACCCCTCTCGGGGAGCTGTAGGCACCGGCACCCAGCAAAGCCGCTGCCAACGGGGTATTCAAGATGTCCACGCCGTTCACTTTTTCAATGGCCATTTTGTCGATGGCGCCACGCTTGACCACCTGGACCAGGGCGGCACCCGCCAAGGAAATGCGGGTCTCATCGTCGCTAAAGCAGAGCAGCGTGCGCCCGCCGCGCTCCACATACAGCACCAGTGCGCCGTCGACCATCACCACCAGCGCGCCGGCCTTGCGCCCGGGCCTGTGCCCGGAATCCAGCGGCGGCCAGCTCAGCGCAGCACCGTAGGGGTTGGCCGGGTCGGTGGCGGCCAGCGCCAAAGCCTGTGGTGCCCGGTGGCCCAGGGCTGCGTCCTCGCTGAAGGTCCGGAGCCTGTCCACGGTGGCGGAGACGGCAAACTGGGCGGCCCCCAGATGCTCGATGAAGTAGCCGCGGCGGCACTTTCCGGTTTCCTCCAGCCGGGCCAGCACCTTGTACATGAGCCCGAAACCGCCGGGGATTCCCTGGTTCATGACGGAACCGCGCGTCACCACCCCGTACCTGTCCAGGAACAGCTCGGCCAGGGCGTGGCTGCGAAGGGTTGTTTGGGTGCTGGTGGCAGTGGCGGCAGTGGTGGCAGTGGTGGGATCGGCCAAGGCCACCGGCAGGGCGCTCCAACGGCCTGCGCCCAAGGGCGGAACCCCGCGTTGCGCGCCCGCGGCACGCCCAGGCAGCCTGCCATACCGCCCGGCACGGGCCGGTCGCAGCCGCGACGGGGGAGCCTTCTGTTTGTGCGCAGTATGCCCGCCTGCCAACATGGCGCGAACAGGGGCAAACGTGTCGTTGCTGATTAGTCCGGCCCACAACAAATCCCACAAGGCCGCTGTCAGCTCATCATCGGAGACCAACTGGTCCGGGGCCTGGGTCGTCAGCTCACGCAGCTGGTGGAAGAAGTACGCGCCGCCATTGCTCAAAGCCGCCAGAACACCTTGGTGAAGTTCGGTGGGAGTGAAGTCCTGGCTGGGAGGCAGGGTCAGCTCGGCGGATTCGGCCACGTGCAGGCTCAGCCAGCCGTCATTGGACCCCAAGGAGCCGGCACCCGAGACCAGAACCTCGCCGGTGGCCGTGAGCTCATCCAGCATGGCAGGGCGGTAGTCGGCCACCCGCGCCGCCAACACCAGCTGCTCCCACGCCGACGCCGGAATGGGCACCCCCGCCAGCTGGTCAACCACTGTCAGGACACCGTCCAAACCCCGCAGGGCGGGCGCGTTGGCGGCGGCGGTGACATGCTGCCAGGCGGGCAGGAACCGGGCAAAGGTGCCGGCATCCACGGGCTCGACCTCTGCCCGCAACGCGGCGAGGGACCGGCTGCGCAGCTGCCGCAGCACCTGGACGTCGCACCACTCCTGGGAGCCATCCGGGCGGGCCATCCCGGGGGGCAGGAATTCCCCTTCCGTGACGCGTTTGTCTGCTGCCAGGCGTGCCAGCCCTGACTGCACGACGGCGACGCCCAGTCCCAGCCGCGCGGCAGCTTCCGCCGCGGTGAAGGGGCCGTGGGTGCGCGCATAGCGGCCAATGAGGTCGCCGAGCGGGTCCGGCACGGGTTCAATGAACGCCATCGGCACGCCCATGGGCAGCGGGATGCCGAGGGCATCGCGCAGGCGGGCGGCATCCTCGATGGCTGCGAACCGTTCCTCGCCCGCCATGTTCACGCGCAGTGCGCGGTTGGCGGAGACGAGTTCGGTCAGGTGTGCGCCGGCCTCGGCCAGATGCGCAGCTGAGGCGGCAGGACCGGGCGGGGTCCCGGCGTCGTCGGTCTCCAAAGCCGTAGTGGGGACGAGCCTGGCAGCAACCTCGTTAACGTTGAGCGGGCCCAACAAGCGCAGCAGATCGGCCACCCCCTCCAGCCCGCGGGCACGGCGGTCGCTGTCCTTGCCGCTGCCGTCCTTGCCAGCACCAGCCAGGCGCTGCAGCTGGGCCTCCGTAGCGGCGATGACGGCGGGGTCAAGGAGTTCGCGCAGCTCGGCCCGGCCCAGCAGCTCATCCAGGAGCGCGGGGTCCAGTGACAGGGCTGCCGCACGGCGCTCGGCCAGCGGGGAGTCGCCCTCGTAAAGGAAGCTTGCCACGTAGCCAAAAAGGAGTGAGCGGGCAAACGGGGAGGGCTCGTTGGTGGTGGTTTCCACCATCCGCAGCTCGCGGCGCTCAATGCTGGTGGCGATGGCCTTCAGGGCGGGAAGGTCGTACACATCCTGCAGGCATTCGCGCACTGTTTCCAGCACGATCGGGAACTGCGGGTACTTCCGGGCCACATCCAGCAGCTGGGCGGAGCGTTGGCGCTGCTGCCACAGGGGCGAGCGCTTGCCGGGGTTTTGCCGGGGCAGCAGCAGCGCCCGGGCGGCGCATTCGCGGAAGCGGCTGGCAAAAAGGGCCGAACCGCCCACCTCCGCGGTGACGATCCCGTCCAGTTCGTCGGGGTCAAAGATGAACAGTTCGGCGCCGGGCGGTTCGTCGTCCATGAGGGGCACGCGCAGCACAATGCCGTCGTCGGAGGCCATGGCCGATCCGTCCAAGCCGTAACGTTCGTGCAGCCGGGCGGCCACGGCCAGCGCCCACGGGGCGTGGACGGGCATGCCGAAGGGGCTGTGCAGGACCACCCGCCAGTCGCCCAGCTCGTCATGGAAGCGTTCCACCATGAGCGTTTTGTCGTCGGGGACCTGCGTGGTGGCGGCTTTTTGCTCATCCAGGTAGCCGAGCAGGTTGTTGGCGGCCCATTCGTCCAGGCCCGTGGCGGTGCACCGGGCCAGCGCCTTCTTGCGCGGGGCCGCGCTGACCTCACGAATGAAGGCGCCCAGGGCCTTGCCCAGTTCCACAGGGCGGCCAAGAGAGTCGCCCTTCCAGAACGGCAGCTTGCCGGGCTGGCCAAACGCGGGGGAGACCAAGACCCTGTCAAAGGTGATGTCCTCGATTTTCCAGCTCGTGGCGCCCAGGGCAAAGACGTCGCCGACGCGGGATTCGTACACCATCTCCTCGTCCAGCTCGCCCACCCGGCGCCCGCCCCTGTTGGCGGTTCCGGCTGCGCCTGGCTCTTCGGAGGATGGGCCCACGCCGGCGGGGGCCCCGGAGCGAGCTTGCGAGCTCTGGGAGCCGGTGGGGACGATGAACACACCGAACAGGCCCCGGTCCGGGATGGTTCCCCCGGACGTGACGGCCAGCCGTTGCGCGCCGGGCCGCCCGGTGATGGTGCCGGCGGTCCTGTCCCACACGATGCGCGGGCGCAGCTCGGCAAACTCATCCGAAGGGTACCGCCCGGCCAGTAAATCCAAGGTGGCGTCATAGGCGGAGCGCGGCAGGGCCAAAAACGGCGCACTGCGGCGCACCGTGTCAAACCACTCATCAACATCCAGGGGCTCCAGGGCGGTGGCCGCCACTGTTTGCTGCGCCAGGATGTCCAGCGGGTTGGCGGGGATGGCGAGCGGTTCGATCTGCCCGGCCAGCATCCGCTCCACGGTGACGGCCGAATGCAGCAGATCCGACCGGTGCTTGGGGAACAAGATCCCGTCGGATATCTCGCCCACCTGGTGCCCGGCGCGCCCCACACGCTGCAAACCGCTGGCCACCGACGGCGGTGACTCCACCTGGATCACCAAATCCACGGCGCCCATGTCGATGCCCAGCTCCAGGCTGGAGGTGGCCACCACGGCGCGCAGCCGCCCGGATTTGAGGTCGTCCTCAATCAGGGCCCGCTGCTCCTTGGACACCGACCCGTGGTGCGCCTTCGCCAGCACCTGGGGTGCGCCGGCCACGGAGCCGGCCTGCGCCATCATCTCCGCCGGCAGCCTGGCCGTCTCCACCCGCTCCCCATTCTCGCCAGCTCGCAGCGGGTCCCTCGCGGCCGTGGCCCCGGGCCCGGCCACCATGGCCGCAAGTTCCAGGCGCTCGATGTAAATCTCGTTGAGCCGGCCCGTGAGCCGCTCGGCCAGGCGGCGCGAGTTGGCGAAAATGATGGTGGATCTCTTGGCCAGCACGGCGTCCACAATTTTCTCCTCCACATGCGGCCAGATGGAGGCGTTGGGCGCCAGCCCGGAGGCCGGGCCAAGGTCGTGGGCGGCGACCAGTGCGGGTAGTTCCGTCATGTCCGCAACAGGGACCGTGACGGCCAGGTTCCAGTTCTTGGTGCTGGGCGGGGCCACGATGGTCACGGGCGCGCTGCCGCCCAGGAAACGGGCAACGGTGGAGTGCGGTTCAACCGTGGCGGAGAGGCCAATGCGCTGGGCGGGGGTGTCCAGGAGGGCGTCGAGGCGTTCCAGGGAAACAGCCAAATGTGCGCCGCGCTTGGTGCCCGCCACCGCGTGGACCTCGTCGATGATGACTGTGTGCACGTCGGTGAGGGTTTCGCGCGCCTTGGACGTCAACATCAAATACAGTGATTCCGGGGTGGTGATCAGGATGTCCGGCGGATGGCTGAGCAGGCGGCGCCGTTCATTGGCGGGCGTGTCCCCCGAGCGAACCCCCACGCTGACATGCGGCGGCGCCACACCCAGTCTGGCAGCGGTTTGGCTGATTCCGATCAGCGGTGCGCGCAGGTTCCGTTCCACGTCCACGCCCAAGGCCTTCAAGGGGGAAATGTAAAGGACACGGGTGCCCTTCTTTGCCGGTGCAGGCGGGGAGGCCGCCGAAGACGGTGAATCCGGTGCAGCCGGGGAGTCCGGCGTCGACCTTTCCGGCGTCGGCCCTTGACGGGCAATGAGTCCGTCCAGGGACCACAGGAAGGCCGCGAGCGTCTTGCCCGATCCGGTGGGTGCCACCACCAGGGAGTGTGCGCCGCTGGCAATGGCATCCCATGCCCCGGACTGGGCCGGTGTGGGGGATCCGAACGCGCCAAGGAACCACTCGCGCGTGGGCGCTGCGAACTGGTTCATGACGGCTGCTGGCGAAGTTGCGTGCACGGCTCCATCATGCCGCATTGGGCTGACATTGTGGCACCGGCCCGGACTCATCACGCGCTTCGGGGCGGGCGTGGCGCGCCTGACACGCCTTACTGTCCGCCAGTGTCTGTGGCTAGCGGTAATCTAATCGGTAGGGGTGGCAATGGTTGCCGTTGCCAGTCCGTAGTTTTCCTGCGTGCCTGGCCGTTCTCCTGAAGTGTTCGATGGCTGGGAGGAAAAGGCAGTGAAGACACGGCATATTGGGAATAATTGGGTCCCTTTGCTGGGTTTGTCGTTGCTGTTTCTCGTCTCCGGGGCCATCAGCATGGTGACTGAGCGCGGCAATGGTGCCTTTTCCGGCATTTTTGTTGCGGGCACCCTGGTGATTGGTGCTGCCAGCGCCGGATGGCTGTTCAAGCACCCGTCGTGGTGGCTGGCCCCGCGCAATCACTACTTGTATTTGGCTGGCGGGACGCTTCTGGGCGTGCTGCTGAGTGCCCTGATTCCCTTCCTGCACGGCTGCGGACCGTGGGTTGTGCTTGGCGCAGCCATTGGGACGTATGGAAAGTTTGAGCGGTTCCGCTTCCTGATGACCGTGGGCTGCGCGGTGGGAATCGCCGGGCTGCTGGCCATGGTGATTCACGCCGACGTCATTGGGGGCGCCATGCACCTGATCTCGGCCGGCATCCTGGCCTTTGCCGCCAACAAACTCTACGTGCTGCGCCACGGCTCCCGCCGGGAATCGCAGGACAGCGACCCCGGCTTCATCGGCTCCTTCGAGGAATTCGACCCCGAGGAAGCACTGCGCCCATAGCTCCCGTAACGCCCTCGGCTCCAGCGTCTTAGGCCTGGAACGCGCCGATGCTCAGCAGCTTGATGTCGGCATTAATGCACGCCGTCAAGGGGCTGGGGATCTCCAAGCTGTCAGTTGCGCTCGGCGGGTAGACCAGAACTGCATCGGCCGGCACGCGCTGGCAATCCTGGTAGTTGTCGGCCTGCGTGTAGCGCAGCACCGCGGCCGCGCTTTGCCCCGGCGCCAAGGTGATGGGTCCGTTGGAGGGGGCCTGCGGGTCCCGGTCCGCCGGTGCGCCGATGGGTTTGGTGGTGCCGGCCTTGATCAGGGAGACACCGGGGTAGCCGTCCAATATGCAATCGGCATCCGATGTGTTGGCCAGTATCAGCTTCATGTAAATGTGCCCGGCCGCGCCGCCGCCCGTCTTATCCAGCGAGCCCGTCAACGAACCCGCCGTGCACAGGGCTGTGGATGCCGGTGCCGAGGATGTCGGGGTGATTGCCGAGGGGCTGGGGGTGGCACTTGGTACGGCCGACGGCGTTGCCGCAGTGCTGCTGGCAGCTGCCGTGGCGCTGGCGCTGGCGCTGGCCGCGGAGGGTGAGGGAGACGGCGGGGAGGCCTGCGGGCCGCACGCCGCCAACGATGCCCCCAAACCGATTATTGCTGCCACAGCGAGCGCCCGGCTGGTGCGGAATCGGCGGCTGTGGGTGCGCTGTACGGAAGTCATGCCTTTACTTTTGCGCCCAAGGGGGCCTGAGTCAAACGGCCCCGCCGTACAACCCCGGCCGTGAATGTCCCAACCGGCTACCTCGGCGCGGATGGGCGGGGAAGTGCGGTGGCTGTTATGCCTTGCGGGTGGTGCGCCAGAACGCGACGCCGCCGAGGATCAGCCCGGCCAGCCCGGCACCAAGGCCAAGCCATGCCGGCCAGGTGGTGCCGCCGTCGATCGTGGCAGGCGCTACGGCAGCCGTGTCAGCAGCAGCAGTGTCCTGGCCACCGTGGGCGTCCTCCGCCACGGCCGCCGTGACGGTCAGCTCGGGCGCGGGGGCTTTCACCGAATCGTGGTCGGCGCCGGCTGCGGGGATTTCCTTCCAGTCGGTCTGGCCAACTTCACACTTTTGCAGGGTGGGGAAATGCAAGGTGGTGCCGGCGGTTTCGGGCAGCTGCACGGACAGGGTGAAGGTATCGCGCTGGTGGGCGTCGAGCGGCGTTTTGGCCGTGTAGGTGATGGACTGGGTGCGCTCACTGATCTTGCTGCCGTTGGCCAGGGTCCGCGGGGTGTCCAGTTTCTGCGTGGACGTGGTGATGGTCCAGTTTGGGTTGACGGTGGGTGTGGCGGCGTTGAGCTCCTCCGGCAGGGTAATGGTGACGGCCGTGGTGGGGGAGCCGTCGCAGCCGTGGCCCACCGAGAACGTCACCAGTGAGTACGCGCCGGCGGCCGTTTCGGTGGGAGTGGCGCTGACGTGGGCAGACGCGCTGCCCAGCCCCAGCATCATCAGGCCGGTCGTGGCGCCAACGGCAAGGGTGGTTTTGAGTGTGCGGGAAAAACGCATGGGTGAAACCTTTCGAACAAGAAAAAGTACAGGGGAGTGACACCCTGCGAGGAGTTCGAAGGGTGCTAGGCGAAAACTGCTGCCGGTGCTGGCGGCCCGCGCCGCGTGTCGGGGCGCAGATTGCGCCACGGCAGGCTGGGGAGGAGGCGCGGAATGACGCTGGGGCGGGCAGTTTGTGCCGGCGGGACCTGGACGACGGCGGCGCGCCGGTAAAGCGGCCGGAGCCAGTTTGCGAGCGACCAGAGTGCGCTTTCGCCGTAGGCCAGCAGGGCGGCTGCGGCCAGTGTGGCCGTGATGTGGGCTGCCCACATCCAGCCTGACATGGCCCCGGCATGGCCCATGTGGTCCAAGCCCGGTGAGGCCGCTGTGTTCATGGAGGCCAGCATGGCTGCGGCCGCGGCCTCTGTGGACAGGCCGTGCTGGTGCAGGCCCGCCGCGCCGGGAGCGGCCGTGGCAGTGTGGGAAAGAGTTTCAAACGCCTGGTGCAACACCACCTGGCTGCTGCCCAACAAGGCAACCATGGCGGGCAGTGTCAGCTTGAAGCGTGTTGCGATGGTTGTGCACAGCACGTGCAGTGCCAGCAACGCTGCCATGATGCCCGGTGCGGGCAAGGTTCCACCTGCCAAGAGGTGCGCCCCTGCCGCCAGGCCAAGAACCGTGGCGCCGACAGAAACCGTTCGGAGCAACCTGAAGGGAGCGGTGTGCATACTGCTCCCTTCGACTCGGACAAGAATCCCAGCTTACCCAGGAATGTCCGTGCTTTGCACCCGAATTTCGCCAGAAGTCACCGTGTGAACTGCTCCGGGCAGGCGCACGGTGAACGTTGTGTGGCCCGGCGTGCTGGTCACGCCCACTGTGCCGCCGTGTGCGCGCACCAGTCCCTGGACAATGCTCAGGCCCAAACCAGTGCTGCCGGCGGCGGCAGTGCGGGCCGCATCGGCCCGGGAAAACCGGTCGAAGATGACTTCCTGGAAGGCAGGGTCAATGCCGGGGCCGTTGTCGCTGACGTCAAGCACACAGGTGCCGTCAGCGTCTTGAGACAAGGTGGTGTGGACGGATGTTCCGTCGGGGGTGTGTTTGGCGGCGTTGGCCAGCAGGTTCAGCAGCACCTGGCGCAAGGCGGCGTCGTCGCACAAAACCTCAACCGGCTCGTCGGGAACCGCGAAGCTCCACTGGTGGTCGTCGTTGACCACTTGAATGTCGCTCACGGCCTCCATGACCAGGGGAGTCATGTTGACGGGCGCGGCCGGGGCGCCATGCTTGTGCCCCGTGGAACCGGTGGCGCCTTGGCGGGCTTCATCCAGCCGGGCCAGCGTGAGCAGGTCCTCCACCAGGCGGCTCATGCGCACCGACTGGTCCTGGACCCGGCTCAGGGACGTTTGGCCGTCGGCGCTGAGCGGCTCGGTCATGGACAACAGTTCCGCATAGCCGCGAATGGCCGTCAACGGGGTGCGGAGTTCATGGCTGGCGTCGGCAACAAAGCGGCGCAGCTTGGTTTCGCTGCGCTGCCTCGCTTCAAGGGCGTGGGAGACGTTTTCGAGCATGGCGTTGAAGGCGTTCCCCACATTGCCCACCTCGGTGCCGGGGCGCGCAGCACTGTCCGGGACCCGGGCACTCAACGCGACCTCACCGGCGTCGAGCCTTAGCGCGGCAACCTTGGTGGCGGTGTCCGAGAGCTGGGCCAGTGGCCGCATGTTGCGCCGGATGATGACGGTGCCCGCCCACCCCAGGATCATGAGCCCGGCCAGCGACACCAGCACAATGGACAGCACCAGAGTGGAGAGGGTTTGTTCGGTGGCGGCCATGGGCAGGCCCGTGATGAGGATGTCGCCGTTGGGGACGGCCTCCGCCTGGAGCCGGTATTCCCCGATGGAGAGCTTCTTGGTGCTGAGGTCGCCGTTGGTGGAAAGCCCGGCCAGGATGTCGGCGTCGGCCGTTGTCAGTTGCTGGCGCGTGCCGGAGCCGGACAGGATGCCCGCATAGTGGACGACGCCGTTGCTCAGGACGGCGCTAAGCTGGCCGGCGCTGGTGGCGCGGGCGTTGAGCGGGTCGGGCAGTGCGCCGTTGGAGGATTGGCTGGAGCCTGTGTAGAAGGCTGTGGTGCGCACGGCTGCCTGCTGCAGTGAGGAGTCCAGCTGGTTGTTCACTGTGACGCTGAGGGTTGTGTAGCTGACCATGCCCACCAGGGCGCAGATGACAGTCAGCAGGGCCAGCATGATGGCCACCAGCCGGGTGCTTAACGGCCACGTGCCCGGGTGCATGAGCGCCCGGGCCTTGGTGGGAACAGGGTTTTCTACTGGCATGGCTTGATCACGTAGCCGGATCCCCTGACGGTGTGGATCATGGGTTCCTTCTCGGCGTCGACCTTTTTGCGGAGGTAGGAGATGTAGAGTTCCACAATGTTGCTTTGGCCGCCGAAATCGTAGTTCCACACACGGTCCAGAATGCGTGACTTGCTCAGGACGTGGCGGGGGTTCTCCATGAGGAACTTCAACAGTTCAAACTCCGTGCTGGTCAGGGAAATGTCTGCGCCGGCGCGCTGGACCACCTTGGTGTCCTTGTTCAGGGTCAGGTCTCCCACGCTCAGCAGGGCGAACTGCGGGGCCGTGATGCCTGAGCGCTGAACGATCCGGTGGAGCCGCAGCAGGACTTCCTTCATGCTGAAGGGCTTGCTGACGTAGTCGTCGCCGCCGGCTTTCAGGCCCGTGACCTTGTCGGCCACGGCGTCCTTGGCCGTCAGGAACAGCGCCGGCACGTCGGGGTAGATGGTGCGGATCCGCTGCAGCAGTTCCACCCCGTCCATGCCCGGCATCATGACATCCAGGACCAGCACGTCAGGCATGAACTCGCGCGCAATCTTCAGCGCCTCGAAGCCGTCGTGGGCCACGGCCACTTCCCAGCCGGTGATTTCCAGGCCCCGGCGCATCAAGTCGGCCAGTTCCGGTTCGTCATCCACCACCAGGGCGCGGATGGGTTCGCCGTCAGCCCGGCTGAGCTTGGGGGTTTCTGATGCTGGAGTTGGAAGGGCCATGACTCCATTCTCTGGCATGTGCCACGTGGTTGGCTGGATGATTCCTGTGAGCTTGCTGTGTTGGGATGGTCCAGTGGCGGCCCGAAATCTACTCAGTTGCGGCCACCGGGGAAAATGCCACGGTTTGACTCAAATGCCATGGTTTGTACTGTGGCATTTGAGTCAAACGGTGGCATTTTTGGCCACCGACAGCCTTTTCGGCACGACGCTACAGGAGTCGCAGCGGCCGCTCGCCCACGTGGACGCTGATTTCCTGTCCCCACGTGGCGGTAAGGCGGTCATCCTCCATGCCGTCGCCAAACACCACGAGCTGGTCGGAGGCCACTGTGATGCGCAGCAGCTCGCCCGGCTCCAGCACACCCTCGGTCAGGGAGGCTCCGGTGATGGCGGAGGGCCAGGCCTCGCGGACAAACCAGGCCAGCCGGGCGGACGTCGGGGCCGGCAGGGTGCGTCCGCCGCGTTCAAGCGCAATGGATGCGCACCAGCCGGTGGCGCCCGTGCCCGTGGAAACTATGAGCCCGGAGGAGGACTGGCGCTCGGCCCGGCCGTCCGCCGTCGTGATTTGATAACGGGCCGACTGGTGCGAGGCGTGCCCGATGAAGACCTCATTGAGCCCGGAGAGTTCCTGGCCGTCGTCGAGCCGGGCCGTCACGGTGGCGAGCTCCTGGCAGCGCAACTGTTCCAAGCCCCCTGTCTGGTTCAGGGTCTGAAGCAACCGGGCGGCGGCTGCGGGCGGGTGCCGGACCAGGACGCCCGGATTCATCCCGGGCTCGGGGTCGATCCCCAGAACCGGCTGTCCGCTGAGGTACTTGGCCACATTGGCCACGAGCCCGTCCTGGCCCACCACGGCGATGATGTCCTCGGGGGTGAGCATGAACCTGCTGAGGTCGGTGCGTTCAACCTCGGCGCGGCGCCAGTCGGGCGGGACCGCCGCGCGGACCTCGGCGAGGGTGTTCATGAGCCGGTCGTGGCGTTCCTGGACGTCGTTGATGGTGCGGCCGCGGGTGCGCAGGAAGAACTCGGCCTGGCCGCGGGTGGCATGACGGTCCAGCAGTTCCGCCAGCTCGGTGCGCCGGTGGACGATGACAAGGCGGGCAGTGGCCATGGCCGGGGCTACCTGTCGCTGCCGTTGGTGCCAGTGGCAGGGCGGGCCTCAACTGGAACAGGGGCTTCCTTGAACAACCCGGCCAGGGCCCCGCTGAGCAGGTCCGGGGTGATGGTGAGGTTGCCAATGTTGGGCAGTGATCCGGCGGCCTCACGGAGGGCCAGCGCCAGCAAGGTGGCCTGGTCCATGCCCTGGTAGACCTCCATGGTGGCGGCCTCGCGTGCCGCAGCCGCTTCACCGACAATGCGAACCTGGTTTGCCTCGGCGGTGGCGCTGATGCCCTGGCGTTCTGCAGCGGCGCGGGCCTGGATGAGTCCTGCCGCGGCCTTCTCCTCGGCCTCCCGGCGCGAGTTGGCGCCTTCCTGGGTGACCAGGTTTTCACGCCGCGTGGCCAGTTCGATCTGGCTGGCCATCTCATTTTCGGAGATGGTCCGCTCGCGTTCGACGGCGACTGCCCGGCGTTCGTACACGGCCCTGTCGGCTTCGGCCTGGAGCTGTTCCCGCACCGGCGTCTGCAGGGCGCGCTCCACATCCGACTCCGGCCGGACGGCCAGCACCTGCACGCCGAGGATCTCGATGCCGGTGGACATGAGGCGGGTGTCCGAGCGGAGCGCATCGCTTAGGACGTGGCGGAGCTGGCTGACCCCGTGCTCCAGCGCTTGGGCCAGGGTGGTGGCGGCGATTTGGTCGATCGCGTGGCTTTGGCACAGCTGGCCGATGGTCGTGGCCACCTGTTCCTTGCCGGCGGCCGGCGGTGTCCCTGCACCTTGGAGGCCGAAGTCGAGGCGGCAGGAGACGGATACGGGGTCGATGATGCGGTAGGTCACGTTGGCCTGGACGCTGACGTCCTGGTGGTCGCGGGTGATGGCGTGGAACAGTGTGGGCAGTTCCTGGTCGTCAACGGGAACCTCGCTCAGCACGGAGTTTGCCGGCCGGTACCAGAACGCCTGGCCGACGCCCTGGTGCTTGACGGAGCCCTTTTGCAGGTGGACCACATACCCGGTGGGGCTGCCCAGAAAGTGGCTGATCCAGGGGTAGCGCTTGATGCTGGCCATGGGGGTGCTCCTTGAAGTCCTTAGTTGTCGTCATTGTGACGATAACTAAAATGTATGCCCTGAATTTGTTTATTGTCAATGTGACGATAAGTATCTACGATTGGTGCATGCCTGATTCCCACCCCGCGCCGGCGCGCTTCCCGGTGACCGTCGATGTCGTCGCCCTCACCATCCTCGACGGCGCCCTGCACGTCCTGCTTATCACCCGCCTCATTGAGCCCTTTCGGGGCAAACTCGCGCTGCCCGGCGGGTTTGTGCTGGCCGGGGAGGGCCTGGTGGCGGCGGCGCGGCGCGAATTGGCGGAGGAGACCGGCGTGGAGCAGATCCCCGGGCATTTGGAGCAGTTGGGGAGCTACGGGCCTGCCGGTCGCGACCCCCGCGGAGACGTACTCACAGTGGCGCACCTGCTGCTGGCGCCGAACTTTCCTGTCCTGACAGCCGGCAGCGACGCCGAGCATGCCGCCTGGTATCCGGTCGGTGGCGTCCTTGAAGGCAGTTTGGTGCTTGCCTTCGACCACCGGCAGATTCTGGACGACGCCGTGGAGCGGGCAAAGTCGAAGCTCGAGTACTCGCCCTTGGGGGCGGCGTTCTGCGGCGAGGAATTCACCATTGCCCAGCTCCGCGCCGTGTATGAAGCGGTGTGGGGCACCCGGCTGGACCCCCGGAATTTCCACCGCAAGGCCACCAGCACGCCTGGTTTCCTGGAAGACACCGGACGGATGTTCACGGGCGACGCCGGCCGCCCCGCAGCGCTGTTCCGGCTAGCGGAGGCGGCCCGTCCGTCTGCGGGGCAGCCGGCACGCGCCGTGCTCAATCCGCCGCTCATGCGGCCGCACGGCTGAGGGTGGATGCCTCGGGGTTTTCTGGCATTAACCTAGACGTTTACTGAAAGTTTCCCGAATGTGGCCTGTGTCCTAGAATGGCCGTTGGCGAGTCCAGACGAAATTTCGCCCCATGACAGTCCAGCTACTTGTTGAGGAACAACATGACCACCAACTTTTCTGCGGGGACCAGTAAGGCCAGATGGCGTCGGAGCAAATCATTTTGGATTACAGCGGGGGTTTGGCTTCTGCTGCTGATCATCATGCTGCCTTCCGGCGCGTTCGGCGTCTGGCTGGTGCTGTTCGCGCTCTTTTTGATCGTGACGGCTCTCTATGCACTGCTGTTTGGCCGCAGGTCTTGGCTCGGATTGCCTCACCGCAAGGGGGCCGGCGCGGCCGTTGGTGCGGGAGTTGTCGCCCTAATTCTGGGCTCTGTTGTTGCTGCCGCGGCCGGTCCGGCGCCCAGCTCAATCGCACCACTGGCGGAGACGAAGGGAGTTGCCACGGCTTCAGCCACAGCGTCACCGAGCCCCACTCCCACGCCCGAAAGCAGGCTGCTCACCGAGTGCGCCTCCGACGGCACTTCCTTCGTTGAGCCGGCTGGCATCCTCAAATGCACCAAGAATGACAAGGGCGTCTTGGTGTGGATGACGGAGAAGGACGCCAAGGTGCTTGGGGATGCTCGAGCCGAGGCCACGCAGGCTGCTGTAGCCAAGGTTGCCGCCGCCGAAGCCGCGGCCCCAAAAGCTGCCGCCGACGAAGCTGCCCGTGTGGCAGCAGAAAAAGCAGCACAGCAACAAGCGCCTGCACCCCAACCGCTCGTTGAAGCCCCTGCAGCTGTTTACTATGCAAATTGTTCCGAAGCCAGGGCTGCCGGTGCAGCTCCCCTCTTCGTGGGTCAGCCGGGCTACCGCTCGGGGATGGACGGGGACAGCGATGGAATTGCTTGCGAGTCCAAACGGTAACATCCGGCGAAAGTGCGGCTAGTTAGGCCAGCCAGGGCCCTTGATTTCTTGCTGACAAGTGAGCAGTTGAGGGCCTTTCTGCTGGCTTGTGCGAAGCCGTGGTGCGAACCACATAGTGCTAGGAGCTCGCGTCAGGGCGCAATGCGAGCTCGTCACGCAATCTCCGGATGTCATCCCGCAGGGATTGAATCTCCTCTGAAGTGATCTCCTGGGTTTTTGCCTCTTCAGCCGACACCTTTTCAACCAGCCAGCTGGCCAGGGTGGCTGTGACCACACCGAGCAGCGCAATCCCGCCGATCATCAAGCCCACGGCTATGGACCGCCCAAGGAAGGTTGTTGGCGTCAGGTCGCCATAGCCAACAGTGGTGATGGTGACCACGGCCCACCATAATGCGTCCCCGAAGGAGATGATGGAAGCGCCAGGTGAGGCCTTCTCGGCGTCGTACATGGCAAGCGCGCCGACGTAGACCAGCAGGGTCGATGATGCGATCACATAGATCACCACGCGGCCCCGCAGGGCATTGCCGGCAACCCGTTGAAGAACGCTGAGAAGGGTTACCAGCCGGAGAATTCGCAACGGTCGGAGCATGGGAAGCGCCACAACAGCCAGAACGTGAAGGTTGCGCAGGAACCATCGGGCCTTCTGCGGAGCAAGCATCAAGGACACAACATAGTCGATCAGGAACAAGCCCCACGTCGCGGCCAGGAACCAGCCTGCCGCATCAGAGGCTGGCCCGATCATCAGGACTTGGACCGAATACGCGGCAAGGAAGAGTATGGCGGTGACCATGAGTGGCCAGTCGGTCATTGATTTCCAGCGTTGCAACGTCATCGCGTGATCTTATCCCGAGGCCGGGTCAAGGATGAGGAACTTCTGGGTGGGCTGACCCGCTACGGGTCTGCGTGGCTACGTGGAGTCAGTAATGATAGCGGGCTTGCAGGAGCGTCACGCGGTGATCATCGGCGATGCAAACATGCTTGTTGGCCTCGTCGATGCGTCGGGACCAGGCGCCCGCCGGAGCGTGTTTTAGCGCCTCCGGCTTTCCGATTCCATCGAAAGGGTCATCGCGAAGGAAGTCTTCAATGAGGGTATCGATGCGCTTGAGGGTTTTCTTGTTCTGGGTTTGCCTGCACAGGTGGTCTTCCCACGCTTCAGCTGTCCAGGGAAGAATGCGTCGGCTCAAGGCTCCATGAGCCCGTGCTCGACGACGTTGCCTCCACGGACCGACTCCATCGCTGAAAGCAGGCGTTGCGCGTTCTTTGGGGAGCGCAGCAGGTAGCTTGTTTCCACGAGGGAGTCGTACTCATCCTTCGACATCAGAACCGCAGATCCGCGCTTTGACATGATTTCGACTTCGGTGTGGTCGAGATTGACGAGCTCGATGAGGCCAAAAAGGTCACGTCGAGCATTTCTTGCTGTTATCGCCATAGCGACCTCCCAGTTGTACTGAAGGTGGCACCACTTGGCTCTGGGAGACTGATCTGTCTATTTGAGCCAAGCTTCGAAACTGGTTGCTTCCGGGGTGGCCTTGTTCCGGCAGACAACGTCTGCCTGGCCGGATTGCTTTTCGCCGTAGCTGGCATGGAAGCAAATGTAGTCAGTAGTTTCCGTGCTCCTCGCGCCTGCACCCTTGCCGGTCTTTTCCACTCGATCAAGTGTCGCTTTGGCATCGTCGCAGCTGATGCCGTTGAGCTTGAGGTATTTGTACCTGGCCCCAAGGCACCCTGCGACCTGGACTTTGTCCGGATGCAACGTCAGCGACGCCATGACCTTGGCAGTTTCGCCAAATTCTGGCGAGTTCGCGAAGGTGGTGGCACTGGCTTGCAGTTCGGCTTCGCTGGGCGGAACCGTGGGCGTCTTCAGGGGCGTCATGCCGTTGAACATGACGTAGTAGCCGCCGCCTGGTACTTCAATGGCCGCCCGTCCAATCGGCTCAGTGCTGCCATCTGTTGCGAGGGCGTATGCCGCTGCTTGTGAACCAACAGCCTGGCCGAAAGCCCCCTGGACCACGACGCTTGTTCCCGTGATGCCACGACCAGCAACCCTAAATCCAGTGTCCGTGCCGTACGGGATGCCGATGAACGGGAGGGCTTCGACTCGGTCACTCAACCTCGCTCGTTCCCCACCAGAGGCGTCCGCAACCACGTAGGAGTTGGGCTGATCCGGAACCGGGGTCACGCGCCAGGTGGCCGGGTACGTAAAACTCAGTGATCCATCCGGTGTTGTAAATATCTGTTCCGCCGGCACAATGGGGGCCGGTGTGGGAGCAGGTGACGGCGTCGGGCGCGGAGATGAGGCCGGACTGTCCACGACGGTGTTCACGGATGTGGCACTCGGGGTGCCCGCCGGCGTCGTGGTGCCGCAGGCCGCCAGGAAAAGGGGGATCAGTAGCAGGAAAGTTGCCCCAAAAACGCTTCGATTTCTCATAGTTGAACAATCCTACGGGGGCGCTTTTGCACGGGCCGGGTACCGGGTCTGGTGCGCGCGCCGCAGTCGAGTGTGGCCGGTTGCTGGCCCAGCCCACTCGTCCCGGGCAAAACAAAACCCCCACTTCTCTTATAAACAAAGGGAAGCAGGGGCCTTGCGCATTGGCGGTGACGGTGGGATTTGAACCCACGTTAGGCTCTCACCTAAACAACATTTCGAGTGTTGCACCTTCGGCCGCTCGGACACGTCACCAACGCCACAACCTTACCGGTTCCAAGCCGTACAACAAAAATGAGCTCCCCCGGGACGCGAACATGGGGCAAGATGGGCCTATGGACAGCGCAATGCGACGTGCCTGGAGCTGGCACAAACAAGGGTTGGACGGGTCCTTGGCGGGCAGCGACGCCGCCACAGTGTTGGGCTCGGCCGGGTGGGCGCGGTCCATCGGCGGCGCCAACCCGTACCTTACACTTTTCGCCCGTGCGGGCATTCGCCGGGAGGAGGCCGACGCCGAGGCGGTGGCCCTGCGCATCCATGAACTTCCGACGGCGCGCGGCTGCACCTATGTGCTGGGCGAGAAGGACTTTGCCTGGGCGCTGACGCTCGGCAAGCCGGCCGCCGAGTCCACCCTGAAGGTGTTGGACAAGCTCGGCGTGGCCCGCGAGGAAGTCCACGCCCTTGAATCACAAGCTCTGCAGCTCCTCCAGGACGCAGCGGCCAGGGGCGACGGACCCCTGGACCCCAGGCAGCTCAAGGACCAGTTGGGCGACGCCGTGCGCAGCCTGGGTGAGGAAGGCAAGAAGAAGGGCGCCTCCACCACATTGCCCACAGTCCTGGGCCTGCTGCAGGCCGACGGACGCATCCGCAGGGTGCCCGTCAACGGCAGGCTCGACCAGCAACGCTACGCCTACACCGCCTGGGGCCTGCCTCCGGCGGCGGAATCGCCCGAACAGGGCCGGGCCAAACTGATGGAAAAATACCTGGGCTGGACCGGTGGCGCCACGCTTAAACAAACCCAATGGTTCACTGCTTTTACCGTGGCTCAAACCAAGGCTGCGCTGGCAGCCGCCCACGCCGTGGAGGCCCACGGGCTCTGGATGCTGCCGGCTGATGCGGAGAAGGCAGCTGACTTTCAAGCGCCCGGGGAGGAACAGATTCAGCTGCTTGCGGGGACAGATGCGCTCTTCCTGCTCCGGCGCAACGCGGCCGACCACTTTGCTGATGAGGACCAGGACCGGCAGCTGCTCAGTGCCAGGCTGGCGCTCCAAGCGGATTTGCCCGACCATCCCATCGTGGACCGCGGCCGCATCATTGGCCTGTGGCAGTACGATCCCGGCGAGGAACGCATTGCCCACTGGCTGTTCAAGGGCGCAACGAACGCAACAAAGCACAGAATCAAGGAGGTTGAGGTGTTCATTCGGGAAGACTTGGGCGACTTCCGCTCCTTCAGCCTGGATTCGCCGCAGAGCAGGCAAAAGCGGATCGACGCCATCAACGCTGCTGCCAAGCCGGCCTGACATGAAAGGCGGGGCTGGGTTCGGGGCCGTGCTGGTCGGGGTGCTGGCAAGTCTTGCCGGTGCCGGCTGCAGCGGCCCTCCCGGGCCGGCCCCGCTGGGTTCCGGATGCTTCCCGCCGCCGTTTTCGATCACCCCCGCCACGGCCAAGCCCGGCAGCAGCATCACCGTCACGGCGGACGACGCCAGCTGCAACCCACGGTACGGAGACAAAGCCCAGATCCAGCTGGAAGTGTATGACGGTTCCGGCGCCAAGGTGCTGGAGACCCTGGTCCCCATGAACGACGACGGCGGCTTCAGCGCCAGCGTAGAGCTCCCGGCTGCTGCCGTGCCCGGCAAGGGCATGGTTGCCGCCTACCCGTACAACCTGGACTGGTGCGATGACACGGGGCGGAACAACCGCGTCGGGGCCCTTGAGGGGCAGGAAATCAAGCGCGTTTCCTGCGTGCTGCCGTCGGAGCCGCTCCAGATCGAGCCCTAAAGGGCCTGCTGTTGGCGGTGACCGCTGAAAAAGTCCTTCAGGAGCGCCGCGCACTCGTCTTCGCGCACACCGGGAAAGACTTCCACCCAGTGGTTGAGCCGGCGTTCGCGGAGCACGTCAAAGACTGAGCCTGCGGCCCCGGCCTTCTCATCCCACGCGCCAAAAACGACGCGCGGCACCCGGGCCAGCACAATGGCCCCGGCACACATGGTGCACGGCTCAAGCGTGACCACCAGTGTGCAGTCATTCAACCGCCAGGAACCGAGTTTCGCCGCGGCTTCGCGGATCGCCACCACCTCGGCGTGCGCCGTGGGGTCCCCGTGCGCCTCACGTTCGTTGCGCCCCAAACCCAGGATTTCGCCGTCGGGCCCCAGCACGACGGCGCCGATGGGGACATCCCCTGTGGTCAAGGCCCGGCGGGCCTCCGTGAGCGCAATGCCCATCCATCCGGCGTGTAAAGCCGTGGCGGTGGTCTCGATTGGGTGAGATTTCTCGGTGTTGGGCACGGCTCAATGGTAGCTTTTATTCATGCGCGTACTGGTTGCGGATCATCCGCTAATTGCCCACAAGTTGACTGTTCTGCGGGACAAGAACACTCCGTCCCCCATTTTTCGTCAGCTGACCGAAGAACTTGTCACCTTGTTGGCTTATGAAGCGACGCGTGAAGTCCGCGTGGAACCGGTCAACATTGAGACACCCGTGACCTCCACGATTGGTACCGGCTTGAGCAAGCCCACGCCCCTGGTGGTGCCGATCCTGCGGGCCGGACTCGGCATGCTCGAGGGCATGACCCGCCTCCTGCCCACGGCAGAAGTCGGTTTCCTGGGCATGGCCCGCAACGAGGAAACCCTCGAGGCCATCACCTACGCCGAGCGCCTGCCCGAGGACCTGACGGGCCGCCAGGTGTACGTCCTGGATCCCATGCTGGCCACCGGCGGCACCCTGATCGAGGCTTTCAAGTTCCTGTTCGCCCGTGGCGCCGCGGACATCACCTGCATCTGCCTGCTGGCCGCACCGGAAGGCCTGGCCAAGCTTGAGGCCGCCCACGGTGACCGCGACAACGTGCGCGTTGTCCTGGCCTCCATTGACGAAGGCCTGGACGAGAACTCCTACATTGTGCCCGGACTGGGCGACGCCGGCGACCGCCTCTACGGCGTAGCGGAATAGTCCCACATTTCCAAAAATGCCACCGTTTGACGGAAATGCCACAGTTTGTACTATGGCATTTCCGTCAAAGGGTGGCATTTTTCGCAGGTGTCAGTTAAAACAGCGTGCGCTCCATGAGGGATGGTCCCAGCCAGCACCCCGCAAGCTGGGGGCCCAGCCGTAGCGGGCCGTGTCGGCGAAGTCCGCGCACCATTGCCAAACGTTGCCGATCATGTCAAACAAGCCAAAGGTGTTTGCTGCCGTCCCGGCAACCGGCTGGGCCCCCGGACCTCATCCAACGCGGTCCAGGCAATGCCGGCCAGCGGACCGTAGGCGGGTGTGATGGTGCCGGCGCGAGCCGCCCATTCCCACTCGGCCGCCGTGGGGGGGCCTGTAGCCGTCGGGGCCGACGTCCCAGCCCACCTAGCGGCCGTCCACACTGTAAGCCGGCGTTAAACCTGCCAGGGCAGAGGCCCTGTTGCACCACGCAATGCCGTCAGCCCGGGTGACTTGTGTCCGGCCCAGGGCGAACGGCAGCAGCTCAACGGTGCGGGCGGGGCCTGAGCGGTCATCGCGCAGCTCAATGCTGCCACCTGGAATCGGCGCCAGCGCCTGTGCATCCAGCCCTGCAACCTCACCAGCCACCAGCACACAGCCACCGAAAGTAGTTTTTAGTACCAGCCCACGGATTCGGAGTGGCCCCAAGCCCCACAGGGTGAGCCGTAGCGTTCCTCAATGTAGCCCAGGCCCCAACGAATCTGGGTCTGGTAGTTGGTGCTCCAGTCGCTGCCCTCGCTGTTCATCTTGTCGGCGGGCAGGGACTGGGCAATGCCGTAGGCGCCGCTGGAGGCGTTTTCTGCCGAGGTGAGCCATTCTGACTCACGCTGCCAGAGCAGGTTCAGGCAGCTCATTTGGTCCGCGCCCCAGCCGTGCGAGGCCATCTGGCCTGCGGCGTAGGCCTGCGCGGCGGCGGGATTGTCAACGGCAACAGGGGCGGCCTTCGGGGCAGCAGCCTTGGGGGCGGCGGCCTTGGTGGGTGTTACGGCCTTGACCTGTTCAGCCTCGGCCTTGATGGCGGCCGGTGTTGCGGCGGCCGACGGGGACGAGCTGACCGTGATGCCGGGGAAGTCAATGGCGGCATCCGTGGGAGCCGACACGGCCGGTGCCGGAACTGAGCGGTCCACGGCGGAAGCCAGGCTCGTGTTGCCCTGGTCGGCCAGGGTGTTTTCCACGGACCCCGCCACGGAGCCGGCGGCCACCAATGCGCCCAAGACGGCCACGGCAGCCATGCATTTGGCTGTGGTGGTCACGGCGGAGGAGGATTTGCCGGCCGAGCGTGTTCCGGAGCTGGCGGCCGCGAGCCCAAGAATCGACGGGCGGCGGGTTGAATCGGCGCGACGACGGCCGCGCTGCTGTGATGCAGACATAGATGTAGCCTCTCTACGCCTGCGAGGTGAGCTGTCGGGAACGGACTAGAGAATCCGGCCACGCAGCGTTGACAGGCAGAGTGCACTGCCGGCAAGGACTGCGTTGGCTTAACCCCAAGGGCTTCCATTGGGAAGGCCCGCAAAGATTGGGTCCCCCGTCTCTGCCATGGGAATGGAGGGAAATGGGCGGCGGCAGAGCTCGGCGATCCGTCCATTTGCGCCATGAATTGTAGGTGATTCAGCAGGCGCAAGTCCCAGACTAGTCCAAAAGGACAGTCATGTCACATTTTGGTAACAACCTTTGTAGCAAGGTGAGCAAGCAGATATTTACTTAGCAATGCTAACGATCTAGGGTGGGAAGTTGAGGATACGAAACTTTTCTTTAGGCAGCTGACCCGTGATGACGCAAACTTCCCCCAGCAGTGCAACTTCCCCCAGCAGCACGACGCCGGACCCCGGCCCAGGTGCCCCGGCGCCGGCGAAGGCGGTGGCCAGGACACCCAACAAGGCGCCGGCCGGCAAGCCCGTGGGCGTGGCGCCCCTGGCTGCCGAATTGCGGGTGGCAATCATGCGCACCTCCCGGCGACTGCGGGCCGAGGCCGCGACGGGGGTGATCAGTCCCGGGCAGTATTCGGTTCTGGCAGCCATTTTGCGCGGCCCGCAGACGGTGGGCCAGCTGGCCGCCCGGGAGCAAATCCAGGCGCCCTCCATGACGCGGATTGTGAACGACCTGTCCGCGGCCGGGCTGGTGAGCCGAGGGGAGAATCCACTGGACAAGCGTCAGGTGCTGGTCCACATCACAGAGTCAGGGGCGGCCGCGCTGCTGCGGGCCCGCTCAAAACGAACGGCGTGGCTGGCCAAAAGGGTGGCGGATCTCACCTTCGAGCAGCGTGACACGCTGCACCAGGCAGCCCTGATCCTGCAGGAGATGAGCTCCTAGATGAGTTCCATGTTCCGTGCCCTGAAGGTCTTCAACTACCGGCTCTGGGTGACTGGAGCCCTGGTGTCCAACATTGGCACCTGGATGCAGCGCGTTGCCCAGGACTGGCTGGTCCTGACAGTGCTCACCAATCATTCCGGCACCGCTGCCGGGATCACCACGGGCCTGCAATTTTTGCCCATAGTCTTCCTTGGACCCTACGCAGGACTCCTGGGAGACCGCGTCAACAAAAGGAAATTGCTCCTCATTACCCAGACAGCCATGGGATTTTGTGCGCTTTTGTTGGGAATATTGGTTGTCACGGGGGCTGTACAACTGTGGCATGTTTATGTATTGGCAACCCTGCTGGGCGTGGCCAGCGCCTTCGACGCCCCGTCGCGGCAGGCGTTTGTCTCCGAAGTGGTCGCCAAGGAAGACATACCCAATGCCGTCGCGCTCAATAGCGCATCCTTCAACCTGGCGCGCCTGGCCGGCCCCGGCGTCGCCGGCCTGGTGATTGCCTTGGTAGGAACAGGGCCGGCCTTCCTGATCAATGCTGCCAGCTTTGCCGCCGTGATCATTTCGCTGTGGCGCATGCGCACCAGCGAGCTCATCCCCGCCGTGCCGGTGCCCCGGGCCAAGGGGCAAATTCGTGAGGGATTTGTCTACATCCGGGCGCGTCCGGACCTGATGATGATCATGGTGCTGGTCTTTTTGGTGGCCACTTTTGGGATGAATTTCCAGATCACCAACGCGCTTATGGCCACAGCTGTCTTCAATGTGGGGCCGGGGGAGTACGGGCTCCTTGGCTCCGTGATGGCCATTGGCACGCTGGCCGCGGCGTTGTTGGCGGCCAGGCGCAAAACCATGCGCATGCTGTACATCGTGGGAGGCGCGCTGGCCTTTGGCATAACTGTGGGTGTGGCTGCCTTCATGCCAAGTTTCGCCCTGTACGCCATTGCGCTGGTGCCCGTGGGCTTGGCGTCGCTGACGTTCATGAACGCCTGCAACACCACAGTTCAGTTGACCACGGACTCTGCCATGCGCGGGCGGGTGCTGGCCGTCTACATGGTTGTCATGCAGGGCGGCACCCCCATTGGTGCGCCGCTGGTGGGGTGGATTGCCACGGAGTTCGGCGCCCGCTGGTCGCTGGGCATGGGGGCCGTGGTGGCAGTTCTTGCCGGCCTCGCCGCCCTCATCATGCTGAACAGGCGCAACAACGTCACCCTGCGGCAGCAAATTGGCGCCCTCCGCCCCTTCATTCTGGCGCGCGGGCTCCACCGCTAGCTGCGGAGCACATCCGGCATGGACAAACCTCCACCAACACCATGCTGGGTAAACCTTTGTTTACTTAGCGTAAAAAAATGGGAACAAGCTGGGTGTCGATGCCGACTTGTCGAGGGCATACTAAACGTGCAAAATCTCAGATTGAACATAATCTTAAAAATCACATGTTTCGCGGAATTTGTGCAAGCCAAAATTACAAATCAGGCGATTATATTTGACTCAAAACGTCATTTTCCACCAAATTGAGAGCAAAGCAACAATGTTGGCTTGGCCACAAAAGAGAGCGCAATCCCACATGGTGGACGTTTTGGGCCTTTGTTACTTGCAAGTTTGCTTTGTTACGTAGCACACTGACTTATGTGAACAGCCACTCAGTTAATTCTGCAGCCGCAGCAGATGTCCGCCTCGGGACGAGGGGACAGCTTCTGCGCGGTTGTCGAATGCAGGCCTAGATTGCAATACCTGGAAGCCGCTGGGGGAATGAGCAGGACGTGGCATATTTCAGGCCTTGGCCCATGGGTCGGCCCTTAGGGATAGGGCAATAGAGCTCTGGAACCTCAGAGCTGAAGGAAGCATTCGCGCCGTCAAGTACGGCCATACACCTTAGGTAGTTCAATGTCAGTAGCATCCGGATACGTCCACATCTCTGTGCGAAACGCCGCCAAGGCGGTTGCGCGCAACACCGGCCAGGGTTCTCCGGCCCATTCCGCTCTTACTGAGCACCCAGGCTATTCAGGTGCCTACCGCCCCGACATGACCGCTCCGGCAACCCGGCTGCGTGCCGTCCCCGCGTCGGAAGGGCACCCCATGACGGCGCCCACAGCGGTTGTTGCCGGTGGCGACAAGCTTCGCGGTGTCAGCCCGGACAACGTGGCACGGGGCTTTGTGCTCTACGTTGGCGTTGACGAGGACACTGCTGCCGCTGCAGGCACCTCCCTGGCGAAACTGGCCCAGGACATCCGGGCCTATGCCCAAACCCTTGTTCCGCAGGCCCAGAGCTACGCGGCCGTGGCGATTGCGCCGTCGGACGCCGTTGGCACGGCACTTGACGTTGTCCGCTCAACCTTTGGCGACCCCACTGTGGTCAGCCGCCAGCGCCAGGAGGCCGTGCGCATCCCCGTGGCCGAGCAGCGCCCCACAGGTGTGTTGATTGACTTGGCCCGCCGCGAAGTGCACCTTGACGGTGACACCTTGAACCTCACGTTCAAGGAATTCGAGCTGCTGAACTACCTGGTGGAAAACGGCACCCGGACAGTGGGCCGTGACGAACTCCTTGAAGGACTGTGGAGCAACGCCGACGAAGTGCCCAACGAGCGCACCATCGACGTCCACATCCGCCGCCTGCGCTCCAAGCTGGGCCGCCTGGCCAACACGGTCCGCACCGTCCGCGGTGAGGGCTACCGCTTCTACGAGCACCCCGAAGTGGTTGTCTGGGCAGCGCCGGAATACTCCATCTAGTCCCCACGCCCGCCCCCTTCCAGCCGCTGGCGCGTCTGCAAGTGGGGCCCCTCGGGCGCGTGCGCCCAGCCCGATCTGTACGCGTTTCAGCAGCTACGACGGCGTCCGTCCCCACATCAGCGGGGGAGCCGCCGTCGTTCTGCTTTAACTGTCACTAAACTGTGAACATGAGCGAACACCACATTAAAAAGTTGATCTTGATGCGCCATGCCAAGGCGGCTTTTCCGCTGGGCGTGGAAGACCACGACAGGCCGTTGGCCCAGCGCGGCCACAATGAGGCGCCGCTGGCGGGCAAGTGGTTGGTGGAGAACTCAGTGGTCCCCGACTTCATCCTGTGTTCCTCAGCCCTGCGGACCAGGCAAACCTGCACCTGGGTGTGCCAGCAATTGGGGGACAAGGCCCCCACCCCCAAGCTCGAGACAGCCCTCTACGCTGCCGGAGCCACCCCAATGCTCTCGGTGGTCAACCATGTTCCGGAAACCGTGAACACGCTCATGGTGATCAGCCACATGCCGGGCGTCCAATCCCTGGCGCTGCGTTTGGCGTCACGGGATTCGGACCAGGATGCCTACATGGACCTGGCGTCGGGCTTCCCCACCAGCGCTTTCGCCGTCTTTGACTACACCGGCGACTGGGCAACCCTTGACGGCCAGGATGCCCGGCTGCGCACTTTTGTGGTGCCGCGCTAGCTGCACCAGGGCGCTAGGCCTCAATCTCCGGCATCAACGTCTTCAGCGTCCACGTCTTCTTCTTGGCCACGGCAGCCCAGGCCAACAGCAGGCCCAGCACCGTGTAGCCCAGCAGGCCAAGCGCAATGGGCACCAGAGGTGCCAGGTCCGCCCCGTAAATCAGGTGCCGCATGCCCTCCACCACATGCCCCATGGGCAGGATCTGGTGCATGATGTGCAGCGGCTCGGGCGTGGTCTGCCACGGGAAGGTGCCGCCCGAGGACACCAGCTGCAGGACCAGCAGGATCAGCACCACAAACTTCCCCGGTGTTCCCAGCAACGCAACGATCCCCTGGATCAGGGCTGTAAACGCCAGTGACGCCAGCAGCAACAGGCCCAGGGTCAGCCACGGATGGCTCGGCTCCAACCCCAAACCAAACTTCACCACCGCGTACAGCAGCAGGGCCTGCCCAGTGGCCACCGCAGCAAACGGCAGCCAGCCGCCGATGGCAATCTTCCACGATGGGGCATTGGATGCCAGCGCCCGCACAGTCAGCGGGCGCATCACCTGAACCAGCATGAACGCACCGATCCACAGCGCCAGCACCAGGAAGAACGGCGCCAGCCCGGATCCGTAGTTGGCTGCTTTGGCCTGCGAGATGGAGTCCACGCGGATGGGATCGGCAATGACCCCTGCCGCGTTGAGCTTGTCCTTGTCATTGGGGTCGGGCACCGAACCCGCGCCGGTGTGCAATTGTTTGGACAGCTCGGCGGCGCCGGCGGACAGCTTGCCGGAGCCGCCCTTTAAATCACCGGCACCCGTGGTGAGCTTCGCGGCGCCGGCCGCCAGCTGGTTTGCCCCGTCCAAGGCTGACACCTGTCCGTCTGCCAGGGTGGCCGCACCTGCGGAAAGTTCCCCGGCACCGGCGTGGGCCTGGGCAATCGCTGCGTTGAGCGTAGGCGTGGCAGTGGACAGCTTTGCGGCCCCGTCAGCCACTGCGGCGGAACCGTCGGCCAGCTTTTGGATGTCTGCCGCGTCCGTGGCGAGCTGGTCCTTCAAGTCCTTGACGGTTGGACTGGTGGTTGCCGATTCCAGCGATGTCCGGATCGCAGTGGACTGTTCATCTGTGACGATGCCGTCGCTGACAAGCTGCTTCAGCTTGTCATTGATGGCCGCCGTGGCGGCCGTGTCCAGCTGCCCCGCAGTGCCAATGGCGCCCTGAACCTTGGCATTCAGGGCGGCGTTGCCGGCAGCCACCGCAGCGGCGCCCTCGGATAGTTTCTGGGTGTCAGCGGGCAGGGCGGCGGTTTGGGATTCCAGCTGGCCCAGGCCCTTGTCCAGTGCGGCGGCGCCGGCCTGGAGCTGTTTGGCGCCCGTGACAAGCTTGGTCTGGCCGGCCACCAGGTCGTTGGTGCCCGTGAGGAGGGCCCCGGTGCCGGTTTTCAGTGTCCCCACGCCCGTGTCCAAGGTGGCGGCGCCCTCGGCAAGCTGCTGGGCGCCGTCGGCGGCTTTCACCAGCTGGGCATGGATGGTGCCGTAGCCGCTCAGCAGGGAGTTGGCCGTCTGCAGCCCCACCTGCTGGGCCACCGAGGCGTGCACCTGCGTGGTCACCTTGTCCACAATGGAGGTCAGCAGGTAGTTGTTGGCGTCGTTGGTGGTCACGCTCATCATGGCCTGCGTGGCCGAGTCAAAATTCTCCGGGGATGCCAGATTGGCTGAGAAATCCTTGGGAATGACCAGGGCAAAGGCAAAATCGCCGTTCTTCACGCCCTCATTGGCCTCGGCAGGGGTGTCCACCAGCCGCCAGTCGAACTTGTGGCCCGCCACCAAATTCTCGGCCACATCCTCGCCAACATGCAGCTCCTTGCCGTCCTTGGTGACGGCGCCCTCATCCTGAACCACCACGGCGGCCTTGAGTTGGTCGAGATTGCCGTACGGATCCCAGTTGGCGTAGAGGTACACGGCTCCGTAGAGCAGCGGGACCATCACCATGGCCACGATGGTGAGCTTGGGCAGCAGTCCGCCCGTCATGCGCTTGAGTTCGGACAGCGCCAATCGGAAGACCGTCACAGTGTTTCCTCCGTGGTGTGCTTGGGTGTTTCGGTGGTGGTTGTGGCCAGGGATTCCGCCGCGTCAACAGCCGGCAGCTCTGTGGTTGGGAGCCCAGTGCCTGCCTGCCCGAGGTCGGCGGCACCAGCATCAGCGGGAACTGCGGCTTCCGCTTCGGCCGCCTCGGGCTGGGTTTCCTCCGGCTCGGTTTCGTCCAGGTCCGCAGCGGCGTCCGCGGTGGTGTCCGCAGGGGCAGGGGGTTCCGCGCCGTCGGACGGTGCAGCGGCAAGTGCGTTTCCGGCAACCGAGGCAGGCCCGCGCCATTCATCGGGCAGCCTGCCCACCACGCCAATCACCACCAGCGTCCGGAGCGGAGTGTTGGGCGCAGCGTCGGGGTCCACGCCCATTTCGCCGTCGGCCGTCTGTTCCAGCAGGGGCAGCCACGCGGAGACATCGGCTGTGTGGCGGTCAGGGGAGTCCACCACCACCACCTCAACGTCCTTGTTGGCCAGCGCCAGTTTAAGTTGTAGGTGCAGGAGCCTGGCAGGTTCAAGTTCCTCCACCCATTGCTCCAAAATGTCGCGGAAACCATGCTTGACCAGCCACTCCGTGGGGCGGGTGCGGTCGCGGAACTTGAAGGGGACCAGCGCCAGATCTTCCGACGTCAGCGATCGGACGGTGAGGTGGTTTTCGGGGGCGTTGACGTCAGGGGCGTCCACAATGGCGCTGCGGCGGCGCAGGGACGCCATGGAACCGTGGTGCCCCAGCGAGACTGTGCCCGTGGAGGGCTTCATGCGGCCCGTCAACGCCAGTGCCAGGGCTGTGCGCCGCTCCTGGCCGTCGGCCTGGATCAGGACCACTTGTGCCCGGTGCGCCTCCACTGAGGTTGCCGGGAGCAGCGTGTGCCTGCGCCCGTCGATGTGCAGCTGGTGGGCAGTGAGCATGGGGCGCTCCTTAGAAGGTGGGGTGAGCTGCACCAAAATATCAGAGCTGACCAGTCAGTGCAAAATTTGCGCGGATCCGTTCACCAACCACCTTTCCACAGGCTCCGGCCCTGCCCAAGAGCGCCCCGCCGCACCCGGGCGCAGAAAAGGCGGCCTCCCCGCGCCCTGGCGCGAGGAAACCGCCTTGCCTGGCAAACGCCGGCGCGACTAGTCGTTCAGTGCTGCCTTGAACCATCCGGTGATGGTTGAGGGGTGGGTGATGGCGGTGCCAACAACCACGGCGAAGGCTCCGGCGTCCATGGCTGCGCGGGCCTGGGCGGGGGAGTGGATGCGGCCTTCAGCGATGAGCGGCTTGCCCAGGTCTGCGGCAACAATTTCAGCCAACAGTTCCAGATCGGGGCCGTCGGTCTTGGGGCGTTCGCCCGAGTAGCCGGCCAAGGTGGTGCCGATCAGGTCCGCTCCCGCCTTGACGGCAGCAACGGCGTCGTCGAAGGAACCGCAGTCGGCCATGACCAGTGCATTGGATTCGGCGTGGATGCCGGCAATGGTTTCGGCGAGCGTGAGGCCGTCCGGGCGGGGGCGGCGGGTTCCGTCAATGGCCACGATGTGGGCGCCGGCACTGGCGCAGGCCAGGGCGTGGCGCAGCGTGGGTGTGATGAAGACGCCGTCGTGTCCGTCCTTCCACAAACCAATGACGGGAACTTCCACGGCCGCACGGGTGAACTGGATGTCGGCAATGCCCTGCACCCGGATGGCGGCGGCTCCGCCAATGACGGCCGACGCCGCAACCTGGGCTGTGGTGCGCGGGTCGCGCATGGGTTCGCCCGGGTAGGCCTGTGCAGAAACCACAAGTTGTCCGGCCAGGGAATCGAGGTTGGTAAGTTTCAGCGTCACTGTGACTCCTAGAAAGTAGAACTAATTATTGGGCAAGGACCAAGGCTGCCGCGCCCACAATGGCGGCCGTGTTGCCCAGCGAGGCCCGCACCACGGGCACGGCAGCCAGCGGCGCCAGCAGCTCGGCACGCAAAGCTTTCTCCATGGCATTCCACCAGAGATCGCCGGCATCGGCCAAACCGCCGGAGACCACAACCACTGCCGGGTCCAGGATATTGATCAAACCGCCTACGGCTTGTCCGGCAGCGGCAGCCGCCACGGCAATGACGTGCAGGGCAAGCTCGTCACCAACCCTAGCCGCATCAAACACCGCGCGGGTGTCGGGGAGGGCAGCGCTGCCGCCTTCGCGCACGTACGCTGCATGAATGGCGGGTCCGGAGGAGATGGCCTCGACGTGGCCAAAATGGCCGCAGGAGCAGGGCAGCGGCGTGCCGCGGTGGACGGCGAAGGGCGATGCGAAATGCCCAACATGCCCGCCCACAAAGTGCTGGCCCAGCAGCGGCTGTCCGTTCACCACAAAGCTGCCGCCAACGCCGGTGCCAAAAGCAACCATGAGGGCTGTGGACGTGCCGGCGCCTGCACCGTGCCAGGCCTCGCCCAGGGCGTGGGCGTGCACGTCATTGACCACGGCGCTGGGCAGTCCCAGCCGCTGTGTGAGCCCGGCCGTGATGTGGGTTCCGGACCAGCCCAGGATGGCGTCGGTCGCGGAGATGACTGTGCCCTCGGCGGCGTTGATCACGCCGGCTGAGCCAATGCCCACCGCATCCACCACCAGGCCCTGCGCGGCGGCACGTTCAATCAGTGAGCGCACCATGGCTGCCGTGGCGTCCAGAATGGCGTCGCCGCCGTCGCGGTTCAACGTGGGGATCTGCTCGGTGAAGAGCACCGAACCGTCTTCTGCCACCACCCCGGCTGCCGTTTTGGTTCCGCCAAGGTCAACGCCAACTACGTACCGCATAGTGAGTCCTTCAAAGTAAAAACGTTCAAAGCAAAAACGAGGCTCCCATTCACCAGCTGACCCGCAGTAGTGGTCGAAAATATCGCGAAATCGTCGATTTTTCGACCACTACTGCGGGTCAGTTGCGGCCGGGGGTTAGATCAAGCCCGTGCGCTCAAGGATGACCTTGATGGCTGCGGTCTCGTCCTCGTCCAGGGAGAGCATGGGGGTGCTCATGACGTTGGTCTTGATGACGCCCATGAGCATCAGTGCGGTCTTGAACGCGCCCAAACCGGCGGCGTTGCCGGAAACCCGGCCGGCCTTCGGGGTGTAGACAATGTTGAAGACGTCCGTGATGCGGTCCTGCTCAGCAGCAGCACCGGCCCAGTCGCCGGCAACGGACAGGTCGTACAGGCGGCGGTAAGCGGCCGGGTTAACGTTGCCCAGGCCCGGAACAACACCCTGTGCGCCGCCGAGCAGGGCACCGTCAACAACCACTTCGTGGCCCGTGAAGATGTCAAAGTTCGGGATGTCCTTGGCGGCGATGAGCAGCTGGCGGAAGGAAACGTCATCACCTGAGGAGTCCTTCACACCTGCCAAGACGCCTTCGCGGCCCAGCTCGACGAGCAGGTCGGTGGGCAGCTTGAAGTGGGTGCGCACCGGAACGTCGTAGGCGAAGACGGGAACGTCGACGGAAGCGGCGATCGCACGGAAGTGGCGGCCGTTCTCTTCGGCGTTGCTGATGGCGTAGTACTGGCTGGTGGCGACAATGCCGTCAGCACCGAGGGACACCATGCGGCGTGCTTCTTCGATGACGCGGTTGGTGGTCTGCTCAACAGCGCCCACCAGCAGGGGGACCTGGCCTGCGTTGACGCCGGCGATGGTGGTCAGCACGGTGTCGCGCTCGGTGTTGGTCAGGTGGGTGACCTCACCGGAGGAACCGTTGACGAACAAGCCGGTGACGCCGCCGTCGAGCAGGTGGCGGGTGAGGTTCTCCAAGGAGGGAACGTCGATGGCGCCATCAGCGGTGCGGGGGGTGCATACGGGCGGGATTACGCCCTGGAAACGAGAAGCGACGGTAGTCACGTGAATTGCTCCAAAATTGTGTTGGTGAAAATGGGAAAAATGGGATCCATGCGCGGGGAGGGCGCGTGGGGCTAGATGTGCAGAAGTGACGGCGCAGCGCCGAGAAGCTTCTTCGTGTAGTCGTTGCTCGGGTTGTCGAAGATCTGCTCAGCCGAGCCCTGTTCAACGATCTGGCCGTAGTACATGACGCAAATGCGGTCTGACACGTAGCGGACTGTCTGGATGTCATGGCTGATGAAAACCATGCCTAGGTTCAGTTCCTTCTTCAGGTCCGAGAGCAGGTTCAGCACCTGGGCGCGGACGGAAACATCCAGCGCGGAGGTGGGCTCGTCGGCCACAATGATGTCCGGGTCCAGGGCCAGTGCGCGGGCAATGGCCACACGCTGGCGCTGTCCGCCGGAAACTTGCGACGGCGTGACCTCGGCTGCCGACTGCGGCAAGCCAACCAGTGAGAGGAGTTCGGCGACCTTGGCCAGGCGTGATGCGCCGGTGCCGATGCCGTGAATGGCCAGCGGGTCAACCAGGATGTCCTGGATGGTCATGCGCGGGTTCAGTGCCGTGGAGGGGTCCTGGAAGACCACCGAGACGGACCGGCCAAATTCCTTGCGCATGGCTGCGTTGCGCTTGATGGCCGGCTTGCCGTGGAACAGCACCTGGCCGGAGGTGGGTTCCTGCAGGCCAACCAGCACGGAGGCCAGGGTGGACTTGCCGCAGCCGGATTCGCCAACAATGCCCACGGTCTCGCCGCGGCTGATGGAGAAGTCAACGCCGTTGACGGCCTTGACGTAGCTGGGCTTGAACAGGCCGCCGGAGCGTGTCCGGTGGTGGACGTGCAGGTCCTTGAGCTCAATTACCGGGGTGGTCGCGGAAACGGGCGCTGTGTGCTTGCTCATTATGCGTTTTCCTTTTCTGTTCCGGAAACTGCCTGGGCATCCTCGGGCCGGTGGCTCGCCCAGAAGTGGTCGGTTGTCTCGCCGTCACGGGTGATGGGGACAAACGCCAGCTTCTGGCTCGCATCAGCGTCGGGACGCTGCGAACGGCCGGCGAACCTGTCGCCCAAGGCAAACTCACGGGGTGAGGGAACAGTGCCGGGAATCTGGTGCAGGCGGACGGCGTCGGACTCGATGGAGAGAACGGCGCCCAACAGGCCACGGGTGTATTCGTGGGTGGGGTGGGTCAAAAGCTCGGAAGCTTGTGCGGATTCCACCACCTGGCCGGCGTACATGACTGTGATCTTGTGGGCCAGGGAGGCCACCAGGGCAAGGTCATGGCTGACGAACACCATGGCGAAGCCGAGCTGCTCGCGCAGTTCGTTCAACAGGTCAACAACCTGCTTCTGAACTGTCACATCCAACGCCGTGGTGGGCTCATCGGCAACCACAATCTTCGGTGAACGGGACAGGGCCATGGCGATCAGCACGCGCTGGCGCTGGCCGCCGGAAAGTTCGTGCGGGTAGCTCTTGAGTGTGCGCACCGGATCCAGCTTCACAAGTTCCAGCAGCTCGGCAGGAGTCTTGCGGCCGTTGCGGCGGGTCAGTTGCAACATCTGCTCCTTGATCAGCATGGACGGGTTGAGGGAGCTCAACGCATCCTGGTAGACCATGGCGATCTGCTCGCCGCGCAGGCCCTCGTAGGCCTTCGGGGAGCTGTGCTTGGTGGCAGGGTCCAAAAGTTCCTTGCCATCGAAGGTGATGGAACCGGTCACTTCGGCCGTCTTGGGCAGCAAGCCCATGATGGCCAGGGAGGTGATGGACTTGCCGCAACCGGATTCGCCCACCAGGCCCATGGTTTCGCCTTCACGGACGGTGAAGGAGACGTTGTCCACAATGGGGGTCTGATCGAAGCGGCAGGGGAAGCGGATGGAAAGGTTCTTCACGTCCAGGATCACCCGGGCATCCGGGCCAACCTGCGGGAGGCGGTCCGAACGGGACTTTTCAACAGCCTGCAGAAGCAGCAGCTCCTGGTTCAGGGCCGCGAACGGGTCTTCAATGGCTGCACGTGCCGCAGCATCAGCCTTGGCCAGTTCCAGGGCGGCAGCTGCCGAACCGTCGTCGTCCTTGACCCGGGGAGCCTTCTTCAGCTTGGGGTTGACCATGGCGTCGGTGAGGCCTTCAGCCAGGATGTTCAAGGACAGGACCGTGAGCAGGATGACCATGCCGGCGAAGGTGGTGGCCCACCAGCCGCCGGAGAGCACCAGGTTGCGGCCGTAGGAGATCACGTTGCCCCAGCTGGGGTTCGGGTCTTGGATGCCGGCGCCCAGGAAGGACAGGGACGCTTCCAGGATGATGGCGTCGGCCACCATGACGGTTGCGAACACCAGCACGGGGGCTGCTGTATTGCGCACAATGTGCTTGAGCAGGATGTACGCGCGGCCGGCGCCAATGACGCGTTCGGCCCGGACATAGTCCTCGCCGTACTGGGCCAGGACGTTGGCACGCACCACGCGGGCAATCTGCGGGGTGTAGATGATGCCGATGGCCAAGATGATGGTGGGCACCGAGTTGCCGAACGCCGTCAACAGCACGGCGGCGAGGGCAATGCCGGGGAATGCCATCAGCACGTCCATGACGCGCATGATGGTTTCGTTGACTGCCTTGGTGGACGTTGCCGCCAGGGAGCCCAGGGTGCCGCCAACAATGATGGCCAGGGCAACCGCGCCGAGCCCGATCATCAGGGACGCCTGGGCGCCGTACATCAGGCGGGAGAGAATGTCGCGGCCAATGCGGTCGGTGCCAAACCAGTGCACTGCGCTGGGAGCCTGGGCGGGATCGCCTGTTTCCAGAGGGTCGTGGGGTGCAATCCAAGGCGCCAGGATGGCGACAACCGCAATGAAAATCAGGAAGATGAGGGCCAACTTGGAGCCCAGGGTCAGGGCCTTGAAGCGCAGGCCCGGCGCGCTGAGCCGTTCGGCAAGTTTGCTACGCATGACTTAGACCGTCCTGATTCGGGGGTTGATGAGCAGGTAGAGAAGGTCCACCATGATGTTCACGAGCACGAACGTCACGGCAATGACCAGCACGACGCCCTGCACCAGGTTGGTGTCAACGCTGGTGATGCCGTTGAGGATCTGCTGGCCCATGCCTGGCAGGGAGAAGATCATTTCAATCACGACGGCGCCACCGAGCAGGTAGCCGATGCGAAGACCCAGCACTGTCACGGGGGTGACAAGGGCGTTGCGCAGAACGTTTTTGGAAACAACAGTGGTGTAGGGGACGCCGTTGCCGATGGCAGTGCGGACGTAGTCCCTGTCCAGTTCCTCAACCATTGAGGTGCGGACAACGCGGATCAGGGAGGCGGAAACGGGGATTGCCAGGGCCAATGCCGGCAGCGTCATGGAGCTGAGCCAGCCCATGAAGCCGGCGTCCGGATCGGCAAGGCCGCCGGAGGGAAACCAGGAGTTGTCGCCCAGGGCGAACCACTGGATGAGCAGGATGCCCAACCAGAAGGACGGCGTGGCGATGGCTGCGACTGAGAAGACACGGATGGCCTGGTCAACCCAGCTGTCGCGGTACAGGGCCGCAAGAACACCAAAGACGAGGGAGATCACGATTGCAATCACAACACCAAGGAATGTCAGCTGAAGCGTGACGGGGAAGGCGCTGGCGATGACTTCGGTGATGGGTTTTTCCGGCGGAAGGGTATTGCCAAAGTTGCCCGTGAGGAGCTTGCCCAAGTAGGTGAAGTATTGGATGAAGAGGGGATCGTTGAATCCGTTGACTTCGCGGTATTGCGCAAGGGCCTCTTGTGAGGCTCCTTCGCCCAGCGCGGCAACGGCACGGTCACCGGGCGCGAACTGCAGCACGACGAAGACGAGCAGGGTGACACCCAGGATCATCAACGGTAGTGCTGCGAGCCGGCGTCCCAGCAGTCGCAAAAAGTTTGCCAATGTACTAACTCCGGTTCTATTTGCAACACTCAGGGGACTGTGTGCTGCGTCATAGGATAAATGGTCTCAGACTAAAGGGGCCGTGGCCGGGGAAAGGCCACAGCCCCTCCGGTCTGTGAAAAGCGGACGAACCTAGGAGGTCCGGCCAACTCCGATGAATGACACGCCCGTGGTGGGCAAGGGTGCGAAGCCGGCGAGCTTCTTGCTGTCCCACGCGGTGGGCAGCTTGCGGTGGAAGATCGGGTAGAGCGGTGCTTCTTCGGCGATGATGTTGATGATCTCGCTGTAGAGCTTCTTGGCGTCAGCCTCGGAAGCGCCCAGGGCAGCGTTGAGCTTGGTCTGAACTTCCTTGTATTCTGCCGAGTCGTTCCAGGCAAAGCGGTTCTTGGCCCAGGTGTCGCCGCGGAAGAACCAGCTCAGCAGGATGTCAGCGTCGTTGCCGAACACCGAGGGATCGCCGGGGGCTGCAACAACGTCGTACTTCAGGCCGCCAACCTTGTCCGGACCGTAAACGGCCGAGGACTGCAGGGGCTCAAGAGTGGTTTCAACACCAATGGCATCCCAGTTCTTCTTGATCAGCGGCACAACATCCTTGACCCACGCGGTGTCCGTGCTGGTCAAGGTCAGCTTCAAGCCGGTGACGCCTGCGGCGGAGAGCAAGGACTTGGCCTTGTCGGCGTCGTAGGTGTAAACAGTGGAAGCCTTCTGGTAGTTCGGGCTGCCTTCCTGGAAGTAGGAGGAAGCGGCAGTCGCGTTGCCCAGCAGGGCAGTCTTGATGATGCTCTCCTTGTCCAGGGCGTAGTGCAGGGCCTGGCGGACTTCCTTCTTGTCGAAGGGAGCCTTGCTCAGGTTGAACATGAGGAACATGAGGCCAAAGGACTGCACGGCTTCAACATCAACCTTGGACTTGAGCGCGTCAACGTCCAGGTAGGGGACATCTTCGATTGCCTGGACGCGGCCGGACTGCATGGCAGTAACGCGGGCTGATGCGTCCGAGAGCAGGAACCAGGTCATGTCCTTGGCCAATGCCGGCTTCGGGCCGTTGTAGTCGTCGTTGCGGGCGAAGACGATCTTGTCATCCTTGGCTGCGGAAACGAACTTGTACGGGCCGGTGCCGATCGGCTTGGCGTCGAACGCCTTCTGGTCGGCCGAGGCAACTGCCTTGGGGACAACCTTGACCACCGAGATGCGCGGGCCGAACCCGGCGAACGGGGTGTTCAGCTTGAATTCGACAGTCTTCTCGTCAACCTTCTTGACGGAGTCAATGAAGAAGATGAACTGTGCGAACAGTGCCTTGTTTGCCGGGTCCTGGACGCGCTCGAAGGAGTAGACAACGTCGTCGGTGGTGACAGGGGTGCCGTCGTGGAACTTGGCGCCGTCGCGGATGGTGACCTGGTAAGTGGTGTCGTCAACCATCTTGGGGTCGGCAGCAGCCAAAGCGTTGTAAGGCTCACGCGTGGCCGGGTGGAGTTCAACCAAGCCCTCGAAGATGTGCAGGTTGGCGGCCAGCGGGGTGGCGCCGGAGGAGCTCATCGGGTCAAAGCCGGTGGACAGTGAGTAAGAAATACCAGCTTCGATGCTGAGATCCTTGTTGACTGCACCCGTGTTGGTGCTGTCCTTGGAGGTGTCCGAGGAGGATCCGCATGCTGCAAGCGTTGCGGTGAAGGCGGTTGCTGCACCAAGGACGCCAGCGGCCTTGAGGAAGGTACGCCGTGATGCGGGTGTCGCAGGCAGGTTCTGAAGAGTATTGCTCATTCTGTTGACTCACCATTTCGTCTGTTGTATATCGGATGTAGGACGTCCGATGCTTATAAGAAAACTGTAATAGCCATCACAGCGATTGGTCAAGTGAGTTGAGGGTCTCATTTTGGTCTCGGTCCCGTGCGTGGGAGCGTGGCGCGCGAAACAACATAGTCATTATGTAGGCAAGTTGTCGGACATCCGATATTCTATGGTTAGGATCACGTTGGCGCTCAGTTGGCGCCACGGCACGAGAGTCGCAGGGCTTGTCACTGGGTATCGGGGCGAAACGCCCGGATATCGCCACTAAGGTGAGTAAAGCGTTGTTCCTGCGACGAATATTTCTGAGGAGTTTTGTTGTCCATTTCGACGGTAGCACCCAAGGCCCGCTTCAGCGCCCAGGTGCGGCTTCGCGCCCTGCAGGCAGACATCATGGAACTCATTCTTGAGCGGGATCTTGACGCCGGTGATCCCCTGCCCACGGAAAGCGAACTCTCCGAAGTTCTCGGTGTTGGCCGCAACACCCTGCGTGAATCGCTGAAGGTTTTGCAGGCCCTGGGCGTCATTGAAATCCGCCACGGCTTTGGCATGTTTGTGGCTCCCAACAACTTTGATGCGCTGGCTGACGGGCTGACCTTCCGCGGCCGCCTGTCACTGCGCCACGAAGGCCTTGAGGCGTTGCAGCTGGTGGATATCCGCCAGGCGCTGGAATCCGGGCTCATCAGCGCCTGCATCGCAGTGGTCACGGATGAGCACCTTGTCCGCATTGAAGCTGCCGTGGTGAAAATGGAGGAACTGGCCCAACGCGGCGAGTCCTTCACCGAGGCGGATGCTGAATTCCACCGCCTGCTTTTTGAGCCCCTGAACAACGACCTTCTGATGAACCTGATGAGCGTTTTCTGGAAGGTCTACCGCAAGATTCACATGGAGATCGGCGCCGGCGGCACCGACCTGGTTCATACCGCATCCCAGCACAGGGACATCTACACGGCCGTTGCCGCCAAGGACGCCAAGAACGCTTCCAAGCTCCTGCGCAGCCACTTTGACGGCATCCGGGCCAAGATCCAGCTCTTTGTAAACGCCGAGTAGCACTCCCTATCTCCAGCTGACCCGCAGACATGGTCGAAAAACACCGCGAAATCGTTTTTTTCGAGGGGCCCGAGCGAGGAACGAGGTTGGGGCGCGGGTGGGCACTGCTGCGGGACGGTAAGGTCAATACCCACTCTGCCAGCTACTCCCAGACCAGCTACATACAAGACTCACAGTCAGTTTCAGTTGCGCGGCTTTTTGCAGGCACGCTCGGGGCCGCAAGCCGGGCGCCCGCATCTCGGCGATACTGTGACTATGAGTGTGCGTAAAGTCTTGGTGTCCGGCTATGAGGTTGTCACCACAGACACTGACCAAGTGTCGGGGCGGACCTTTCTGCTGGTCCATGGGATTGGCATGGGGATCTCCTATTTTGCGCAGCTGAGTGCAGCCTTGGAGGCGCACGGACGCGTGGTGGCCATTGACCTGCCCGGCTTCGGCGACGCCCCCGAACCTGCCAACGCCCTGACCATGGCGGCGATGGGCAGGGTGCTCATCGACTTTGTTGAGGTGGAGGGGTTGGGCAAGCCTGTTCTGGTGGGCCATTCCATGGGAACCCAGGTGGTGGCGGAAGCTGCCGCGCAAAGGCCCGAGCTATTCCCTGAAATTGTGCTCGTAGCGCCCACCGTGAACAGACATGAGCGCACCGTTCACAGGCAGGCCTGGCGCATGGTGCAGGACCTGTTCGGGGAAAGCCCCATGGTCCTGGGCATTGGCGTGCGCAACTATGCCAAAACAGGTCCGCGCTGGTTCATCAAGAAACTCCGCAGCATGATGGACCACGCCATTGAGGACACCCTGGTGCAGATTCAGGCCCACACGCTGGTGATCCGGGGAAACCGCGACCCCGTGTGCCCCCATGGATGGGTTGAGGAGGTCACAGCGCTGATCCCCGGCGCCACCATGGTGGAGGTGGACGGCCGCGGGCACGAAACCATGGTCAAGGACGGTGCCTGCGTAGCCGGCTACATTGTGGCCCATGTGGGGAATGTGGCGACGCCGTGAGGGCTGTCAAGCGCCTGGGCTGGTGGCTCCATGACTACCTTTATGCGGGGTGGCGGCAGCTGCGGGGCATCTTTCATCCCCGTTGTCCGGCCGGGTACGCCCATGGTGACGGAGATAAACCAGCCATTGTCCTGCTGCCTGGCGTGTACGAGACCTGGTTCTTCCTTGAGCCCGCAGCGCGGCGGCTCAACGCTGCGGGCTTTCGCGTCTTTGGCGTGCCGGCGCTGGGCATCAACAGGCGGGCGGTGCCGGACTCTGCCGCCCTTGTGGCGAACGCACTGTCAGCGCTGCGTCGCGAGCACGGTGTCACCCGGTGCATCCTTGTGGCGCACAGCAAGGGCGGGCTGATTGGCAAGCACGCCATGCTGGATGCCAGGTCGGCCGACCCGGACGACGCCGGAACAACAGTCCCGGCCCACCCCGTGGCCATCCTGGGCATGGTTGCCGTTGGGACCCCCTTTTCCGGGTCCCTGTATGCGCGCTACATGCTCTCGCGCACCCTTCGCCATTTTTCTCCTGACGACGCGGTGCTTTTGTCCCTGCAGGCGCAGCTGGAGGTCAACGAGCACGTGGTGTCCATCTATCCCGGATTCGATCCCCATATTCCCGGCGGCAGCGCACTCGCCGGCGCCGTGAACGTTGAGCTACCCCTCGAGGGCCACTTCCGCCCGCTTGCGGACGAAACCGTCCTGGCCGCCGTCGAACAGGCTGTGGCGCAACTGAGCAGGCAACCCTAACAACTGACTGCAGCAATGGTCGAAAAACACCGTGAAATCGAGATTTTTCAAGGTGCCTACGCCCGCAAGGGGCCCCGACCGAGGAGCGAGGTTGGGGAGCAGGGCGGGGACTACTGCGGGCCGGTTGCGTACTTTTGGGAGCAACAAAAAAGCGGCCCACCGAAGTGGACCGCTTTTCTTTCAAAGTGCGCGCGAAGGGACTCGAACCCCCAACCTCCTGATCCGTAGTCAGGTGCTCTATCCGTTGAGCTACGCACGCATATTTTGTTTCTTTGTTGCTTTTGTTTCTTTGTTTTGTTTCCGACCCTCGGGCCGTGAATAACTATAGCCCAACTTTTCTCTGGTGTACAAATCGAGACGGCGTAAAGCGGCCGTGTCCTCCGCCACTAGACCGGTCTACGTGATCTGGATCACATATGTTGGCTGTAACAATGTGGGAAAACCCCGGAAAATAGCGGAATTGCCCCCTGAGCAGTTGGATACATCCCATGTCCCATACCTAAAATTGCCCGATTCCGCCCCCTAGCCTTTAGATACCACCTACCCATTCGATGAAGGGAAACGAAATGGGCCACGCGCCAGTGCAGGAAATCGTTGAGCAAGCAATGACCACCCACAAGGGGCTCGCCGCTTGGGTTGGCGAAGTAGCAGCTCTCACCCTGCCGGATCATATTCGCTGGGTGGATGGGTCCGTGGAGGAATATGCCCTGCTCACTGACCATCTGGTGGCTGAGGGGACTCTTACCCGTCTGAACCCCGAACTCTTCCCCAATTCCTTTGCAGCCTTCTCGGACCCCAAGGATGTGGCCCGAGTCGAGGGAAGAACCTTCATTTGCTCGGAAAATGAGCGCGACGCCGGATTCACCAACAATTGGATGGATCCGGCGGCCATGAAGGAAATCCTCAACGACAAGTTCGCCGGCAGCATGCGCGGACGCACCATGTTCGTCATTCCGTTTGTCATGGGCCCGCTCGACGCCGAGGATCCCAAGTTTGGTGTGGAGATCACCGACTCCGCCTACGTGGTGGCATCCATGCGCATCATGGCCAATATCGGCACGGACGTCCTGCGCAAGCTGGAGGACACCAACGCATTCTTTGTCCCGGCCCTGCATTCAGTGGGCGCCCCGCTTGCCCCGGGCGAAGCGGATGTTGCCTGGCCGTGCAACGAGGAAAAGTGGATTGTGCAATTCCCCGAAGAGCGCGCCATCTTCTCCTTCGGCTCCGGCTACGGCGGCAACGCACTCCTGGGCAAGAAGTGCTTTGCGCTGCGCATCGCCTCGGTCATGGCCCGTGATGAAGGCTGGCTGGCCGAGCACATGCTCATCCTCAAGCTCACCAGTCCCGCGGATAAGACGTACCACGTGGCGGCCGCATTCCCCTCTGCCTGCGGCAAGACCAACCTGGCCCTGCTGGAACCCACCCTCCCGGGCTGGAAGGCGGAGACGCTGGGCGATGACATCAACTGGATGCGCTTTGGCAAGGAAGGCGAGCTGCGTGCCGTGAACCCCGAGGCCGGCCTCTTTGGCGTGGCGCCGGGAACTGGCTGGCACACCAATCCGAACGCCATGGCGGCCATCTCCAAGGGCAACTCCATTTTCACCAACGTTGCCCTGACCGACGACGGCGGTGTCTGGTGGGAGGGCATGACGCAGGAAGTGCCCGCCCACCTGACCGACTGGCAGGGGCAGGACTGGACGCCGGACTCCGGCCGTCCGGCAGCCCATCCCAACTCACGGTTCTGCACGCCCATCGATCAGGTGGACATGCTCTCAAGCGACTACTTCAACCCTGAAGGCGTGGAGATCAACGCCATCTTGTTTGGCGGCCGCCGAAAGACAACCATTCCCCTGGTCACCCAGGCCCGCGATTGGACCCATGGCATCTTCATGGGCTCAACGCTTTCCTCCGAAACGACTGCCGCCGCAACCGGTGCCGTCGGGGTTGTGCGCCGTGACCCCATGGCGATGCTGCCCTTCATCGGCTACGACGCCGGAGACTACCTCAAGCACTGGATTGACCTCTCCGCGAAGGCTGATCAGGCGCGCCTGCCCAAGATCTTCCTGGTCAACTGGTTCCGCCGCACGGCCGACGGCGGATTTGCCTGGCCCGGATTTGGTGAGAACACCCGCGTGCTCAAGTGGGTTGTTGACCGCATTGAGGGAACGGCCGAGGCAGTGGAGACACCCATCGGCTTTGTCCCGGCCGTTGGTTCACTGGACCTGAGCGGCCTGGACGTCAGCAGCGCGGACATGGCTGATGCGCTCAAGGTGGAGCCGGGCGAGTGGGAAACGGAGCTTGCCGGAATCGAGGAGTGGTACGCCCGGTTCGGCGACTCCCTGCCGGCCGAACTTGCAGCAGAGCTGGAAGGCCTGAAGGCCCGCTTCGAAGCTTAGCCTGAAGTTACGCAGGTTAAGGCAGGAAGATCCCCGGGTTTCCGGGGGTCTTCCTGCCTTGGCGTCTGGGGTGTCTGGCTACTTTCTGTAGTTTTTGGCGTGGTCTCGGATGAGGTCCAGGGCCTGGTATTGGGTAGGGGTGGGGGTGGCGAGGAGCTCGAAGGTGCCGGTGGTTCCGGCCATGGTCATGGTGTTTCGGGTCCGTGTGGCGAGGTGGCGCAGCAGGCCCTGGTAGGTGTAAGCGGGGGTTCCGTCTGCGAGTTGCTGCGTGCTGGCCTTACGCTGTGCTGCGGCGGAGCGGTTCACGGCGGCGACGGGTTCCTCGGGCACGGGACGGTCCTCATCGGTGAATGTCAAGGGTTTCAGGGCGTCGCGGAGGTGCCAGGTCAGGTGCCGGGCGAGCATGCATAAAAACACGTGGGATCGGGTCCGTTCTTCGGTGTGGTGGTAGATCGGACGTAGGTGCAGGTCCCGTGATTTCAGGGACTTGAAGATCTTCTCCACGTTCGCCAACGACTTGTAAACTCGCACCGCCTCGGCAGCATCCATGGACTCCTCGGAGACGTTGGTGCGGATGACGTAAATCCCGTCCAATTCAGCTTCCTTGGTGATGGATTCCGGGTCCCGCACCCAGGTGAAGGAGGTGTCTTCGATGGTCAGGGTGAAGTGCTTGGCCATGTTGTTTTTCCCCAGCGTTTTACCGACTCTCAGCCCGGTCTTCCCGGCGTCCTTGAGCCGGCCAGCGATCACTGCTTTCTGGATGGTTTTCAACCGCTCTTCCGTGACATCGAGCAGCTCGGCACGTTTGTGTTTGCGCATGGCGGCCAGGGCTGGGTTGTAGCAAGCGATCAACCGTTCCCCGGGGTAGTCGGGGTGGGTGATCTCGGCCAGGTTCTGCTGATCGAACAGGCTCATCTGTAACGGGCCCTGGTCCTGGGCCAGTTCCTGGATCGCGGTGTTCCGTAACGCACTGACCCAGCCCACGGTGGTGTCCTTCAATGCGGTAATGCGGGCGGAGGCGATCATGCCCCGGTCCCCAACCATGACCATGTCCTGGACCCCTGCGAGGTCCTGGATTTCGGCGGCAATACTGATGAACGCGCTCGGATCCGCAGTGTTGCCGGGGAAGACGCGCACAGCGATTGGGACCCCGGCCCGGTTGGCCAGCATCCCGTATTCAATCTGCTCCACACCCCGCTTTTTATCCCGCGAATACCCGAACGCGGCCAACGGGTTATGGGTGCCCGTCACCCAGGACGAAGAGAGATCGAACAGTGCCAATTTGTCCGGGTTGACCTCCGGGCGCAGGTACGCCCGGGCCAACGCTTTCTCGATCGTTTTTTGGCGGTTTCCGAGCCAGTCCATGGCACGGTACAACTCATCAGTACTCACCGGGCCCAGATCCCGGCCCAGGGTCGTATCTGCGAAGAACGACAGCGTTGCCAGCTTCGAGGACGGGGCGCAAATTCGGGCCGCTAATAACGCCATGACTAGATCACGTTCCCGACATGCAGGGCCGAGCATCGCCTCAAAACCAAGCCCGCGGGCCATCGCATACACGGCGTCAACATGACCGTGGGGCAAGGAACGGAGGATTTGCAGGGCAGCACCGGCCTCGAGCATGGTCTTGCCCGCCAACGAGGCACGCAGCGTCTCCACGGCAGTGTCTGGCAGGGCTGAGAGGTTCGCCAGGGTCTCGTGCTTGACCTTCCCGCTTTCCCGGAACGAGGTGCGCAGCAGCACCGACCGGTACTCGACCTCGACCCCGGCTTTGTTCACCCGTCGGGACGTGTTCACGGCTACATGCATCGCAGGCACAGTCTTCGTCATACCCACAGAATACGCCCAACAACAGCAAAAGTGAAGAGATTCTACCAATATTTTAGTGGCTACAAATATTGATACAAAAGTGGCCCTTTCCCCGGAATCCTGCAGAAAACGGGGAAAGAGCCAACGTAACTTCAGCTTAGCCGTAAAACGCGGGAGCCGAGGCTCGCTCGCGGGCAGTAAGATTTCCACGGGCTCAGGGAGCCCCCGGTAAGAGATTTCCGAGGGTTCCCTGCTGAGCTTGCGAAGCGAGGGAAGGAAATCACGCCATCCCCGCTCCGGGACCCTCGGCTCCTGCTTTGGCGTCGGCGGCCTATGCGGCGGTGCCGGCCAGCCACAGGTCGGGGCCGAAGACCTCATAGTGGATCTTGGTGGCGGGGATGCCCGCATCGATCGCCTGGTTGCGGATGGCCTTCATGAACGGCAGCGGCCCGCACACGTACATTGAGGCGTTGGCGGGCAGGTCCAGGCCCGCCAGGGACATGAAGCCCTTGTGGAAGCCGGCCGCGGGCTCCTCGAGCCACAGCTGCAGCTGCGCCCCGTCAATGGCCGCAACATCGGCGCTCATTTGCTCGCGCAGGGCCCATGCATCAAGATTCTTCTCTGCGTGCAGCACCAAAACCTCGCGGTCCGTCCCGGTCGAGGCCAGTGAACGCAGTGCCGACGCGGACGGGGTGCAGCCAATCCCTGCCGTGGCAAACACCACGGGGCCTTCGCCGTCGAGCGTCACATCGCCATAGGGATTGGACAGTTCGACGACGTCGCCCACCTGTACGTGCCCGTGCAGCACGGGTGAGACCTCGCCGCCGTCGTCCCGCTTGGTGGTGAACACGCGCCGGGTGGTGGACTCGACGTCGGCACTGAGCGAGTACTGCCGGCATTGGCGCAGGCCGTCCGGCAGCGCAATCTTGACGGAGACAAACTGTCCGGGGCGGGCAACCGTGACGGCTGTATCATCAGCCGGTTCCAGCACAAAGGTGATGGCATCGGTGCCGGCGGGGTTCTTCTCAACAACCGTCCACGGCATCCACATTTTGTCATTGGCCGCGGTGGCGTAGAGGCCCTTCTCCAGCTTGATCAAGGCGTTGGCCATGAGCCAGTAAACCTCGGTCCAGGCCTCGGCGATCTCGGCCGTAATGACATCGGCCAGCTCCTCGGCGATGGCCTCAAAGAGGTATTTGTACACAATGTCGTACTGGTCCTCGGTGATGCCCAGGGAAGTGTGCTTGTGCGCGATCCGGCTAAGCATCTGCTCCGGGATGAGGTCGGGGTTGGCAATCAGTGCCGTGGCAAATCCTGCGATGGATCCGGCCAGGGCCTTTTGCTGCTCGCCATTGTTCTGGTTGGCGCGGCTGAACAATCCGTCCAGGAGCTCGGGGTGGGCGGTCAGCATGCGGGTGTAGAAATTCGGCGTGATGGCGCCCAATCGGGAACCTACCAGCGGCAGTGTTGCGGCAATGAGTGGACGGGATTTTTCCGAAAGCATGCTTACTCCTTGGGTGAAAGTCATGGCGACAATTCAAAAGTAGCATTCCATATGCAACTTTAAAACCATAATTTCTACAAGTGGTAGAAAAGTGCTGAATTGTGGCGGCTCAGCCGGGCCGGACTGTGCTTAAGGTCACAGCGACGGGGCCCCCGGCGGGCTTTCTGGCCAGGCTGTGGATGGTGACATTGTCCAGGGAAGCGTAAAAGGCTTCGCGGGCATGGTTGAGTGCCCCGCGCAAGCCGCAATCGTCAATGAGGGGACACTCACCCATGTCCGTCAGGCAGGTGGCAACGTCCATGCGCTCGTCCAAAATGCGCAGCACCTGGCCCACTGTGGCGTTCCTGCCGCCGGCGGAGATGCGAATGCCGCCGCTGCGGCCGCGAATGGCCTCGACCAAGCCCATCTGGCGAAGCTTCAGGACGGCCTTGCTGACATGATTGTACGGCGTCCCCACAGCCTCGGCCAGCTCCCGGGTGGTGGGCAGCTCATCGTCCGGGACGGAGGCGAGCACCGTGAGCAGCCGCAGGCTCACATCCGAAAAGCTGTTGATGCGCACTAGGCCGGCCAGATCACTTTTTCGCCGGCTTCCAGAAACGGATCGCCAAACTCCCAGCCAGTGGCAGTCTGGCGGTACGGGCGGACTGCTGAAACGCATACGCCGTTGCTGTGCTCGGCCATGACGTGGATGGCATCGGTGACGTCATCGGGCAGGTGGATGTCGCAGACCACGGCGGCGGCCTTGTTCGTGTCGTTCTGCTGGGTCAGCGCCTCAAACAAGTCGGCCACCATCGCATCGGCGTCAAGCTCTTTTTCCTCATCGCCCTCCACAGTGTTGGGCGCCACGGCAACCAGGTTCAGTTCGTCGTCGTGCTTGAGCACAAGGCCCACCGGCAAAAAGGCGCCGTGGGTCTCCAGCTGTTCCCCGGCAACCCCAAAAGCGGTGCCAATGAGTTTGTTCAGGTCATCTTGCACCAGCAATTCGGCGGGGGTTTGCTCGGTGGTGTGCGGGTCCATGCGTACTCCTGAAAGATGGTGCGGTTGCGTGTGTGTTCTCGAAGGTTGGCAGTGCAAAGGCTGTTATTGGCGTACCAGGTCCAGGACGGCGTCGCGAATATCGGCCATGGTGGTGGCGTCGACGGCTTCGGCGTTCAGGCGCAGGAAGGGTTCGGTGTTGGAGGCGCGCAGGTTGAACCACCAGTTGCCGTCCTTGGCCGTGAACGTGACGCCGTCCAGCTCATCAACCACAACATCGTCGGTGGTGTACGCTGCGCGGACCCGGGCCACTGCCGCGGGGACGTCGGCCAGCTGGGAGTTGATCTCGCCGCTGGAGACGTAGGGCTCATATTCGCGGCCCAGCTCGGACAGTGGGCCTTCCTGCTCGCCCAGGGCGGCCAGGACGTGCATGGCCGCCAGCATGCCGGTGTCTGCGTTGAAGAAGTCGCGGAAGTAGTAGTGTGCGGAGTGCTCGCCGCCGAAAACGGCACCTTCTTCGGCCATGGTGGCCTTGATGAAGGAGTGGCCAACGCGCGTGCGCACAGCCCGGCCGCCGTCGTGCTCGATCAGTTCAGGCACGGCGCGTGAGGTGATGAGGTTGTGAATGACCGTGGGCTTTTCCTCGCCGAGTGCCTTGGCTCGGGCAATTTCGCGGCGGGCCACCAGGGCTGTCACGGCCGACGGCGAGACGGGTGCGCCGAGCTCGTCGATGACAAAGCACCTGTCGGCGTCGCCGTCGAAGGCCAGGCCAATGTCGGCGCCGTGCTTGACCACGGCGGCCTGCAGGTCCAGCAGGTTGGCCGGCTCGAGCGGGTTCGCCGGGTGGTTCGGGAAGGTGCCGTCGAGCTCAAAGTACAGCGGAACAATCTCGAACGGCAGCCCCGGCAGCAGGGCGTCGCCCAGAACGGCCGGGGTGGTCATGCCCGCCATGCCGTTGCCGGCGTCGACCACAATCTTCAGCGGGCGGGAGCCGCTCAGGTCAACGAGCTTGCGCAGGTACTCGGAGTAGTCCTTGAGGACATCGTTGTCACCACGGGTCCCCTCAACACCGGGGGCTGCGGCGGGAATGCCCTGGGCCAGGTACGCCTGCGCCAGGTCGCGGATCTCGGTCAAGCCAGTCTCGGAGGACAGCGGCACGGCTCCGGCGCGGGTCATTTTCATGCCGTTGTATTCGGCCGGGTTGTGGCTGGCGGTGAACACCACGCCGGCGGCGTTGAGCGCCCCTGAAGCAAAGTACAGCTCGTCCGTGGAGATCAGTCCCAGCAACACCACGTTGGCGCCACGGCTTGACGCGCCGTCCGCAAACGCCTGCGAGAATTCGGGCGAGGAGGGGCGCATGTCCCCGCCGATCAGCACGGTTTGACCCGCCAGTGCCAGCACGTCAACAAAGGCGGCGCCCACAGCCCTGACCGAATCAGAGGTGATGGTTTTGCCAACAAGGCCGCGAACGTCATAGGCCTTGAAAGAGGCGGACAGGTCAGGGCGCGAATTATCTTCAGTAGTCACCCGTCCATGGTACCGCTGGTGGCCAAACCCAGAAGTTATCCACAGTCGTGTTGGGCCGTGTGACCCGGTGTCCGTGGGCGCTGGAATACTGGATGAATGACATTGCAACCAGCCCAAGGACCCATTTCGGTTGTTCAACCAGCCGCCACCACTGACACCCGCGCCCAGGCACACGGTGTGCTGCAGGCGCTGGTGGGGCGCGCGGATGCCGATTTTCACGACGGCCAGTTTGAGGCCATTGAGGCGTTGGTGGATTCCGGCCGCCGGGCGCTGGTTGTCCAGCGGACCGGTTGGGGGAAGTCGGCCGTGTACTTTGTGGCCTCGCTCCTGTTGCGCGCCCGTGGTGCCGGCCCAACCTTGATTGTCTCGCCCCTGCTTGCCTTGATGCGGGACCAGGTTGCAGCCGCCGAGCGGGCAGGCGTGCGTGCCATGGCCATCAACTCGGCCAATGCCACCGAGTGGGGTGATGTCACAGCGGCGTTGGACGCCGATGAGGTCGATGTGCTGCTGGTCTCGCCCGAACGCCTGACCAACCCGTCGTTTCGGGAGAACCAGCTGCCCACCTTGATCCAGCGCACAGGCCTGCTGGTGATTGACGAGGCCCACTGCATTTCCGACTGGGGGCATGACTTCCGCCCGGACTACCGCCGCATTGCGGACTTGATTGCCCAGCTGCCGGCATCCGTCCCCGTCCTGGCCACCACGGCCACGGCGAACTCGCGGGTGGTTGCCGACATTGAGGAGCAGCTGGGCGCGGGCGTGTTCACGATTCGCGGCCCGCTGGCCCGCAAGTCGCTGCGCCTTGGTGTCCTGCGGCTGGCCGACTCCCGGGACAGGCTGGGGTGGCTGCTGACGCATTTGGCGGAGTTGCCAGGCAGCGGCATCATTTACACGCTGACCGTCTCAGCCGCCGAGGACACGGCCCGGCTGCTGGCGGAGGCGGGGCACGTGGTCAAGGCGTACACGGGCCGCACCGACACCATGGACCGCGAGGCATTGGAGGAAGCCCTCAAGAACAACCAGGTCAAGGCCCTGGTGGCCACGAGTGCCTTGGGCATGGGGTTCGACAAGCCGGACTTGGGATTCGTTGTGCACTTGGGGGCGCCGTCGTCCCCGGTGGCCTACTATCAGCAGGTGGGCCGTGCCGGCCGTGGCAGCGCCAACGCCGATGTGCTGCTCCTGCCCGGCACCGAGGATGCGGAGATTTGGAAGTACTTCGCCACTGCTTCGATGCCGGCCCAGGACAAGGCCATGGCTGTGCTGACAGCCCTGGGAGAATCGCCCAAGCCCATGTCGACCCCGGCCTTGGAAGCACGGGTTGACCTGCGGCGGACGCCTTTGGAGCTGTTGCTGAAAGTTTTGGCCGTGGACGGTGCTGTGCGCCGGGTCAGCGGGGGCTGGGAATCAACCGGCCAACCTTGGGTCTACGACGCCGAACGCTACGAGCGCATTGCCCAGGCCCGGGTGGATGAGCAGCAGTCCATGGTGGAGTATGAGCGCATGTCCGGTTGCCGGATGGAGTACCTGGCTGCAGCCCTGGACGATTCCACGGCGTCCCCGTGCGGGCGGTGCGACAACTGTGCCGGGCGCTGGTTCAGTGCGGAAGTGGGCTCAAGTGCCGCCGAGGCGGCGGGGGAGTCCCTGCGCCATGCCGGGTTGCCGCTGGACCCGCGGGCCATGTGGCCCACCGGCATCAGCCGGCTGGGCGTTCCCGTCAAGGGCAAGCTCAAGGCCGATGAGCTGATCTCCACCGGGCGGATTCTGGCCAGGCTCACGGACCTGGGCTGGGGCAACTCCCTGCGGGCCATGTTTGCCGCGGGTGCACCGGATGCGCCCATCGACCCCGCCATGGCGCACGCCGTGGTGGCTGTCTTGCGCGAGTGGGGCCAGGGCGGGTGGGAAGGGGCCGGCCGCCCGGTGGCTGTTGTGTCGATGCCCTCCCGGAGCAAGCCGCTGCTGCTGCAGTCCTTCGCCCAGGCCATCTCCGAGATTGGCAGACTGCCGTATCTGGGCGAAATGTCCCTCGAATTTGGCGGGCCAACAGGGCAGCGCGGCGGCAACAGTGCGTACCGCCTTGCCGGTGTCTGGGACCGCTTCAGCGTGGGCCCGGCGCTTGCCGAAGCGCTCGCCGCCTCTCCCGGCGGCCCGGTGTTGCTGCTCGATGACCTGGTGGACAGCCGGTGGACGCTGACGGTGGCGGGGCGGGCCCTGCGCCAGGCCGGAGCGGCCCAGGTCCTGCCGCTGGTGCTCGCCCAAGCAGGCTGATCCCCGCACCCTCCCCGACCTCGTGCCTCGGCCGGGGCCCTCGGGCGCGTGGGCCCACTCCGCGTGGGCCGAGCCCGCGACCCTGGTCTATGACGCAGTTGATGCACCGAATTCGCCCATTTTCGGGGTTTTTCGTGTAACAACTGCGTCATAGATCCGGGTGGAGGGGTTCTTACGCCTCCACGGGGCGCAGGCGCAGTGCCTGCATGCCTCCGTCAACGGCGATGGAGGTGCCTGTGGTGGACCCTGACAGCGGGCTGGCCAGGTAGGCCACGGCGCCGGCCACTTCGTCGGCGCTGACCAGCCGGCCATGCGGCTGGCGGGCGTTCAAGGCTGCGCGCTCGGCGGCCGGGTCATCGGCCGCTGAGAGCAGGCGGCCGACCCAGGGGGTGTCGGCGGTGCCGGGGTTGACGCAGTTCACGCGCACGCCTTCACGCAGGTGGTCGGCCGCCATGGCCTGGGTCAGTGACAGCACCGCTCCCTTGGTGGCCGAATACAGCGCCCGCTGGGGCAGGCCGGCCGTTGCCGCGATGGAGCAAATATTGACAATCGCGGCGTTGGGGGACTGGCGCAGGTGCGGCAAGGCGGCGCGGGAAACCCTGACCATGCCGATGACGTTGATGTTCCACACGCGCGCCCATTCGGCGTCGTCGTTGTCTTCCACGGAGCCGATGGCGCCAATGCCTGCGTTGTTGACAACAATGTCCACGCCGCCAAAGGCTGCCACGGTGCCGTCAATGGCGGCCGTGACGCTGGCGTCGTCGGAAACGTCGCAGGCAAAACCGAGCTGGCCTGCCGGGAGATCCTTCGGGTTCAGATCAAGGACGGAAACCTGTGCGCCCATGGCCTGCAGCCTTGCAGCAATGGCTGCGCCAATCCCGGAGGCGCCGCCGGTGACGACTGCCGTCAATGTGGAGAGTTCCTGGCTCATTTATGCCTCCTGGGTGGCGGATCCGGCGGTGGTGGTGCCGGCGCGGAAGAATTCCTGGCGCTGGCGGCCCAGTCCTTCAATTTCAACTTCGACGACGTCGCCGTCCTGGAGGTAGGGGAAGCGGCCGGAGAGTGCCACGCCTTCGGGGGTTCCGGTCAGGATGACATCGCCCGGTTCCAGCACCATGTACTGGCTCAGGTGGTGGATGATGGTGGGCACGTTGAAGATCAAATCTGCGGTGTTGGAGTCCTGACGGGGTTCGCCGTTGACCCAACTGCGCAGCTGCAGGCTGTTGGCGTCTATGTCGGCGGCCGGAACAAACCACGGTCCCAGGGGAGTGGATTTGGGCAATGATTTGCCCTTGGTCCACTGGCCTGCGGCGCCCGGGAGCTGGTACTCGCGCTCGGAGAGGTCGTTGGCAACCACGTAGCCGGCGACGGCGGAGGCGGCTTCCTCGACGCTGGAGAGGTAGCTGACCTCGCGGCCCACAACAATGCCCAGCTCAACTTCCCAGTCATACTTTTCCGCAAGCGGCGGGATCGGTGCGGCGTCAAACGGGCCGGCAACTGTGTTGTTCGGCTTGAGGAAAACCACGGGGATGGTGGGCGGCATTGCGCCGGACTCCGCCGCATGCGCAGCGTAGTTCATGCCGATGCAGACAACGTTGTTGGGCCGTGCAATGGGGGAGCCGATGCGCAGCTCTGCCGCGTGCTCAAGGATGGGCAGCGTGCCGTTGGCCAGTGCGGTGCGCAGGGCGGCCACGCCGTTGTTGGCCAGAAATGCGCCGTCGATGCTGCTGGTC
>JBDTQM010000004.1:0-54997 GCA_039932175.1 Specibacter sp.
GCTGACGGACGGGCATGGTTTGGGGGAAGAAACCGCCAGCTTAACGACTATAGGCCCCAGTCCACAGGATTGCTGGTTCCTTTCCGGTGTGTCGAGGCCGGATCGTTACTGTGAATCCGCGGCCCCTGCGCCGCGCCTAGGCCTTCTCGGCGTTGCGGTTGTCGGCGCGCCACCGGATGCCCGCGTCGATGAAGTCGTCAATCTCGCCGTCGAGCACGGCGGCGGCATTTCCCACCTCGTGTTCGGTGCGCAGATCCTTGACCATTTGGTAGGGGTTGAGCACGTAGGAGCGCATCTGGTCCCCCCACGACGCCTTCACATCCCCGGCCATGGCCTTCTTCGTGGCATCTTCCTCAGCCTTTTTCAGCAGGAGCAGGCGCGATTGCAGCACACGCATGGCTGCGGCACGATTTTGGATTTGCGACTTCTCATTCTGCATGGACACCACAGTGCCCGTGGGAAGGTGCGTCAGGCGCACGGCGGAGTCGGTGGTGTTCACTGACTGCCCGCCGGGGCCCGAGGAGCGGAACACATCAACGCGGATCTCGTTGTCCGGGATCTCGATGCTGTCGGTTTGTTCGATGAGCGGGATGACCTCCACGGCGGCGAAGGAGGTTTGGCGCCGGCCCTGGTTGTCGAAAGGGCTGATCCGGACCAGGCGGTGCGTGCCTGCCTCAACGCTCAAGGTGCCAAAGGCGTAGGGTGCCTTGACCTCAAAAGTGGCGGACTTCAGCCCGGCCTCTTCGGCATAGGAGGTGTCCAGGACGGCCGTGGGGTAGCCGTGGCGTTCGGCCCAGCGCAGGTACATGCGCAGCAGCATTTGGGCAAAGTCGGCGGCATCCACGCCACCGGCGCCGGAGCGGATGGTGATGACGGCTTCGCGCTCGTCGTACTCCCCCGCCAGCAGCGTCACAATTTCCAAATCCTGCAGGGACTTTTGCAGCCCGGGGAGGTCCTTGGCCGCCTCGGCGAGGGACTCGGCGTCGCCCTCTTCCTGGGCCAGCTCCACGAGGACCTCAAGGTCGTCGATCCGGGCTTCCAAATTGCGCAACTTTTCCAATTTTGACTGGGCGTGGCTGAGCTTGGACGTGACCTTTTGCGCCGCCGCGGGGTCATCCCACAAATTGGGTGAGCCTGCCTGGTCGGACAAATCCTCAATATCCTCCATGAGCTTCTCCACTTCGGAGACTTGCTCAATGGAGGTGTAGGTTGCGCGCAACGCGCGGATCTCTGCGGGAAAATCGATCTCTGCCATGATATTCAAGCCTACGGCATGAGCAGCGGTCTGGTCGGTTATCCCGTGCGCGGCCGTCATCGCCGCGTCAGAGCAGCAGGTTGGCCCGGGCGGTGCTTGTCACAGTGATGGCGATGCCCTCCGGCACCAGAAAGTTGATAAACAGCGGATGCACGACGCCGGTGATGCTCACTTGCGCTGTGCGCCCATCCCCGGCCCCCGTGGCCTCACCCAAGACAACATTGCTGATCTGCTCCGGCGCCGGGATGCCTGCCAGGTAGTTCCGGGCCGCGGACAGCACGCCCTGATTGGTCAGCAGGGTGCCCGGGTCGCTGCTGGTGCTGCCGCCGTTGAGTTCAAAGGTGTCGGCGGCTGCGAGCGCGGCGCTGTCTGCCATGGAGAGCAGTTTTTTCTGCCCCAGATACAGGCTGCCCGCTGCCGCCACCACCGTGACCACCAGCAGTGCAAGCAGGACGTAGCCAATCAAGAGCACCATGACCTGGCCTTCGTCCCTGCCACCCCCGGGCGCAGCCGTCCTGCAGATGTGTGGCGGCGCGTGCTGCTGGCTTCTTTGGTGCTTGGCTGTTTGCTGCTGGGTTCTTTGCTGCCGGGGCGTCATTTGAACCGGCCCACTTTTTGTGTGGCCATGGAATCCACGGTGGCGGCGTTGGCGTTGATGCCGGGCACCGCTCCCACCAGCGGGAGCTCAACGCGCAGCCGCACATGGGCGCTCACAGTGGTGCCGGGCGTGAGGCAGCCGGCACTGCAGCTGATGGTCAGTTCGGCAGCGCCCGCGTCAAAGCCCATGTCCTCGACGGCCAGGCGGACCGCTTGTTCCGCTGCCAGCTGGGCGGCAGGAAGGTCCCGCTGCATGACAAACACTTTTGCTGCCTGGTCCGCGGCCCCCACCACCGCGTAGGCGCCGCCCTGAACCTGTCCCACCGTCATGATCAGGTACGCGACAGGCACCATCAGCAGCACCGCGAGGAAGATGAATTCGACAATGGCGCTGCCCTCCTGCGCCGTCGGCAGGGGGCGCCTGAGGCTATTTGGCAATGACCGCATGGCCGCTCATCTGAAGGGAACGGGCCGGGCCGAAGAGCCCTATCAACGGCAGCGGCGCGGTAATGGACACCCGCAGCATGCTCAGTCCGTTCCGGGTTTCCACACTGACCGCGACGTCCTGGACATAGTTGGGGCCCAGTGCCGTGCCAACCAGCATGGTGGCCCGCTCCTGGGCATCGGCCGCCGTCCTGTCCCCCAGCGCCCCGTACCTGGCAGCCGACGACGCGGCATCGGCCACAGTGTTGCGCACGTGCAGGGCCAACGCCAATTGGAGCAAGGCCACGAAGATCACCGTGACCAGGGCGCCGACCAGGACAAAGTCCACCACGGCCGCGCCCGTTTCCCGGCTGCCGGTGCGGGCCCTGCGGGCGGCGTGTGTGGTGCGGGCCTTGTGTGGCGTTAGGGCTGAACCTGGTCCATGGCCTGGTTGAAGAGCCTCTCCAGCGCCGGCCCCGCGATCGCCAGCAACCCCGCCACCAGCACGGCACTCATCAAGGTGATGAGCACCCACCCGGGCACATCTCCGCGTGCCCGCTCCGTTGCCGGGCGCAGCGATACCTGTGGAAACAGCCGGCCCAGGCGGCGTGCCAACGTCCTGAGCCAGTGCCTGCCCACAATCAGTGCCGCCACCCCCAGACCCAGTATTTTGTTCATGATTGTCATGGTGCTTCCTCTCCGAATCATGCTGCTTGAATTCCTGCGGTGATCCTGGTCCTGCATCCATGGGGCTGTTCATCTAAAAGCCAAGCTCCAACAGGGCCAGGCCGGGGAAGACGGCAAAGACCACTGTGAGGGGAAGCACACCAAAAATGAGGGGCACCATCATGCCGATCTCCTTGCGCCCGGCTGATTCCATCAGCTCCCGTTTGGCCACATCACGCACGTCCTGGGCCTGGGCGCGGAGCACATCAGCCAGGGGCGTGCCCCTGTTGACGGCGACGGTGATGCCATCGACAAAGCGTGCCAGTGCGCCAACGTTGACGCGGTCGGAAAACTGGCTCAAGGCTTCCACCAGGGGCATGCCCGTGCGGGTCTGCGCCAGGACTTTGCCAAACTCGCCCGAGAGCACCCCGCTGGAGGTGCGCGCCACCCTGTCAAGGGCACTGGCTGCGCTCTCGCCCGCCCCCACCGCCAAAGCCATGAGTTCGGCCATGGCCGGAAATTCGGCCAGCATGCGTGTTTGCCTGCGCCGGATTCGGGCGCTCAGCAGGTAGTCGTACATCAGGTACCCGCCCACCATGGGGCCGATGGTCAGCGCCACAGCTCCCATGAGGTTGATGTTTCCCTGCCACAGCAGAAGCAGCGACAACAGAATGCCGGCGGCGAGCCCCGCGCCGGCACACAAAAGTTGCTTGGCCCGGAATTCCAGCGCCGTCTCGCTGCGCCCGGCCGCCTCCAGCCGGGCGCCCAGTCCGTGGACGCTGACGTTGAACCGCCCCAGCCTGTGCACGGCGTCGGAGAGGACCAGCCGGAAGATCCGCTCCAACGGCCCAAAAAGCGTCCGTTCGTCCTCGCTGTCCAGGAGTTTGGAGCGGCTGGCCACCGAGCGAAGCTGCGGCTCCACCCGTTGGGCAAAGCTGGGCCTGCGCATCGCGGGGAGCCTGACAAGGATGAGCCACAGGCCTGCACCCAGGGTGAGCCCGGCGGCGACGACGGCCAGCAGGTGCCCGTTCATTGGAGCACCCGCTGTTCCTGGGGCAGGGCACCAATGCGCAGCATGACCCGGTAGCAGATCACCGAGATCAGCAGCCCGCCGCCCAACACCGCCCACCCGGCCGGGGAGTTGTAGGCGGCTATCGCCTCGGGCCTGGTGGCCATGAGCATGAGAACCATCCACGGCGCTGCCACGGCCAGCCGTGCCGCGTTGACCGTCCAGGACTGCCTGGCCTCCAGTTCGCTGCGGGTTCTGGCGTGGTCACGCAGGAACTCGGAGAGCGTCCCCAGGAGCTTGCCCAAGTCGGATCCGCCCACATCCCGGGTCAGCCGCAGCGCCTCAATAATTCGATCCGCAACAGGGTCCGCCAGCCTGACCTTGAGTTTTTGCAGGGCACCCTCAAACTGGCCGCTCGCCCGGTAGTCGGCACCAAAAGCCTGGAATTCTGCACGCAGCTGGAGTGGGCCCTTGGCCCCCAGCTGAACCAATGCTTCAGGCAGGGACAGGCCTGCCCTGATCGCTGAGCGCAAGTGGTCCACCACCTCAGGCCAGAGTTCGCGCATGACTGCGCTCCGGCGTCGTGCCCTGGACCGCAACACCGCGAAGGGAACATAACCGCTCAGCAAGGCAAAACACGCGGCGATGGCCGGAGCCCCCGTGAGGACAAACACCAGCAGCGCCACCACCGCGGCGAGCCCGGCGGCACTTGCGAGCAGGGAGGTGGGGGTGACTTGGGGCAGCCCGGCCTGCTGCAGCAGTTGCGACATTTTGCCGGCATGCCCTGGGCTGGGATGGTGGGCCGGGGTGCTCCAACATGCGCTCCAGATCAGGAACAACCCCATCCCGGCCAGCAGCCCCACGACGGCAGACACTAGGAGTCGCCCATCAAGGTGGCCACGCTGTAGCCGGCGGCAGCAAATTTTTCCGGTGCAGGCATGGCCGTCTCGGACGGTGTCAGGCGTCCGTTGACTGTGCTGAACACCATCGCGGACTCAATAATGCCGTTCTCCACCCGGCGCCCCAACGCCAGAATCTGGCCCACGCTGCGTTTGCCGTTGGGCGCCCTGACGCAGTGCACCACCAGGTCGATGCAGGCGGCAACCGTTGGCACCACAAAAGCCGCGGTGATGTTCTCCCCCGCCAGCAACGGCAGCGTGCAAATCTTCACGACGGCGTCATGGGCCGAGTTGGCGTGCACCGACGCCATCCCGGGAAGACCGCTGTTCAGGGCGATCAGCATGTCCAGGCTCTCGGCCTCGCGCACTTCGCCCACAATGAGCCGGTCCGGACGCATGCGCAGGGCTTCCTTGACCAGGCGCCGGAGCGGGATCTCGCCGGCGCCTTCAAGATTCGGCTGGCGGCATTGCAGCCCCACCACGTCGCGCAGGGGCAGCCGCAGCTCAAAGATCTCCTCCACGGTGACCACGCGCTCACGGGAGCCAATCCCGGCGGCCAGGCAGTTGAGCATGGTGGTTTTGCCGGCCTGGGTGGCGCCGGAGACCAGGATGTTCAGTCCGCTGCTGACGGCGGCGCCCAGAAAGCGGGCAGCCTGCGGGGTGAGGGAACCCAGCTCCACCAGGTGGTCAAGCCTGCTGGCCCGGGCGGTAAATTTGCGGATATTCACGGCCCAGTGGTTTTTGGTGATGTCCGGAATCACCACATGGAGTCGGCTGCCGTCCGGCAGGGCCGCATCCACGAAGGGGGAGCTGAGATCCAGCCGCCGGCCGGAACTCTTGAGCATCCGTTCCACCAAGTCCCGAACATGCTGGGCGGTGAAGCTGACACCCGTCAGCTCCGACTCGCCGTGCCGTGCCACAAACACCTGGTCCGGGGCATTGATCCAGATTTCCTCGATGTCCGGGTCGTCGAGGAAGGGCTGCAGGGCACCGAAGCCGGCGACGGCGTTGAACACGTGCCGTCTGGCGTCCTCGCCCTGTGCCAGGGCCGGGACGGCTCCCAGCAGGGACCGTTCACCGTAGTCATTGACGGCTGCATCAACCAGGGCCCGAACCTCGGGGCCCTGACGGAGCGGATCGAGGCCTTTGCGGCGGATGAGTTCACGGACTTCATCCTCAACCAGTGCCAGTGCATCCACTCAAATCACTCCCGCCTCTTTGCGGTGCTCCACTACCCTGTGTTCAGGAGCCTAGACCCGCCGATTGGGGGCGCGCTAGTGGCAATTTTTCGATCTGTGGATAAGTGCCCGCTGACGAGTGGCCTGCCCGGAAGGAAAGTGCGTTCCCCGCCAGCAGACACATCAGAACTTATGTGAGCACATCGGATAATCTATGAGCATGACCGCGCACTCCATTTACCTCCTCGCACCGTCGGGGAACCCCAATTTTGGCGATGAATTCATTGCAGCGTCATGGCTGCGATACTTGGCCAAGACCCAGCCCGACACGGAAGTCTATTTGGACTGCCCGCACCCCGGGCTGGCCCAGGTGCTTTTTGCCGGTCTGCACCCCAAGCTGCGTGTCACCAATACGCTCTGGAGGGCCGTGGCAGAATCTGCCGGCCTCGATGCGGGGGATATGCGTGCCCGCGTCACCGATTTGGTCAAGAACCTTGGCTCGCCGCAGTACGACCTTGGTCTCCTGCAGCTGCGCCAGGCCAGTTCCCTGCACTTTTTGGGCGGGGGCTACATCAACGGCATGTGGCCGCACCACTATGGCCTCATTGCCGGCATGCGTGCCGTGCGCGAGGTGTCGGGGGCCCGCTTGTTTGCCACCGGGCTGGGGCTCATGCCCTTTGTCGACGATGGCGAACTTGACGCCGATTCACTGTTCAACGGATTCGAACACGCCAGCGCGCGGGACGATGCCAGCGTACGCACTTTTGGCCTGAGCCCGGGCCTTGATGATGCGTTCCTGGGTGCCGGCGCGGAAGTGGGGCGAAATTCGACCGCCGCCGGCAGCCTGTGCATTTGCATCCAAAATGACACCTCTGACGACGGCTATCTGGACCATGCTGTGGCGCTCGCCCGCGAACGCATTGCCACGGCTTCGGCTGCCGGGCGCAGCGTTCACTACTTTGAAGCCATCCCGGGCTCCGACAGGGTTGCCTTTGAACAACTCCGTGACCTGATCCCGGAGGCGAACTTCATCCCGTTTTCTGAGATCTGGCTCAACGGCCTGCCCCTGGCGGCCAACCAGGAATGGCTGACAACCCGGTTCCATTTCCATGTGCTGGCGGCCGCGGCCGGCGCCACGGGAACGGTGATTGGTGCCAAGGCCGGCTACTACGATGTCAAGCATCAATCAGTGCTGAATCTTGGCTCCGGTTGGAGCTATGTGGACGCTGGCGGGGACGTTTCGGCCCCCGCAGCCAACACCCTGCACCACAATCTTCCCGCCCTGTCGGCGCGCAAACTGGCGGAGGCCGGAAAACTTTACCCTGGGCCGGCTGCGGCCCAGGGCGAAAGCTCGCTGGGGAAAAGTTTGCTGCGCTCAGTCAAGCGCCGGATGGGCGCGTAGCTGCCGTGGGCTAGGTGGCGGCGTAGCCCAAGGGGTTCTCGCGCTGCCAGCGCCAGTGGTCTTCACACATCTGCGCCAAGCTGCGGTGCGCGGACCAGCCCAGGTCGGCCAGGGCCGCTGACGGGTCTGCGTAGCTGACGGCTGCATCGCCGGGGCGGCGCGGGGCAAACTCGAACGGCACCGGCTTGCCGGCGGCATCCCCGAACGTCTGGATGACTTCCAGCACGGAGGAACCGTTGCCAGTTCCCAAGTTCCACCGAAACACGCCCTGATGGGCGGGCAGGTAGTCCAGCGCGGCAAGGTGCCCCGCGGCAAGGTCCATGACATGGATGTAGTCCCGGACTCCTGTGCCATCCGGGGTGGGGTAGTCGTTGCCGAACACCATGACCTTTTCACGGCGGCCCACCGCCACCTGCGCCACGAAAGGCAGCAGGTTGTTGGGGACACCTGTGGGGTCCTCCCCGATCCGGCCGGATTCGTGCGCGCCCACCGGGTTGAAGTAACGCAACAGCGCCACCCGCCAGGTGGGATCGGCAGCACCTAAGTCGGTGAGGATGTCCTCGATTTGTTCCTTGGTGCGCCCGTAGGGGTTCGTGGCATCCAACGGCATCTTTTCAATGAGCGGAACTTCCTCGCTGGCCCCGTACACCGTGGCGGAGGAGCTGAAAACGAGTGTGCGCACGCCGTGCTTGTCCATTGAAGCCAGCAAATTCAGTGTGCCAACAATGTTGTTTTGGTAGTAGCGCAGGGGCTGGGCAACAGACTCACCCACGGCCTTCAGGCCGGCAAAGTGAATGACGGCGTCAATGCTTTCGGTGGCAAACAGGGAGTCGACGCCCTGCGCGTCCAGCAAGTCCAGTTCAACGAACTCAGGATGCCTGCCGGTAAGTTCTTCGACCCTGCTCAGCGATTCCGCCGAGGAGTTGGCCAAATTATCCAGCACGACGACGCTGTGCCCGGCTTCCAGCAGGCAGAGGACTGTGTGTGAACCAATGTATCCGGCGCCGCCGGTGACAAGTACTTTCATGCAATCCAGCCTATACGGGGTTCCCGGTAGACTTTACTGTTGTGTCGTCTAACCACGCCGTGGAGAAAACCATGGCTTCCCCGCTTCCCGCCAGATCCACGGTACGCCCGGCTACGTCCTTTCGGCCCGAGATCCAGGGTCTTCGTGCAGTCGCAGTCATTGCCGTGGTGCTCTACCATCTCTGGCCCAAACGGTTCACGGGCGGATTTGTCGGGGTCGACGTATTCTTCGTCATCTCCGGGTATCTCATCACCTCGCACATGTACCGGGAGATCAGCACCGGATCCGGCCTGTCCCTGATCAACTTCTGGGGGCGGCGCATTCGCAGGCTGCTGCCGGCCGCCTTTACAGTCCTGCTGGCGTCCCTTGTTGCCGTCTACCTCTTTGTGCCGGCAACCTTGTGGCAGTCCAACGGCAAGCAGATCGGGGCCAGCGCCTTGTATCTGCAAAATTGGGTGCTTGCCGCCGACGCCGTTGACTACTCGGCACTCAACGCGGACGCCACCGTTGCCCAGCACTACTGGTCTCTTGCCATTGAGGAACAGTTTTATTTCTTGTGGCCGCTGCTCATCATCGGACTGCTGTGGCTACTGGGCAAGCTGGCCAAACGTGTTCCGGCCTTGTCAGTGTCGCCGCGGACAACGTTGATTGCCGGTCTGGGCCTCATTGGCGGCGCATCGCTGGTGTACTCAATCCACGAAACCAGCACGAATCCCGCTGCCGCGTACTTTGTGACGCCCACCCGTGTATGGGAGTTCGCCGCGGGCGCCCTGGTTGCGTTGATATTCCTGGACCGCCAATTGTCCGGGCCGTTGGCAACCACGCTGGCGTGGGCCGGCCTGGGCGGGATTCTGGTATCGGCCATGGCCTACAGCGGCCAGACCCCGTTCCCCGGCTATACAGCCCTGCTGCCCGTTATGGGTACGGCCGTGCTGCTTTGTTGCAGCGGCAACACCTCGGCCTCCAGCCCCACATGGCTGTTGTCGCGCAGGCCCGCAACCTTCATCGGCGACATCTCCTACGCCGTCTACCTGTGGCACTGGCCGTTGATAGTTGTTGTCCCGTTTGCCCTCGCAACCGAGCTTGATTGGCGCACCAAGCTGGGCATTCTGGCCCTGTCCATCCTGCTGTCATGGCTGACGAAGTTGCTGCTGGAAGACCCTCTGCGGAGAGGCTCGCTGCTGCGCAGTTCCGTCCGGACCTACTCCTTTGCTGCAGTGGGGATGGTGGTTGTTGCCGGCTTGTCATTCGGGCTGGTCACGATCGCCAATACCTCGGAACCGGCGAACCGGGAGCTTCAGGCCTCGCCTTGTTACGGCCCCGGAGCCCTGGATCCGGCCAACGCCTGCGCCTCGGTGCTGGGCGACTCGGCACCCAATCCCTCCGCTGTCACGGTCTCCAAGGAAAACACCTCCCCGCTGTACCCCGGCTGTCAAGCGAGCTTTTCCGGCTCGGAGCTGGTGAGCTGCAGCTTGGGTCTTCCCGCCGCCGCCGCCGACGCGAGCGTTGCCCTGGTGGGCGACTCCCACGCGACAGCCTGGTACCCGGCGATGGACGCGCTGGCCAAGGCCCACAAGTGGCACGTGGTGACGTACGCCAAGGCGTCATGCCCTGTCACCAGCGCCCTGCGCATCCTGGAGAACGAGAAAACTCCACAAAACCAAGAGGACTGCCGTGCCTGGGTGCAAAAGGTGGATGAGACCGTGACGGCGGACCCGTCAATTTCAGCAATTTTCACGGCGTCCTACTCTTCCGCCTACAACTACGCTTCAGCAGCGGGGGAACCTCTGGAGAATCCCGCCGTTGACGGGTTCACCCGCATGTGGACCGGCTGGCAGGCTGCAGGGAAGCAGGTGGTGGCCTTCGACGACGTGCCCCGGACCAATGGCCAGTACATTCCCACCTGCCTGTCCAAAAACACCCAGGACCCGATGAAGTGTGCCTACCCCGCAGGCCAGGCCATCCCGGCCAACATGAACATCACCAAGGCCGCCGAGGCCGCCGCCAAGCATGGAGTCATCAGGATCAAGTTGCGGGAGCAGTTTTGTGATGCCCAATGGTGTTACCCGGTTGTTGGCTCGGTAATCGTCTACCGCGACTATTCCCACCTGAGCGCCAGCTACTCCCGGGCGCTGGTACCGTTTGTTGATGCCCAGCTCCAAGCCCTGACGATTGGACAACCATGACCGCCCACAGAGACGGTGCCCGGATCCTGCACCTCGGAGACATCTCCGGGACATCCAGAAGTGTCATCGAGGTGGCACGTGCCAAGGGCCTTGACTGGGTGCTGCGGGATGTTCCTGCCGGCCGGGGAGCCAACCCGGTGATCATCATGGCGCGCCGCCTGCGCGACCTTGTTGCTGTCCGGACCTTGCGACCGCGGCCAGACGTCCTGCACATAAACTACGGAGTCTCCGGTTACTACGGCTGGGGACGGAAAAATGTAGTCTTGCACCTTCACGGAACCGATGTCCGCAGCGACTTGTTGTCACCCCTCCTGGGTCCAGTGGTCCGCCGCTCCATCAAGAGCGCTGATGTGGTCTTATTTTCCACGCCTGACATGGGCGATGCAGTTCACGCGATCAGGCCGGATGCCCAATGGTTTCCCGCTCCCCTGCCGCCCGCCGCGGCGATCATGCAAACCCCTAACAGGCCCCGAACCGGGAAAAGAATTTTCTTTGCGAGCCGATGGGACGATTCCAAGGGTGCGCCGGAGCTTCTTGAACTGGCGGCATCATTGCAACTCCACCACCCCGACCTTGAACTCGTTGGCCTGGACTGGGGAACCCATGCCCATGAAGCCAGGGGACTTGGCTTGCGCTTGCTGCCGCTCATGACCACTGACGATTTCCGCAGGCAGCTGGCAGAGTCCGACGTCGTCATAGGGCAGATTGCCGTTGGTGCCTTGGGACTGAGCGATCTCGAAGCCATGGCCCAGGGCCGTCCCCTCGTGGCACGGTTCCTCCTTGACACCGAGTACGGCGGGCCGGCTCCGTTGTTCAATACCGAGAACGCGACGCCGTTGGCGCTGGTCCAGCAGATCTTGGCCGACCCCGCAGTAGCGGCGACCGTGGGCGGGCAGGGGCGCAACTGGGCGTTGGAACACCACGGCGCGGAAAAACTGGAATACCGTTTGGAAACGATCTACGGACAACTCCGGTAGCTGGCCCACCTGCACGACACTGTCACCGGCCACCTCGTGGTGCATCCAGTGCCGGATAAGCTATTGGCACACCCCCAAAGAAAGTCCGAGGCCCGCAGTGTCAGCACTCAATGTGATCATCCCGGTCAACAACGGGACGCCTCCCCCGTCACGCACCATCTCCGGCACATTGCGGACCATGCCCCTCCACCTGCTGGTGACCAATCCCCTCAATGCTTCCAACCATGCAGGGTCGCAGGATGGTGCCGGATGGCTTGGGCGGTTGCAAAAAACGCTATCGGAGGATTGCGGCCTCTGGCTGGGTACCACGGTGTCCGGTGCACGGAAAAACGCATGGCGTACGCTCCAACAGTTATTTGCCGGAGCAGCACCGCGGGGCTCAGCTCAGCCCCAACCATCCTCCACAACCACCCCTCGGCAGATCAGCCGTGTCCTGAAGACGCCGACTCCACGGACTTCGCCCACTTTGTCCTTGACACCGCTGGTCGTTGGGGCGACAAGAACCGAAAACGTGTTGACGTCCGGCTGCAGTCCATGGACCATCTTGTGAGCAAAAATCTTTTCCCGGCAATCCACGTGGCCTGCCTGGCCACTTACACCTAGGCGGATTCTTTCCATGTTCTTAATGTCGGCGCCACGAAGCAATGCGCACGCCCCGGGCCCATCGCCAATGCGGCGGGCCCAGCGGGCCTGCGCGGGTCTCCTTATTGGCGCGCTGATTGTCACTGTGGGCGCGTTCCCCGCCAGTGCCGCACCGGAGACCCCCGCGCCCACTCCGGCGTCGGGTCCAACGGTGGCTGCCACCACACAAGCGGCATCCTCCACGCCGCAGCCCGCCCCCACCCAGGTGGGGGCCCCGCCGTCGGCAGCACCTGGCGAGGCACCGGCAGTGACTCCGCAGGCGACCGGCGCAGCAGCTCCTGTCAATCCCGGCGCCTTCATGGGCCAGGGCGCCTCCAGGGCGCAGCGCGGCATTTCCCCCAATGCGCCGATCCCGGCACTTCTGAGTGCAGTGGAGGCCGCGCAGCCTTTTGACACCCGCGCCCTGCCAGCCGGTGTGCAGGGGATGGACGTCAGTGGTTGGCAGGCCGCCTATCCGGCTTACGCCGTCAGCCAGGTCAATTGGGCCAAGCAGTGGTCCATGGGTTCGCGTTTTGTGTATGTCAAGGCCACCGAGGGCGACTACTTTGTTGACGCGTCCCGCACTTCGCATCTGAAGGGTGCCACAGCGGTGGGCATGCTCCACGGCGCCTACCACTTTGCGCTGCCCAACCAATCCCCAGCCGTGGCGCAGGCAGATTTCTTCCTCAAGAATGGCGGTTCGTGGAAGGCAGACGGCAACACCCTTCCGCCACTGCTTGACATGGAAAACAACCCGTACACAAATCCCAAGCAGACACCGTACTACGGCAACAACTGCTACAATATGACACCGGCCGCCATGGTTGCTTGGATCAAGGCCTTCTCAAACCGGGTGTTGGCCCAAACCGGCCGACTCCCGGCCATCTACACGAACTACTACTGGTGGCAGGCATGCACCGGCGACTCCAAGGAATTTACCAAGCAGCCGCTGCACGTTGCCGCCTACGGTGCCTCCTCCCCTTGGGTGCCCGGGGGCTGGAAGAGCTACCAGTTCTGGCAGTACAGCGACACCGGGCCGTTCGACGGCGACTCAAATGTCTGGAACGGCACCCTGGCGGGGCTGAAGGCGTTTGCCAAGGCTGCCGACGCCCCGCTCCCCGCACCGTCCATCACGTCCCCGGCGGATGTGGTGGCAGCCGATGGAACAGGCCAGTTGTGGAACTATCCCAACACGTCGGCGGGTTCCTACGGCCCGCGCAAATTGATAGGCAAAGGCTGGTCCGGCCTGCGTTCCATCAATGTCATTGACTGGGACGCCGATGGAACGCTGGACATCGTGGCCCAATGGACGTCCGGTCGTTTATCCGTCTACCGGGGGCTGCCCGCAGGTGGTTTCGCAGCAGCACTGACGCTTGCCCCGTCGGGTTGGGGCACCTCCCAGCTCACACTGGGCTACTGGCTGAACTCCAGCAGCCGGCCACAGATCCTGGCAACATCACCTGACGGCACCTTGCGCCTGTGGCAAACCGCCGAAGCCGGGAAAATATCCGGCGGCACACCCATCGGTTCAGGGTTCGGCCCGCTCAATCTCACCATGGTTGACTTTGACGGCGACGGAAAGCAGGACCTCCTGGCCCAGGACCCCGCCGGGGTGCTGCGGCTGTACCGTTCCAACGGGGCTGGCGGCTTCATTAACGAAGGCCGAAAAATCGTCGGAGCCGGCTGGTCCGGATTCACCAGCGTGACTGTTTCCTCCGGCTTCACCGGCCCGGGCACCGTAGGGCTGTTGGCCCGCAGCAAAACCGGAATACTCTACTACTACCCTGTCCTTGGCAATTCACGGTTCGGCACGGCGGTGGCAGTGGGGCACGGCTTCACCCCCTTTCTGATCGCGGGCGGGGAACCCATCAATCTAACTCCCCCGGCGGTCACCCCGCCCGCTATCGCCAAACCAACACCTGTTCCGCCTAAACCGGCGCCATCTATTCAGGCCGTCTCCGACGTCGTCTCCGTTGACGGATCCGGCACACTGCGGCGGTACCCCACAGGAGCATCCAAGCTGGGGGAAGCCACCCAAATCGGGGCCGGGTTCAGCGGCACCAAATCCGTCCACGTGACGGACTGGAATGTCGACGGCGTCCTGGACCTCCTGGTCCAATGGCAGAATGGCACGTTGACGCTGTACAAGGGTGCCCCCTCAGGCGGGTTCACCGCCGTCGTCCTCGCCTCCTCCGGATGGGCAGCCGTCGACTTGGCTGTAGGACAGTGGGTCAAGGGCTCAAAACACCCCAGCATCCTTGCGCGACAGGAATCTGGGAACCTTCTCAGCTACACAACCACCGATGGTGCGTCGTTGACGGCCGGCACCACCGTGGCCACCGGCCTGACCCGTGTGCACCCTGTCATGATCGATTTCGACGGCGACGGAAACGCCGACATCCTGGCGTTCGACAACATCGGCCGGATCAGCCTGCTCCGCTCAACAGGCAAGGGCACCTTGATCCCGGAAGGCCGCGCTGTCGTTGGAACCGGATGGGGCACCATGACCAGCATCAGCCCGGCAAGAGGGTACTCCGCCAACGGTTCCAGCGGACTGCTGGCCCGCACGGCAGCAGGGGCACTGCTCCACTATCCGATCGCCAAGTCACGCTTTGGCCAGGCTGTGCAGCTTGCCACGGGCTGGGGCGGCTTCTCCATCAGTGGAAGCTCAGCACTGGCAGGCGCGCAGTCTGTCACGAGCACCGCAGATGTGGTGACAGCCGATGCCGCCGGCGTCCTGTGGAACCACCGCGCTTCCGGCACCGGAACCTTGGATGCACCCTATCCCATCGGCATAGGCTGGAAGGGCCTGAAAACGCTGACAGTTGTTGACTGGAACAGCGACGGCGTACCGGACGTTCTGGCGCAGTGGTCCAGTGGGGCGATGTCGTTGTACCCCGGCACCAAAGGTGCCGGCTTCGGTGCCGCCGTTGCCCTCGCCGCCAGCGGGTGGGCCGGGATCACATTTACCCCTGGTGCGTGGACGGGCAATGCCACCCATCCCGGGTTGGTTGGCACCAATGCCGCAGGCGACCTGTTCCACTGGCCCAATAACTCCGGTAAGGCCTTGGGTGCTGCGCAAAAGATTGGAATTGGCTGGGGAACGCTGAAGATCACTATGGTGGACTTCGATCTGGATGGAAGGACCGACATTCTGGCAATGGATCCTGCAGGGACCATGCACCTCTACCGCACCAACGGGGCAGGCGCGTTCATCCAGGAAGCACGTGCAACAGTCGGCAGGGGTTGGGGCGCATTCAGCCAATTCGATGGGAGCGCCAATTTCACCGGCAAGGGAAGCCAGGGTGTCCTGGCGCATTCCTCCGACGGCCGTGTTTGGTACTACCCGATTCGGTCCGGGAGCACGTGGGGGCCGGCAGCCGCTCTTGCGAACCCCGTCAAGGGGCTCGTCATTTCACGATAGTGGGCCGGCGACAAGGAAGGGACCGCGGCCATGGCGCGGTCCCTTCCTTGTCTGCGTTGGGTTGCTAGGCTGCCGCGCCGCCACGAGCGAAGATTTCGGCAATCCGGGTTTCCCACAATTTCACCTGTGATTCCGCCGAGAGCGGGCGGGCTGCTTCGTGCGCCGCGGCCTTCCATGCCGTGATCTTCTCCGGCGTGAGGGAATTGATGACAGCTGAAAGCGACTCGGAGGTGAAGTCATTGGTCACTGCGCCAAATCCATACTCCTGCACAAGCGAGACCATGGCCGGCGAAGGACCCACAATGACGCCCAACCGTGCCTGCACTGCCTCGAAGAACTTGTTCGGCAAGGCGTTTGCAAGGTTGAAGTTGGCGGGCGGCAGAAACACCAGGGATACATCGTAGCCCTGCAGCACGCCAACCAATTCCGCATAGGGCACCGGGTCGCGGAAAGACACACCCTTGACAGTGCTGGCCCGTTCCTTCAGCTCGGCAACATAGTCGGGCTCATTTGGCATCACAATCATGTCCAATGTGAGCCAATCAGGTGCGCTCTTCATGGCGTCAACAAGATTCTCCAGTTTGCGGTACCGCTGGCCGGCCGCGCTGTGGATCATGCGGATCGTGGAAGAAACCGGCTGTGGGCTGGCCTGCAAGTACGGTGCCGCGTTCGTGACAACACCCGTCTCCACACCGAAATCCTTCGTATACTGCTCAGCAATGCCCGCCGACACGGTGGTGACCGAAGCGGCGTGTGACAGGTAGTTTTTGCACAACCAACGCATGAAGGGCGCCACAAAGGCGCGCCATTTGAGGTCGTCATCCTTTTCCTTCGGCGCAAATTCATGCAGGTCCGCATGGACACCCAGACGCGGCTTCAAGTCAAGTGCCAACGGCAGGGTGTTCAGGTCATTGGCGAGGATTACGTCAAAGGTGCCCACAGGCAGTATCCGCCGTGCCGCCTTGACGGCCGGAAGTCCCTCGTAGACGCGCTTGTACTGGCGGGTAGCCAGGCCCATCCGATCCGTGGTCCAGGCGCGGGAGTCCGCCGGGAGCGCATAGTGCTCGGCGGACCCTTCCGGGGCATCGCCATAGCCGCAGGTGACCACATGGTACTTGTCATTGAACAGCGCCACTTCCTTGAGCACGCGCGGGTCTGAAGGGATGGTTGAAAATGACAATATTAACAACGTTGGCTTCGAATTCATAGCTTCAACTTTCAAAGAAATAACGCCACGGACCTCAGATTGGCGGCCAAGGATCTCTCGTAGCAAGTTTTTCAGGGTCTCTGCCCTGGAGCTGGTAGGTAAACGGCGACTACAGTCAGTTGGTGCTCGCGCCCAGCCGCCTTGAATCAGGCCACCCTCGAAGCCGATGCTGACAGCCGGCAAACGATCGCCGCACAACATCTGTAGATGGCAGCACTATTCTATCCGGCAGCAGTCCGGCACAGGAAGCGCCGCTTGCCGCCCACGGTCAAAGCAGTGCCGACGAGACCATGAAACGCAGTGGCCCTTCTACGGCGAATTGAGACCCTGGCCGGGAGGCAATCATTGTGGCAGGCCTGCCAAATTTCTTCCTGCTGCTTGCACGTCGCGCCAGTTCAAGTGTGCTGATGCCCGGATCAACGATGGCCGCCAACAAGCGTGCCTCTGCGATGGAGAGCGGACGCGTGGCTGCCGTGGCCGCCTCGATGAGCGTCGTCGCCACAGTGGACAGAGCAAGCCGTTCCTCGGCCGTCCAGTCGGCGGGAGAACGAGAACCCGCGGCCGCAAAAACGTGCACACGAATGAGTTTGGTGACTATCGCCGAACGGGAGCGTTCCGGCAAGTTCAAGAACCACGCCGTCGTGACGAGATCCGTGGCGAAGCGAAAATCTTCCCCAATGGGTCTGGACTCGCTGGTTACACGATCGCTTGCGTCGGCACCCACAACGTAGCAGCCGGCCCCTTTGGCGTAGTCAATGCGGCCGCCGCCGAAATACAGCCGGGCTGAAAACTCCTGGTCTTCACCTGATTTGTAGCCGTTGCTGAATTTAAGCCCCAGGCGATGTATCTCACTGGTCTGGATGAGTCCCAGCGGCGCTGTTCTGTAACTTAGCCGGTCCTTGACCGGGTCCAATTTACTGGTTCTCCCCACCCGGACAGGCGGTGTTCGCACCTTTGCGCCGCTGGCATGCCGTTGCGGGGCAAGGACAGCAGCAGAGTTGTTGGCCCTGGCAATGGCCAGCCACTGTCGCATCGAATCGGGGTCCAAAGTATCGTCGCTGCCCATGATGCCCACGTAGTCGGCCGTCGCCGCAGCCAACCCCGCGTTGAAGGGCCCCGCAGGGCTGGGTATGCCGTCCATGCATTCCAGGAACCGAACGTTGCTGGCCAAAGGTTCCGCGATCTGTGATCGAATCGCTTCCACGGCAATGTTGTGGCAAACAACGTTGATTCTGATCCCGCCGTCACTGCCGACTGGGAGTCCGGCCGCTGCCGCCGATTCCACGGCACGGCCAATTGGCCTGGTCTGACTATGCACCGCAATGACAAGGTCGACTGCTGGCTTTGGAGATCGGGAGTTTGTCGGCATGTTGGCAGATTATCATTGCCTGTGCGGCCGCAAGCGACTTCTCTTCCAGCATGCATGTGCGCTCAGACACACCGACCGTGCGTGCGCTGCAGTTTGGAACGCCTAAACTGGAGGCATGCGTATTTTGAGTGTGGTGGGCGCACGTCCACAATTTGTCAAGCTAGCCCCCATTGCGCGCGCCATGGAGGGCCGCGCGGACCATTTGATTGTCCACACCGGACAACACTATGACGAAATCATGTCGGACGTCTTTTTCCAGGATTTGGGCATACCCGCCCCTGACTACAACCTTGGCGTTGGCTCAGGCAAGCACGGCGAGCAAACCGGGGCCATGCTTGCCGGTCTGGAAAGCGTCTTTGAACAGGCCAAACCCGACGTCGTTTTGGTCTACGGCGACACCAATTCAACGCTGGCCGCAGCTGTGGCCGCCGTAAAAATGCATATCCCCGTCGCGCACCTCGAGGCCGGCCTGCGGTCATTCAACCGACGCATGCCAGAAGAACACAACCGGGTCCTGACAGATCACGCCTCAGATCTTCTGTTGTCACCCACCGAGGTGGGCATGGCGCATTTGGCCTCTGAGGGCCTGGCCGGGAAATCTGTCATGGTCGGTGACGTTATGACAGACGTCTTGTATTCGGTGCGTGAGAAGCTGGAGGGTGAAAATCAGGCCCCGCCTTCCGGCCTTGAAACGGGTGACTACTATGTTTGCACAATACATCGCCCGGACAATACGGATGATCCTGCCAGATTGGCCGCACTGGTCGATTCATTGTCCGGACTGGACAAAACGGTATTGCTGCTGGCCCATCCCCGATTGCGCTCCCTGGCCCAGGCGCACGGCGTGGATCTGAACAAAGGGGCCTTGAGATTGTCGGAGCCGCTTGCCTATCCCCAACTGGTCAACGCGGTCGCAAACAGCGCCGGCGTCGTGACAGATTCAGGCGGCCTCCAAAAGGAAGCATTCCTGTTGCGGGTTCCCTGCACCACGATTCGTCCCGAAACTGAGTGGGTGGAGACGGTGGAACTCGGTTGGAATGTCCTGGTTAATGACGAACTAGATCGGCTTGGCTCGATCGTGCAGCGACCTGCACCCAAAGCGACCGACGCGACACCCTATGGGGACGGGCATGCAGCAACCCGCACTGTGGATGCTCTTTTGGCGGCGTTCTCAAAATGATGTCCTGGGGGTGGGCAGGCACGGGTGCCTGCCCACCCCCCAGCTTCTGGACACGGGCCCCAGGCGGGCACGCGTCCCTAGGTTTCCGGTGAAGCAGCTACAAGCCTGGCTGCAGCCGCCGAATTTATGCGCGCGTCATAGAGCCGGCCCCACGTGGCCTTGGGCTGATATGCCTCCGGCGACGCATCCACCACCGTTAAGATCGAAGCGGCCAATTCCTGATCGGAAAATTCGGCCGGGATCAGCTCACCGGTGCTCAGCTCACGTGAGACTATTTCATTGGTCCCACCAACATTTGTCGCAACCACGGGAATGTCACAGGATATTGCTTCCATGATGGACACTGGAATGCCTTCCGATGAACTTACGTTTACGAAAACATCGATCCTGTTGCTGCGGTAGTACTCGACAATTTCATCGTTGGAGACAGATCCGCGCAGTTCCACTGACACGGCATCAGCAGTGCAGCCTGCCGCCTTCTCCCGCAGCTGCAACATATTCGGGCCATCGCCAAAATGCACCCACCGCACGGGCCTGTCAGTTGCCAGGAGTGGGAGCGCGTCGGCAATTCTGTCCACTCTCTTGATGTCTGTGACATTGGAGCAGCTGACAATGGTCAACACGGCAGGCTCCAGGCCATGGTCCACCGAACCACTTCTGCCCTCAAGCGGGCCGGGATCGGCACTGCCCAGCCGTGACACTGTCATCTTCCCTGACAAGCCCAGCGAGCCGTAGCGTTGCAGGACATACCGACGGGCCTCATCGGAAATGACCAAGATTCCGTCAACCCGGTTGAACAGGGCATTCCGAAAGGGCAGATACGTTCCCTGGTCCTCGTAGAGGTCGTAACGATGCAGCCGCACAAAAACTCGTTGGACGGAGGACGGCAGCAAGGGAATCATGAGTCCCGCGCCCATTCCCCAGAAACTGTAAACTGTTGTGTCGATGCCCGGTTGCCGGACAACCTTGCGCAACCTGCTGTCATTGGCCAAGGTCACTCCGAGCACCGACGCGCGCAAGAATCCCCCCAGGGAAGGCCATGCGCTGCGTTGGCCAGCCTCGGTGCCCCACAGTTTTGCCAGCGGCCGGATGTTCCTGGGGTGAAGAAGTCCCAAAAGCTTGCGGGCCAGCCCCTGGTCACGCAAATTTCCGCCATAGCGCACGTTGTCAGGCAGCACCGCAATCGGGGCAGCAACATGGTGGGTGTAGTTGAATACGGTGACCTCATCAAACGAGTTGGCCAGGGCCTGAATTTCATGCTGCACAAAGGCATGGTCACCCAGCATAAAAGGGTATTGGTTCGTCAACAGGATTAACCGACTAGTCGCCATTGTTCCCTACCAGATCGCCAATGTAGCACGCCTACTGTTCTGGCGAGGACTTGCGGACGTCTTTAGGATGCGGCGCCTCTTCCAAAGCCATGCGACGGGCAATGAGAGTGAACGAACTCTCCAGATTCCGAAAGCGCTGGTACGTGGTGGCCATGAACACCAAAAAACTGATGACCAGTGCGTAGAGAACAAGATCGGTGCCGCGGCCAATGCCCACAAGTCTCGCAACGGATGTCAACGCTGCCGGAAAGAATACGGAAAATGCAGCGACGCAGGCGAAGGCCACGAGCAGCATCCTGCGGATGGCCAAATGACGGGCGTTGGCGCCTCCCCGCATGAGGGTCAGGGAAACCAGCACCACGGCAACGAGAATGACAATCTGGACAATTATCTGCACTTATTTACCTAAGAAGAGATCTGCAAGGATATTGACGGAATTGAGCAATGACTGCCCTTTCGAGCGCGAGTAGTCCGTGTAAATGATTTCAACCGGGTGCTCCACCCAACGCGGCTTGATCACTGAGAGCTGATGGACCAACTCGGAGGCGTGCGCCATCCGGTTTTGTTCCAGCCGAATCTTGCCGGCCGTATCAGCACTAAACGCACGCAATCCGTTGTGGGCGTCAGTTAGCGCCATCCCGGTGGAGAGTCGCGACTGGACGGCCGCTACTTTTAGGACCACCCGCTTCAGCGGTGATATCTGCGTGCGCTTGTCCAGGAATCGGGACCCCAAAACAACATCCGCCTCGCCGGAAAGGATACGCTCCGCCATGGATTGGGCATCAACAACGCGGTGCTGCCCATCGGCGTCGAAGGTGACAATGACGGCAGTCTCTGAATCCTGGAGTGCGTACTCGAGTCCTGTCTGAAGCGCCGCGCCCTGACCAAGATTGACGGGGTGTTGCACAACAACTGCACCTGCTTGGCGCGCAATGGCTTGGGATCCATCGGTGCTGCCGTCATCAACGCAGACTACGTTGGGGAACGTGGGCAGGAGGCCTCGGATGACGTCGCCGACGACTGAGGCCTCGTTGTACATTGGGATGACTATCCAGGTGCTTCTCACCTACTAAGTATCCCACAGAGACTTACAGTGCCGAGTCAAGGCCAAGCGTTGTCGCGGGGCCGTCGGCAACGGTCTCCAGGTCATATTTCCTGCTGACCCACAACGCCATGAAAATGAACACCACCAGCCATCCCGCCATGGCCCAGGACATGACGGTCAGCGACCATACTATGTCGCCTTGAAGCAACGGAATGAGCGTCAAGGGGATGGCTGCATACACCGTGGCATGTGCCAGCATCCAATGTTGGGTTTCGGTGACAATGAAGATCGTGGAAATGGGAGAGGTAATCAAATTCAGGAATAGCCAGGGCACCAGCGCCTGGGCTATGGACGCGGCCAGCTGCCATTGTCCACCCAGGAAAAAGGGGAAAATCCATGGAGACAGCAAGTAGATCAAGACAAACGGAACGATGCCCAGCAGGGCGGAGCGGACAACCGCGGCCCGCACGAAGGGATACATTCGTCCACGTGGCGTAATCGAGAGCTTTTGAAAGAATACCTGTGAAATGGCTCCATTAATCAAGGCAATGGGGATCTGCAAGAGGCGCCAGGCCATGTAGAACTGACCCAACACGGCCCCGGAATACAGTGCTGCGATGAGCAGCGACATTCCTGTCGAACGCGCACTGTCAACCAGGGCGTTGGGCCCGTTGAGCAACGGCATGCGGCGGTAGCGGTACAGCAGCTCTTTCAACGATGATGTGGCGTCCTCCAGCCCCTGCCGAGATTCCCTGCTGCGCTGCCGCAGCCGCAGCAAGGCCACGAGCTGCCCAAAGAGGGATCCGAGAATCAGTCCCCCAATGCCCCCCAGCTTTGTCAAAGCCAGGCCGAGTTGTGCCAGGCCGGTCCCTGAGCTCAGCAGGACCTTGTTGATCCCGATCGTCTTATAGTCCTTCTTCCTGTTGAGCCAATAGCTCAGTGCTGTGATCTCGGAAAGGCTAAAGACACTAAGGCCCATCAGGGCAAGCCAGGGAGCCAATGCCGGTGCGCTGAACGCGTTGGCGATCATGCCACCTAAAAAGGCACATACCAATGTGGCGACAACGCTGGTTGCCAAGATCAACAGGGTGACCCCGCGTTTGAGCACTTTGGCGTCTGTGTCGGATTTTGGCAGCATGATTGCCATGTCATAGCGGAGTGCGGCTATCACAGTCAGTGTGGAAAGAATGGAAGAATAAATTGAGAACAGGCCGTAGTCCTCGGGCGTGTAAAGCCGGGACAATACCGGAGTCAGCACCAGCATCAGGGCCTGGGCAGCAACTGTCCCGGTCAGCAGTGTCGCCACGTGACGCACGAATTCGCTGGCGAATACGGCCTTCAGCCTGACACGTAGGGGGTTCTCTTTTCTGGCCTTCAATGCGCGCTCACTGCCCGTCCCGTTCGGAACGGGTGGCAGTATCCAATACTGTCTCTGCAGCCTTTCGGCCAACAGACTTAAGCGAGTAATTTTGCCGCGCCCATTCCGAAAGCCTCGCCCCGCGATCCCGGTCCGGCTCGCCGGACAGCATTTTCACCATGGCCTCGGCCACGTCCTGGACGTCCCAAGCCGTGGCGGCACCCAAGTCGTGCTCCGAAACCAACGCCGCACCTGCACCTTCACCTGCGAAGATCACGGGCGTGCCGCAGCCGGCAGCCGCGTAAATCTTGGTGGGCTTGGCGAAATCGTACCCTTGTCCCGGTTTGATGCTTACCAACGCACCGGCAGCTCCACGGATCCACGCAGCGGCCTCGCCGGGGGCGATGACACCCCCAAAGTTCACCGACTGTGCAGGCAGGGTCCTGGCCAGTTCCTTCAGGTTCTGCTCATCGCTGCCTTGGCCAAAGAAGTAAAGCTGCGCATTCGGCACAGTCTCCCGTACCAGGGGCAGAGCCTCAACAAATACTCCCGCCCCCTGCCACTCGCTCATGGTTCCCGTGTAGACAAGATAGGGGCCGTTGGCTTCCATGCGCTTGCCCTCGGGTGTAAAAACCTCGGTGTCCACGCCGTTCCCCTTCACATGGATGCGGTCACGGCGAACGCCAAATTTCGCCACCTGCTCAGCCACGGGTTTAGATACGGCGATAACGGCGGCTGCCCGGCGCAGCACGAAGCCCTCCAAGGCCCTCATGGCCTTCTTGACGACGCCGGGCACCTCCATGGCTGACAGCGCCTCCGTCCACACGTCAGCTGCGTAGTACACGAACGGGCGCCCGCGCAGCAAGGAAGAGAGCGCCACGACCAGTCCTGTGGTGGGCGGCGGTTCGGACACCACCACGTCGGCTTTGACTGTCAGAAGCCGGAAGAACGCCGGAATGTCAAAGCTGAGGTACTGCACGTAGCCGCGGACGTTGCCGCCGGCGTCGCGCAGCACAGGCCACCGGCTGACTTTGTACGCCGGCCTGAAAACCCCGGATCCCTTGGGCGGGACCGTGGTGATGACCTCCACCTCGGCACCCAGGGCAACGAGTCCGTCAACAAGGGCTTTCAAGCGGAAAGCCGCCGCCCCCACTTCAGGCGTGAACAGCCTGGTGGTGACGACGACTTTCAGCGGTTTTTGTGCTGCCACTAAGACGGGATCCTTACGGGCTGTCCGGTGCGGGAGGATTCCAGCACGGCTTCGGCGACGACGAGGGTGTCCTGGCCTTCGGCCATGGTGACGACGTCGTTGCGCAGTCCCAGCACGGCGTCACGGAACGCTTCGTGTTCGGTGCGCAGCGGCTCGGGCTTGGCGATGGCCAACCGTGTCACATTGCCTTCGGAGACGCCCCGGAACGCGGCCATGGACTCCCATTCGGTGGCCACGGTGCCGTTTTCGAAGAAGGTGAGGTCGGCCGTGACGGTGTCGGCCACGAACGCACCCTTTTCACCGGTGACGATGGTCAGGCGTTCCTTCATGGGGGAAAGCCAGTTCACCAAGTGGTTGGTGATGACGCCGTTGGCGAGCTTGCCGGTGGCGGCCACCATGTCCTCGTGCGGGCGGCCGCTGCGGGTGGTGGTCTGGGCGAAGATCGACTCGAAGCGGCTCTGGGCGAGCCAGGCGGTCAGGTCGATGTCATGCGTGCCCAGGTCCTTGACCACGCCGACGTCGGCAATGCGGGCCGGGAACGGGCCCTGGCGGCGGGTGGCAATCTGGTAGACCTCGCCGAGCTCGCCGTCGGCGATGCGCTGGCGCAGCGACTGCAGTGCCGGATTAAACCGTTCAATGTGCCCGACGGCGCCCACCAGCCCCTTGGCCGCGAACGCGTCCACGAGGCGCTGGCCGGCAGGTGCGCTGGCCGCGATGGGTTTTTCCACCAGGGTGTGGATGCCGGCCTCGGCCAGGGCCAAACCGACTTCCTCGTGCATGCCGGTGGGCACGGCGGCAACGGCCATGTCGATGCCGGCGGCAATGAGTTCCTGGACGCTGCCAAGGACCGGGAGTTCCTTGGCGACGCCGTGGGGGTCACCGTAGGCGTCGGCCACGGCAACCAGGTCCACGCCCTCAACTTCGCGGATGACCCGCGCGTGGTGGCGGCCCATCATGCCCAGGCCAATCAGGCCCACTCGCAAATTGGCCATGCTCACGCACCAGCCTTCACGATGGTGTTCACTGCCGTGACAATGCGCTCGAGGTCATTCTGGGACAGTGAGGGGTGGACCGGCAGGGACAGGACTTCCTTGGCGGCGATCTCCGTGTTGGGCAGGTCCTCGGTGCGGTTGAAGGAGGGCAGGCGGTGGTTTGGCACCGGGTAGTACACGCCGGAGCCAATGTTGAACTCCGAGCGCAGGCGGGCGTGCAGCTCGTCGCGGCCCTCGGGGACACGAATGGTGTACTGGTGGTAGACGTGCTCGGCGCCTTCGGCGACCTTGGGTGTTCCCACACCTTCAAGGTTGGCGGTCAGGAACGCGGCGTTGTCCTGGCGCTGCTTGGTCCAGCCCAGCACCTTTGTCAGCTGCACGCGGCCAATGGCGGCGTGCAGGTCGGTCATGCGGTTGTTGAAGCCAACCAGCTCGTTCTCATACTGGGTTTCCATGCCCTGGTTGCGCAGCAGGCGCAGGTTGCGCTCCACCGTCGCGTCCGAGGTGGACACCATGCCGCCCTCGCCGGAGGTCATATTCTTGGTGGGGTACAGGCTGAACATGCCGAACTTGCCGAACGTGCCAACCTTTTTGCCGTTGACAGCCGCGCCATGGGCCTGGGCTGCGTCCTCGTACAGGTCGATGCCGTGCTTCTTCGCCAACGCCACGAAAGCCTCGGCAGCGAAGGGGTGGCCGTAGAGGTGGACCGGCATGATGCCCTTGGTCTTCTCCGTGATCAGGGACTCCACATGGGCCACATCAAGGGAATAGTAGTCCAGTTCAATGTCGGCGAACACCGGGGTGGCCCCTGAGAGCGCCACCGAGTTGCCGGTGGCGGCGAAGGTGAACGACGGGACAATGACCTCGTCGCCGGCGCCAACACCACAGGCCAGCAGGCCCAGGTGCAGGCCGGAGGTGCCGGAGTTCACGGCAACGCTGGCGCGGCCGTCGAGGAGTACGTCGGAGAACTCCGTCTCAAAACTGGCCACCTCCTTGCCCTGCGCCAACATGCCTGAGGCCATCACGGCGTCGACCGCTGCACGTTCCTCGTCGCCGATGATGGGTTTTGCTGCGGGAATGAAGTCCTGGCTCATGCGTTGTCCTCTGCCTCTTTCAGGGAATTTCCATCTTCAACATACTTTGCTCCGGTTTCCGGGCACACCCAGAAACCTCCGTCTTCCTTCAACGGGAAACCTGCCTTGCCAACCCAGCCCAGGCGGCGGGCGGGAACGCCCACCATCAGTGCGAAGGCGGGAACATCCTTGGCAACCACGGCGCCGGCGGCGATCGTGGCCCACCGGCCAATGGTCACAGGAGCAATGCACACGGCCCTGGCACCAATGGAGGCACCGTCCTCGATGGTCACCCCCACGGGGGTCCAGTCGTGCGCGCTCTTCAACGAACCGTCCGGGCTGACGGAGCGGGGGTAGGTGTCATTCGTCAGGACCACTGCGGGGCCTATAAAAACACCGTTGCCCAACACCGCGGGTTCGTACACCAGCGCGTAGTTTTGGATCTTGGTGTTGTCGCCAATTTTGACGCCGGTGCCAACATAGGCGCCACGGCCAACAATGCAGTTCTCGCCAAGGACGGCGTCCTCACGCACTTGGGCGAGGTGCCAAATTTTGGTTCCTTCACCTAGAACGGCTTGTTCTGAAACGTCGGCGCTGGCCGCGATGCTACTCATACTGTGTTTTCCTCTCGATGAGCAATGGATCCGTAATACAAAAGGTTTCGTGTCATTATCTCAGTCATTCACCGCAGCCGGGGACACTGCGTCCTCAGTCCGCTCCGAAACATGCCTGGGCAGGGTCGGCGATTCCGGCTCCCGGGCCCGTCGTCCCGCCGGTCCGGCCAGTGGTTTTGGAGTGGATTCAGGCAGGCTTGCGAGCAGGAAAGCTGCGAACAACAGCACCCCCAGCAAGGCGGGGACTCCCCTGTTTGAAAAGAACATGTGAATTTGGGAGTGGTTGCTCAGTGCTTCCCACCAAATCGGCACCACCAAGGCGGGCAATCCCAAGATCGGCCACATCACCACGCTGCGGGCCCCATGACGACGCCATGCGATCACCAGCGCCACAAGAATGGCGATTCCGGACCCGGCCAAGACAAAACCGGCTGTGGAAATATGCCCGAACCAGTACTCCCAGTTGGCAAGGGTCGGGGCGAACAGGACGTGCTCGACGTTCTCATGGCTGCCGGCGGTGCGAAACTCAATATTGCTGACCATGGTCGCGTAGGTGCTGCGTATGCCCAGGAACATGGCGGCAAACACCCAACGCGAGACCCATGTTCCCGCGAAGGCGAGAATCCACACCGCGGCCGCGACAATGCCGACCACAAGGGTGGGCTTCATTTGGCGGGTCTTGGCATAAACCACGCCGGCGGCCGCAGCAGTTGTCCATGCCCAGGGGATGCCCGGCGTCGTCAACAAGTCAACGTAGCAGAAAAGGGCTGCCGAAAGCCCAACAGCAAAAATGGTCCAGGCCATGGATTTCCGGGCACCCCATGCTGCAATGGCCACGCCAAGGAAGATGAAGGAGATCGATATTGCCTGGCTGAAGGATGTTGACGGGGTGGACATGAGGTTGGAGGCCAGGGCCAGGGGGATCAGCAATCCTGCGGCTGCCCATTTGGTGGTTCGCCGCCCGAGAACCGCAACGGCTGCCAACACACTGCACAGCAACATTGCGCCGGCAATGATCCGCATTCCCGTCAAGCCAAAGAGGGCTATGGCAGGCCGCGTAATAATCGTGTAGCCGGCCCAATACTTTGAGTAGCTCGCCACTTGGTTGGACGGGAGCTGCTCTCCTGCGGCGAGCTTGAGGATGGGGGCTGCGCCACCTGCGCAACTGCCCAACCTGGGCATGTATGCGGCCCGGATGAAGAGGTTCTCCCCGTCATGGCCCAGTCCGGTTGCGGCCACAATGCACTCTGTGAACGTGTCCGAGCTGCTGCCCATTCGGTCCGGCAGGCGATCGGGCCCATAGGTGCCATAGTGAATGTCAACGGCAAGTTGATCGGCGATGACTTTGTCGGGCACGGCCTGACCGGCCACCAGGAGACCGAAGAAGACTATTTGCAGCACAGCCGCAATCGCGAGCAGCCATGCGCCCTTGCGCAGGATCAATTTCAGGCGAATGCTTTTGAACGGCGTCGATTCAACGTCAGTCACATGGCCCCCTTGGCTGCGTGAGGGGCAGGAAAAGCCAAATAGGACACACGGATGTTCTCTTGGCGCACCTTGCGAAGACCATCGAGGATAATTCCAATGGTCAACGCCATCACTGACAAGAGGACCAGGGACGACGCAAGAACTGCCGTTGGCAGCCTTGGCACAAGCCCTGTTTCAGCAAAGTCAATGACCACGGGTATGCCAAAGCCGATGCCGGCCAGAAAGAGAACGGCCGCCAGCAGCCCGTTTAAGAGCAGGGGACGTTCAGACTGGACCAGTCTTCCAATCATGCCCAAAATCTTGAAACCATCGTGGTATGTTCGCAGCTTGCTTTCGGTGCCTTCGGCCCGGTCCCGAAACCCAACCGGGTACTCGATTTGAGGCATCCGGGCATTGATGGCATGGACCGTAAGTTCGGTTTCAATTTCAAACGCCTTGGACACTGCGGGGAATGACTTCACGAAGCGCCGCGTAAACACACGGTAGCCGCTGAGCATGTCATTGACCGGGTACCCAAAGATTCTCCCCACCACGGCATTGAACGCCCTGTTGCCAAGTTCATGTCCTGCCCGGTAGGCCGAGTCGCTCTGCTGGGTCCGCACCCCGGTTACCTGGTCGAAGGGACCCTGCACCAGGGCCTCAATCATGGCCGGCGCAGCGGCAGCGTCATAAGTGTCATCACCGTCGATGAGCAGATAAATGTCAGCGTCGAGGTCCGCCATGGCGCGGCGCACAACATTGCCTTTTCCCTTGAGCGCTTCGTAGCGGACATGGGCACCCGCTGCCCGGGCCACGTCGTCAGTGCCATCGGTGCTGGCATTGTCATAGACATAGATCTCCAGCCCCGGAACCGCAGCATGAAGGTCCGTCACGACCTTTGAAATGGCGGCCGCCTCGTTGTGGCAGGGAACGATAGCCACTGTTCGCAAAGACACTGGAGGCTAGGCCTTGCCGATGACGCGGTAGGTGACGCCGTCCCACTTGTCGGCGGAGCTGACCCGGCGGCCGTCGATGAACGCCTTGATGCCGGGCAAATCTGCCGGCGTCAGTTCGCGGTATTCGGCATGGTCTGCCTGGACGACTGCCGCGTCCACGGTTTCACCCAGGTGGTACGGGAGGAAGCCGAGCTTGGTCAGCTCAACGTCCGTGTACATGGGGTCGTGGACCAGGGCCGTGCCGCCACGGCGGTTGATGGCCTCAACGGCGTCGAACACGCCGGAGAATGCTGTCTCCTTCACGCCGCCACGGTAGGCGGCACCGAGGACGACGACGCGTGCCCCGGTCAGTTCGCCATAGGCACCTTCCAACAGGCCAATGGTGTAGTCGGGCATGTCCGCGTTCGCGGCGCGGGCTGCACGGACCACTGTTGCGTCCGGATCGTTCCACAGGTACAGGCGGGGGTAGACCGGGATGCAGTGGCCGCCCACGGCAATGCCGGGCTGGTGGATGTGGCTGAACGGCTGGGAGTTGGAGGCGGCGATGACCTGGTAGATGTCGATGCCTGTCTTGGCTGCGAACCGGGCGAACTGGTTGGCCAGGCCAATGTTGACGTCCCGGTAGGTGGTTTCGGCGAGCTTGGCCAGCTCGGAGGCCTCGGCCGAGCCCAAGTCCCACACGCCGTTGCCGCGCACCAGGTCCGGGCGCTCGTCAAAGTCCAGCACTGCTTCATAGAATTCAACGGCCTTGGCGGCGCCGGCCTCGGAAAGGCCGCCCACCAGCTTCGGGTACTTGCGCAGGTCTTCAAAGACGCGGCCGGTCAACACACGCTCGGGCGAGAACACCAGGTGGAAGTCCTTGCCCTCAACCAGGCCGGAGCCTGCTTCCAGCGCCGGCTTCCAGCGGGTGCGGGTGGTGCCCACGGGAAGTGTGGTCTCGTACGCAACCAAGGTGTTCGGTGTCAGGTGGGCGGCCAGTTCGGCGGTTGCCGTGTCCATCCAGCCAAAGTCCGGGTTGGCATCCTTGTCCACGAACAGCGGAACCACCAGGACCACGGCGTCGGCGCCGGGAACGGCGTCGGCGTAGTTGGTGGTGGCGCGGAGCTTGCCCGCCGGAACCAGCTCGGACAGCATGTCCTGCAGGTGGGCTTCGCCCGGGAACGGCTCGGTTCCTGCGTTGACGAGGTCCACGACGGCCTGGTTGACGTCCACGCCCACCACGTCGTGGCCCTTCGAGGCGAACTGGACAGCCAGGGGCAGTCCGATCTTGCCGAGTGCAATGACAGCAATCTTCACGTTTTATGAGCCTTTTCTTTGGAGCTGGGGTGCCACACGGGTGCAATGTCCACGCCGGGGTTTTGTTACTAGAATATCGAGCTTTGGGGCAACTTCGTTTCACCTGAGAGCCACGCCACGTTGTTTTGGCTCCCCGGCCCGCTAGCGGGGCAGGATCTCGCGTTCAATAAATGGCGCCATGAGCCGGGAGAACACTCCATTGAGATGGTTGGCGTCATAATAGACTGCCACATTCCCCACGACGCCGTAACAATGCTTGGCGTCACAAAAATGCTCGGTCAAGTCAATCAGCCGCACAGCAGGATCGGCCATGGCAGCAACGGCACCGACCAGCGGATCAGCCGGGTGGGCCGTTGCACGGTCAACGGCACATTTTAGGGGATCCGTGGGATTCATGGCCACGCATTTGGAATCGCGCACCGGTGCGTTGAGGGGCGGATCTGCCAAAACGTAAACGGTGCTCCCGGCATCCGCCCAGCGCTGCCAGAATTTTGCCAGCCCTTCACTGTACTGGGCGCCCTGGCTGCGTCCGGTGCCGTCGTCGAGAATTTCCTGGCGGGCAAAAGTGGAATAGAACACTTTCCCGGGCCGCTCCTGCTCAATCATGGCGGCAATGGAGGTCCCGGTCGTCTTGCAGGCAGCACTGGCAGCAGGGTTTTTCCTGCCCTGGTAGCTGACCAGCGAAACGTCACCGATGGGGCACCCGCCCAACAGCGAATATGTCAATTTCCAGTGGTTCTTCCGGGCCAGATGCAGCAGCGGCTGCTTCCACTGTTCGGCGTGTGAGTCCCCGGTCAGCCAGACGGCAGTGGCGTCCGGTTTTCCGCCGGAATAGTCGCAAACAGCCACGGCACTGATGCCCGGTGGTTTGCGTGCCGGGTCCACGACGCATTCGGGGGCCCCGGCGAAGTACTCATTGGCATCTCCCATGACAGTGACGGCGGCGGGCCCCAGGGCGTCCGGGCAGGCCGTCGTGGCCGTGAGCGCTGCAGGACCATTGCAGGGACCGCCATACTGGGCGAACTGCACTGCCTCGGCATGGATCTGCAACACGCGGCCGCCCCATGCCAGTCCGCCCGAGATCAGGGCAAGAACCACGATGCCAGATCCCATGGCCGCGAACGTCGCCCGCGGGCTGCTGCCCAGCATCTTCCACGATTTCCCCTGGTCCTCAACCAAGACCTTGGTCAGCCAGGCGAGCGGGAGGCACAAGAAGGCAATGCCAAGCTTGTGCCAGGAATTGAGTTCGCTGCCCACAAGGTAGGGGGCAATAACAATCATGGGCCAATGCCACAAGTAGATGGAGTATGAGACATCGCCCACGAACTGAACCGGCTTCCAGGCAAGCACAGCTTCAAAGGGTGCCTTGGCCGGACCTAGTCCTGCGGCGATGACGGCCGCCGTGCCCAACACGGGCAGCAGCGCTGTCCAGCCGGGGAATGGTGTTCCCTGATTGTAAGAGGCCGCGGCCAGAACTATGGCCAGCCAACCGGCCGCCGCCGTCACCACTGCCGGGAATCGGGACAAGGAAATCTTCGCTGCGAGCAACGCCACGAGCGCGCCCGCAGCAAATTCCCACACGCGCACGGGTGTCACGAAGTAGGCGGGGTTGGGTTGCACGGCGGTGAAATACACCGAATACCCCAGGCTTGCCAGGGCAGCCAGCACAATGCCGGCAAGGAGGACCGTGCGTGGTGCGCCCAGGCGCATGCCGAGCCTGTACAGGCCAAGCAGGGCCAGGGGCCAGAGGACGTAAAACTGTTCCTCGACCGAGAGTGACCAATAGTGCTGGGCGATCGTGGCGTCATTGGTGAGCGCCGAATAGTCCACGGATTGGACAGCCAATGACCAGTTGCCCACGTAGAGCGCACTCGTCATGACCTCGCGTGCAGTCCGCAGCCACTCTGAATACGGCACCCACAGGGCCACGGCGATGGAGCTGAGTGCCAGGACCAAAAATGCTGCAGGCAAAAGCCGCTTGATGCGCCGCGCATAGAAACGGGAAACACCCAACCCCGACGTGGACAACAATTCCTTGGTCAGGTGCGAGGTGATCAGGAACCCTGAAATCACAAAGAAAATATCCACGCCAACATAGCCGCCACCAACGCTCGCGGGCCAAAGGTGGTTGAGCACCACAAGTGCCACCGCCGCGGCACGCAGCGCCTGGATGTCAGCCCGGTGCACCTTGCGCCGGGGCCGGCGCAGCGGGGGTTCACCGGACAGCGAATCTGCGTCCGTGTGGCGAAGCTCCCGGATCTGGGTCACTGCAGGACTGCCCAACCAGCCACTACCAGCATGCCGTGACCTTGTACAGCTTGGCTTCGCCTTCTTGATCCACCAGTGTCACCGCGTCAGAGCTGGCCAAGTCCTGCAGTCCGAGATAACGTTTGCTGTCCTTGTGGTTGAGTAGGTACTGATCCCCGAAGTCCAGAACATACTTGACATTGAGCGCACGAATGGCGTTGCATACTGCAGGGTCCGCATTGGCAATCCGCAGTCTGGACTCCACTAACGCTTCTTGATCAGTCTTTCGCTGGGACAAGTGGTAGCGCAGCACCGGCCGGTCAGCGAAGGCATAGACGAGGCCGGACCCGTTCCAAGGGTTGCCAACAATCACGGCATCCGCGGGGACCTCGTCGTCAATCCTGGCGAGAAGCTTGTATTCGTCGTCGGACAGGATGGAGCTGGCAGTGTTCCGCTCGTAGAAGACCTTGTTGGCGCCAATATACGTCTGGATGGCACCCAGTTGGGTGGCGACCACAAGCGAACCAAGCAAGGCAAGGACCACAGCCAAACTGACTGGCTTTGTCCACGAGTGAGACGCCGTCGCGGGCCCGGAGGCCGGTACCGGCTTCCGCTTGAACCAGCCAAGAACGGTCTCCACCATCTTGCTGAATCCAAGTGCGGCCAGCACCACTGCAAACAATGGCAGGTAGGCGGCGAGACGGTTGGTGTCGGCGTACCAGATGCCCGTCATGAAGGTGCGGATAAAGCCCGGGTCGATGGCTGCATCAATGATGTACAGCCCCGCCGCAACCGTATAGCTGAGCAACCACCAGATCTGCTTGCGTCCGCGCACAATGGTGAAGATGCCGACAATGGCAAGAATGGAAATGACCCACGCCACCCGGGTGCCCATGGGTGAGTTTGTGAGGACCTCACCCACCGCGCCACCCATGATCTGGTGGGGGCGCCAACCGCTGTAGTTCCCGGGACGCAGCCTGCCCCAGGCCACCAGCCCGGCTGCGATGCCCACGCAGCCGGCCACGAGCACCACCGCATACTTCCAGAGCGGCGCCTTGGCCTGCACCAGTCCAACGATGTGCCGCGCCACAGCCCAGGCAACGAGGGGTGCGCTGAAGGCCAGCAGTGCTCCAATTGCACTCATGTGTGAGAATGCCAGTCCGGGAACCAGCAGCACCAGAACCAGCCACAGCCGCAGCGGGCGTTCCCGGTGGTCGGCAAGCTTGCACAGCATGATGACAACAGCCAGTGCTGCCGGAATTACGCTCACTGAGAGCATGTTGGGGAACAACGGCCCCCACACCAAGAGCAGGAACGGGAACGCGGCAAGGCCCGCTGACATGATGCCCGCGGCGATCAAGGCCACAGGTTTGGGGCCAACAATCACCCGAGTGAGGAAGATGATTGAAATGGGCCAAATCACGGCACCAATGGTCAAATTGACGGCGTTCTCCGCCACAGGGACTGAGGCGCCAGTGAGCTGGACGAGCAAAGCCGCCAAGTCATGCCAGACCGCCGGATACACGGCACCGAGCCCCTTGCCGCCTGCCATCTCGCCCAGGGTGAGCGTCGATCCGTTGCCCGAGTCCAGAATGTGCCGGACGGCGTTGAGCTGGAACACGTTGTCATAGCGCTGGGAGATGTTGTCCGGCGCCCCCACCAGCTGCATGATCCGCCGGGCAACAAGCAGTGCGCCGGAACCAACACCGATGACCGCGGCGGCAAACGCCAGCCAGGAATCACGGTGCATGCTTTCCCGGTTGGCCGCCTTGGCACGGAAGCCGGTGACGAACCAGGCAGCCGCCGAAGCCACCACGCAGAGCACCAGCACGGCCCAAATGTTCCACGGGGCCCCAACAAAGGGGGCGCCCACGGCAGCAACGCCCACCACTGACAGTGACAGCACCGGGGCCAAACCCAGCAAGGTTATGCGGCGAAACCCGAGGGCAAAGGCCAAAATAGCGCCGGGAGCAACCACCAGTGCAATGCACACCAGTATCGCCGGCACAGCTGTCCACCAGGACACAATTTCCTCCAAGTTGAGTTTTTGGGTGCTGGCGCGCCAGAAGCTCGCCACACATGCCGCCATCCCCCAGGGGTGCGTGGCTTTTTGATTCTCTGAACTTTTACGCCAATGCTAGCTGCGGAGCCTTGCAATGACTGCGTCAACAGGGCCGTCCATGATGGCCTGCCCATGCTCCAGCAAGATGCCCCGGTCGCAGACCTTGGCCACGACATCCAAGTCGTGGCTGACCACTATCAAGGTCTTTCCGGCCGTATGAAGTTCCTTGATCTTGGCGAGGCACTTCTTTTGAAACGGCTCATCCCCCACCGCAAGAATCTCATCAATGAGGAACACATCCGGGTCCGTGTGAACGGCAACCGAAAAAGCCAGTCGCAGGTACATGCCTGAAGAGTAAAACTTCACTTCAGTGTCAATGAACTCTTCGATTTCGGAGAATTCAACAATGGAATCGAAGGCGGCATCGATTTCATCCTTGCTCATGCCAAGGATGGCCCCGTTGAGATAGATGTTGTCCCTGCCACTGAGATCCGGGTGAAAGCCGGCCCCCACTTCGATCAGTCCGGCCACCCTGCCCCGGGTCAGGACCGTCCCTGTGTCGGGGAGCATGACACCTGAAATGTGTTTCAGAAGCGTTGATTTTCCTGATCCGTTGAGACCCAGCAAAGCCACCGACTCTCCGGATGCGATGTCCAGTGTGACGCCGTTCAACGCAAAGAACTTCTTGGACAGATCACCCTTGCGCCCCTTCATGATCCAAACAAACGCTTCCTTCAGGGAGCGTGTGTGGCGGAGCACAAACTTCTTGCTGATGTCCCTGACTTCAATTGAATTGGTTGTCATTAGAGCTCCTGCGCAAAGCGGCCCTCAAGCCGTCGAAAGACCAGCTGGCCAAGGAGAAGGACTGCCATGGAGATGACCAGCCCAACGGGGATCCAGACGGACACCAGGTTCGGCACCAAGGCCACTGTCTCGGCCGTGGTGGGGTACCAGAATGCCAAGTGGAAACCCTCAACGGCAACCGTCAACGGGTTCAACTGGTACACGCTGAACCAGGTGGAGCCCAATTTGTTGTAGACCATCTCCCACGAGTACAACACTGGTGACGCCCACGTGGCCACCAACAAAAGCATGTCAACAAAGTTCTCCGCATCACGGAAATAGACATTGACGGCACCAAAGAACAGTCCCAGTCCGGTAGCCAGCAAGGCCACCATGACGAAGGAGGCCAGGGCCACGCCAATCTCAAGGAATCCCGGCCGCCAATCGTTGAACAGGCACACAACGGCCAGGATCAACACCTGCGGCAGGAAATGCACAGCGGACACCCACACCGATGCCACAGGGAACAACTGCCGTGGCAGGTAGATCTTTTGGATCAAACCCGAGTTGCCCACCACGGAGCGTGCAGCATTGCTCAACGCCTCTGTGAAGAAATTGATCAAGGCAATGCCGGAGAACAGGTAGATGGCGTAGTTGGGCACGCCACTTTTGTTGGCCGCGCTTTGCTCCAGGCCAAGGAAAACACCCAGGGCAATGTAAAACACAATAAATTGCATGCCGGGTTTTACATAGGACCAAAGAATCCCCAGTACCGAACCCCTGTACCGAACCTTTAGCTCCTTCTGGACCAGGAGATTCAGCAGATAGCGTGAGCGGACAACGTCAAGCAGCCCGCCGCCATGTCCCGGACTTCTCAGCGGGGGAACCGAGCCCGATCCGCCCAGTTCCCCAACCCCGGCTGTCACTTATCCGTCACCGTTTTGGGTTCCACAACCGGTGCCGGATTGGCTGCGAAGGTTTTTTCCCACGTCTGCGGGGACGTGAAGTTGGGCAGCTCGTCCTGGTACGTCTTGGCCAGCTCGTCCCAGCGCCGCATGAGCTTCTGGTGCAAGGTGATGCTGCGAATCATGTACTTGCGGAACGTCTTGGCATCGCGCTTGTACCAAGAGGCACCGGCGCCGTCCGAGGCCGACACTAGGGCGGAGTTCAGCCGCGCCAGGCGCCACCAGCGGGCGTCCATGGCGGGTACCACGGCCTCGGGAGAGTCAACGGCGCCCTCGCGGGGGTCGCGTGCTGCGTTCAGGATTCCGGACAACGCCTGGGAGATGGCGGCAGGCATGCTTGCAGGGGCACTGGGGACCAGGCCAAACTTCGGCGGCTTCAGGCGCTTGACCGCCGGGAACTTGCTCAGGTCCTTGCTGACTTGGGCATCGGTGAAGGTGCTGCGAACCCGGCGAATCTCCGGGAGCTTGGTGCCAATGTTCCGGTGCAGGTGGTCGGGACCTTCCAATAGGTCTTCAAGGGCCTGCAGCCGCAGCTCAACGGACGAATACTGCATGGAGAGAAGGTGGCGAACATCCACCATCATGCTTTCAATGGGCATGCGGCCGCCCCGGGTGTACGGGGAGTACAGCATGGTTGCCAGCCAGCGGTTGCGCTGGTGGAAGTAGGCCTGCCAGTCAATCGTGTCGTCTTTTTCGGTCCAGGGCATGTGCCAGACTGCCGCGCCGGGAAGGGTGACAGTTGTGTAGCCGTGCGCCTTCGCGCGGATGCCGTATTCGACGTCGTCCCATTTGATGAAGACAGGGAGCGACAAGCCAATGTCCTTGATGATGGAGGTGGGGATCAGGCACATCCACCAGCCGTTGTAGTCAACGTCAATGCGGCGGTGCATCCACGGCGTGGTGCGCAGGTTGCTGGCACCGAAATCGTGAACGTCCTGGCTGTCGCCGGATGATTCGTAGCGGAAACGGTATTCGTTGATGGTTTCGCCAAAGTTGTGCACCACCGAACGCTCATACAGGTTGAACATGTGGCCGCCCACAATGGTGGGGGTGCGGGTGAAGTCGGCAAAGTGGACAGCACGCAGGATGCCCTCGGTCTCAATCAGCACGTCATCATCAAGCAGCATGACGTACTTGCTCTTGCCGGCCTTGACAGTCTCGGCCATGCCGCGGGCAAAGCCGCCGGAGCCACCAAGGTTGGCCTGCTCCACGAGCCTGAAGCGTTGGCCGAGGTTTGCAGCGGCTTCTTCGAAGCCCTCCTCATCGCGTACCCGCTGGTTGCCCTGATCGGTGACGATCAATGCATCCAGAACCTCGGTGAGGTCCGGTGATTCGGCAAAAGTGCGCAAGTGCTTGACGCAAAAGTCGGGACGGTTGAAGGTGGTGACACCCACCGAAAGCGTTCCGGCTTCGAAGCCCTCGGGCTGCGGAACGGACCAGTGTGCATTGGTCAGCGTGGTTGCGGTTTCGCCCGTTGCCAGGTCAAACCAGTACCAGCCGCCATCGGCAAAGTTCATGATGGACAGGTCAATGGTGACGGGGGCGCCCTGGGTCACGTGCAGGCTGTCCACCCGGTTGGCTGTGCCGCGCGGCGTCGAACGGTACACGATCACCGTGGCATCGCCGTCGGTCTCAACCGTCAGGCGAACCTGCTCCACATCGGTGTGGGCGCGCCAATAGCTTGCGGGGAAAGCGTTGAAGTACGTGCCAAGGGAGACGCGGCGGAAGGCCGGGAGGCGCATTTCGCGCCGGCCCTGGATGTAGTCCGTGCGCTGGCGGGTGCCGGGAACGCTGGCGGCAGAGGCAACGGCAGTGGCGCCCGCACCGGCCTCCTCGGTGGAAACCACGCGCTGGGCGGCGTTGAAGTCAACGTACAGCGGCAGGGTGTCGGTGTCGCCGTCGATCGGGAAGACTACGCGGTGGACTGTCTTCCACACGGTGGAATCCACTGTCGAATCCTTTGTTTCAGTCTTGGTCGTTACGCTCACGCGTCAACTCCTCCGCTTTGCAGCTTCGCTCCGCCGGTGAAATGCGGTTTAATCTTGTTGTCATACATGTTCAGGGCAGAGCCAATGGCCATGTGCATGTCCAGGTACTTGTAGGTGCCCAGGCGGCCGCCGAACAGCACGTCGTTCTCGCCGCGGGCCAGGTCGCGGTAGGCCAGCAGCTTGCTGCGGTCATCGCTGGTGTTGACGGGGTAGTACGGTTCGTCGCCCTTTTGGGCAAAGCGCGAGAACTCGCGCATGATCACTGTGGCGTCCTTGGTGTACTCGCGTTCCGGATGGAAGTGGCGGAACTCGTGGATGCGCGTGAACTTCTGCTCCTCATCCGGGTAGTTCATGACGGCACAACCCTGGTAATCCTCGATCGGCAGCACTTCCTGCTCCAGATCGATCGTGCGCCAGGACAGGTCGCCTTCGGCGTAGTCAAAGTAGCGGTCAACGGCTCCGGTGTAAATGACCGGGACCTGGCCGGTGACAGCCTTGCGGGAGTACTCGCCGTCGTCGAAGAAATCAGTGTTCAGCACAACTTCAATGTTCGGGTGGTCGGCCATCCGCTCAATCCACGCGGTGTAGCCATTGACCGGCAGGCCCTCGTAGGTGTCATTGAAGTAGCGGTTGTCATAGTTGTAGCGCACAGGCAGGCGGGAAATGATCGACGCCGGCAGGTCCTTGGGATCCGTCTGCCACTGCTTGCCGGTGTAGTGCTTGATGAACGCCTCGTAGAGCGGGCGGCCAATGAGCTGGATGCCCTTGTCGTTGAGGTTGGACGGATCGGTCCCGGCCAGCTCGCCAGCCTGCTCCTGGATCAGCGCACGCGCCTCACCCGGGCCCATGGCTGAGCGGAAGAATTGGTTGATGGTGCCCAAGTTGATGGGCATCTGGTATACCTCGCCCTTGTGGGCGGTGTACACCTTGTGCTGATAGTTGGTGAACTGCGTGAAGCGGTTCACATACTCCCAGACGCGCTCGTTGGAGGTGTGGAACAGGTGCGCTCCGTAGCGGTGCACCTCAATGCCCGTCTGTGCCTCGTTCTCGCTGTAGGCATTGCCGCCAATGTGGTGGCGGCGGTCAATGACGGCTACCTTCAGCCCCAACTCGGTGGCGGCACGTTCTGCAATGGTTAGGCCAAAGAAACCCGAACCGACGACGACTAGGTCAGCGTTCACAAACTCTCCTGTGTAGCTTTGTAGCGATTTATGGGCACAGCAGTGCCACGGACTATCCCCCTAGGTTACCTGACCGATCTGGGCGGCCCGCTCCTACGTGGCACGACTCACAGGCCCCCAAGCGCCCGGCGGTGTTGTTTTATTCCCCCACAAGCCGGTCGGGGCCGGACATTATCCACAATGTTCGACGCCGGGACCCGCGCGGCGCCGCGCCGCGCCTAGGCTCGGAAGAAGTCGGGCATTGCGGCCGGGTTGGGTGAGGAGGTGCCATGTTGCTGGAAGTCACGCTGGTGGCCGGCATGGGCGCTGCTGCCACGGAGCTCAGCGTCACGTGGCCGCCGGGCGCCGCACCCGGGTCTTGTTCCGGGCAGTCCCTGGCGCAGGCCCTGTCCCGCCACTGGGCCGGCTGTTCCTTTAGCATTGGCGGCCGTCCGCTCACCGGCCTGCAGGCAGGCCGGCCCCCACTGGTCAACGGGGCCGTTGTGGTTGCCTGGCCGGTTCACAACGAAGGGCCGCCCGCTGCGCGCGCCGGGGCAGCGGGCACGATTGCTCCGACACCCCGGGGGCCGATGCCGGGGGTGGCGCCCGTTCCCGGATTTGATGGCATTGCTGCGGTCTTGACGGTGAGTGCAGGACCGGACGCCGGAGCGGTCTTTGCCTTGCGCCGCGGCACCTTCAGCCTGGGGCGCGGGCAATGCCGGATAGCCGTAGCCGACCCCGCACTGTCCCGGCATCACGGGACACTTGTTGTGGGAACCCGCAGCATCACACTTGCAGCCACGCGCCACTCCACGGGATTCACCATTTGCCGCGCTGGAGGCAGCCCCGCCGCAGGCGCCTCGGCGGTCAGGGGAAGCGTTGCCATTGCGGTGGGGGATGCAATTGGCTGCGGAAGCAGCTGTTTCGAGCTCCGATTCCTGGACCACCACGCCGTTCCCGGCGAAGGTCCCGCCCTGGGGAGTGCCGGGCCTGCCGGCGGGACCGGGCCGCGCACAACGTCCCGGGCCTTTTCCCCCGGCGCTTCCGGGGAGCCGCTTCTTGATGCCGGCGCGCTGGAACCCCGCATTGTGCAGCACGGCACCGGCCCGCAGCGGAACCAAACAGCCCTGATCGTTGCCGGCTGCCTGCCTTTGCTCCTCGGCATTGTGTTGGCGCTGGCCACTGGCTCGTGGATGTTTTTGGCTTTCGCGGGCATGGGTGCCGTGGCGGTTCTGATCCCGTTGTTCGGTGGCGGCAAACGCCGTCGTTCATTCCTGGCAGCAGTGGAACAGGCCGCGTGGGGTGACGCCGGGCGCATGTGGCGAACCTTCCCCGATGCCGGCACGCTGGTGCTCTCCGCCCACACGGGCATGGCCCCAACGCCCAGCCGTTCACCCCTGGGCGGGATTGCGCTGCGCCTGGGCACGGCCACCCAGGCGGCCCACGTGTCGCTGGCGCCCATGGATCCCTCATTTTCGGCTCCGCTGCTGCCCCGGCAACCCTTTTGTGTCCGCTGGGGTCCGGGGCCTCTCACTGTGCAGGGCCCGGCCAACGCCGTGTGGTCAATGCTGAACTTTGTCCTGATGCAGCTCGACGCCGCGGCCGTTCCAGTTGTCCTGCTGGGTGCCGCCGGCCGGCTGCCCCCGGCTGCGAGGTTTCTGCCGCACACTGTGCTGGCCGCTTCCGCGGCGGCAGCGCAGCAGGCCCTGGACCGCGTGGGTGGCGGCATCCTGAATGCTGGGTGCGGGCCGTCGGGGGTCCTGGTGGTGGCGGCTGAACGGGGTGTCCGTCTGCCGCTGCTGCCCCCCGGTCTGCGTGTTCTGTTGTTCGTGGTCGATGGCAGCTGCGGCCGGCCCCACACAACAAGTGCCAGCTCCGGGCCAATGGGCCTCACTGGCGCCGAGCCACCGGATCCCGGCCCGTCCGCCAAGGCTGCGGGCCCAGCAACAGTCCCCGTGCCGGGCCACGCGGTGAGCACCGGGACGGGCCTCATAGCGCTGGTGGCCGCGGGCAATCGTGTCGAGGGCACTTTTGGGGATGGGGAATTTGTGCCCGACGGTGTTGCGCAGCGGGTCTTCGACGCCTACGCGCGTGCCCGGGCCGGCGCTGCTGCCGGTCCCGGTACCGCACCGCCGGCTCCGTTCGCTGCCATCTCCCTACCCCAACAGTCCAGCGTCAATGCCGTGCTGGACGCATGGGATTCCAGCGCCGGGGGCCCGTTGCGGCCAATACCCGTGGGGCAGTCCGCCGAAGGCCCTGCCATGTTTGATTTTGTCCACGACGGCCCGCACCTGCTGGTGGCCGGCACCACAGGGTCGGGGAAGTCTGAGTTCCTTCGTGCGCTGATCGGGAGTCTTGCAGCAGCCCACTCCCCCGCGGATCTTGCGTTCATCTTCATTGATTTCAAGGGCGGGGCGGGACTGGGTACGTTGAGCCGGCTCCCGCACACCACCTCCCTGATCACGGACTTGGGCGGGCACGGGATGGAACGCACCCTTGCTTCCCTGCAGGCGGAGCTTCGGCACCGTGAGGCAGCACTGGCCAGCGCCGGGGCGCCCGACAGTGACCAGTACCGCGCCGGGGCACGTGCCCACGCCCAACGGCCTGCCGCCAACAGCCACCCCATGGCCCACCTGGTGGTGGTCATTGACGAGTTCCGGGTTCTGGTGGATCAGCATCCCGCCGCCTTGGCCGAGCTCATGCGCCTTGCCACCGTGGGCCGGTCCCTGGGCATCCATTTGGTCATGTCCACCCAGCGGCCCCAGGGGGCGTTGAACGCCGATATCCGGGCCAATGTCACCAGTTCCATTTGCTTGCGCGTGCAATCCGCCTTTGACTCAACGGACGTTATTGGGACGGGATCTGCCGCCGCAATTGGCGTTTCAACGCCAGGCCGGGGCTTCATCAGCAGGGCCGGGACCGCTCCCGAGGAATTCCAAAGCGCCACGCTGCGGTCCGCCGAACCCGCCAGCGGAGAATTACCGCTGGTGGAAGTTTTCGCGCAACGGCTCCGTGCCGGCGACGCCGCGGACCCCGTTGCTGCCCCGCGAAGCAGCGACGTCTATGCCGTCACGCAACTCCTTGGGGATGCGTGGCGGGCGGGCCAGGCCGGGGACGCCACCCTTCGCGGGGCACCGGCTGTCATTGCCCCGGAATTGCCGGCAGCCCTGACCCTTGCCGGGACAGTTGGGGACAGCCACGGCGGCGGCGCGGGCTCCCCGGCTGCCGGCGGCGCCTGTGCCGTCCCGCTGGGGATGGTGGATGTTCCGGAACGCCAAAGCTTGGAACACTTGTTGTGGCACCCTGAGCACCACTCCCATCTGGCATGTTTTGGCACAACTGCAGAAACCTCCGCGGCTGTTTCCCTGGCGGCCGCCCAGCTCCTTGCTGTCAACACGCAGCTGTGTTCCGGCGCTTCCCCCGGGGGCCGCTTGTTGTATCTGCTCGACGGTGACGGGTCCCTGGCCGCCCACGCGAACAATCCGTGGGTGGGCAGTTACCTCACAACGGATCAGCTCAGGACTGCTGCACGCTTGGTGCTGCGCCTGCGGGACGTGGCGGCGGGCAGCACCCGCACATTGGTTTTATGCATTTCCGACTGGGGGCGTTGGGTGGCAGCCTTGCGGTCCAGTCCATGGCAGTGGGTCGAAGATGCCGTCGCTGAGCTGATCCGATTCACCACTGGCGGTCTTGTGGTGGCGGTGGGCGGCGGTCGCGAACTCCTGACGTCTCACTTCCTGGCCGCCATCCCGAACAGGCTGTTCCTGCATTGCGGCAGTAGTACCGAATCCACCATGCTGTGGCCGCGGCTGCCTCGGTTCGCGGTCTCGCCCGGGCGCGCCGCCGTTGCCGGCCCGATCAATGCCTCCGCGGCACACTCGGATGCCGAAACAATGCACATTGCCCAACTTGGCACCGCACCCCATGGCCGCGAGCAGGAGCAAAGAAGGTGCCATGGCCTCCCTGGGAACCAGGCAGCCGGGATCCTTGTGGTGACTCCACTGCCAACGACTCTCACCATGGAAGAAATGCAAACAAGGTGCCCTGACCGGCACGGCGCAGCTGGTCAGGGTGAACCGACGCCAAGGAAACTGTTTTTGGGCTTGGGCGGCGATGGCGATGAATTGATTTCCCTGTCCGTTGGTCCTGGAGCGTTCATTCCTGTCCTGGGTGGCAGCCGGACGGGAAAAACCACCTTCCTGACCGCACTGTGCCAACTCAATGGTGCGCGGATGGCACCACCCGTGCCGCCGGATGATCCTGCCGGGATCTTGTTGTTGGACGACGCCGCCGGCTTGGCGCCACGTCAGCAGGAGCAGGTCAGTGCTTTGCTCGCGGCCGGCACATCCATTGTGGCCGCACTCCCCTACCCTCACCAGGGGCTGTCCAGGCTCCCCCTGGAGTGGGGAATCCGAACACTGCAGCAAGGCATCGTGCTTATGCCCCGCCGCCCATCCGATGCCGAGCTGCTGGGTGTCCGCTTGGACACTGCCGGCTCTGAACCGCCGGGCCGCGGCGTCCTGGTGGACGGCGGTCTCTGCAGCTGGTTTCAATTCCCCTTGCCACAACTGCTGCCACACGTGGACAGCAATGCGGGGAACTGACGCCGGTAAAAGCCCGGGGAACTTACAAAACGTTATTCTCCGAACCTGTTCGCAGCGAAAATGCCACCACTTTGGGGGTGAACAGGAAATATGCGGCCACCACGGCGGGCAGGAGCATCAACAAGCCCGGCAGAATATTTCCCTCGAGCAGCGTCGAGACGGCTACGGCCACCATCAGCAACTGCCAAACAAAGGCGGCGGATCGTGTCCAGCGGAAACCCCTGTAGACGTTCACGGCAACCAGGGCCAGGCCGGCGCACAACGCCAAAAGCAAAACGATCAGGAACACGCCGCTGGCCATGGAATGGGTTGACTGCGTCAGCGCCAGAACGATTGACCAAACACCCAGGACCCCCAACATCAGGGATTCGAGCGCGACAACGGCGGCGACAACAAATACGCCGGCCGGGCGTGGATTCCGGCCGTCGTTGGGTGAGTTGGCAGGAGTTTTTGGTGACTCGGGGCGGGGCATGCCAGCGGGAGTCCGGGGATCGTTTTGCACAAGAGCACCCTATCGGAGTTTGCCGGGAACCGGCCGGGTTTCAATGATTCATTGTGACGTATCGCTCACCTATATGAGCAAATAAATCATCCCCTACCCCTTGTTTACACAGAGTTAACATGACACGCTTAAGTCAATGACCTAGAGGGCCCATAGAGGGCCCTTTCTTATGTGGCCCAACGTGAATTTTTTCACAAAATGCCTTCAGTTCTAAAAGGAGTGAGTGATCAGCATGGACTGGCGTAGTCGCGCAGCCTGCCTCGACAAGGATCCGGAATTGTTTTTCCCGGTGGGAAACACGGGCCCTGCATTGTTGCAAATCGAGGAAGCAAAGAGCGTATGTCGTCGCTGTCCAGTGGTCGACACTTGCTTGAAGTGGGCCATTGAATCTGGACAGGACGCAGGTGTTTGGGGTGGCCTGAGCGAGGACGAGCGCCGCGCCATGAAGCGTCGCGCAGCCCGCGCCCGCCGCGCCAGCTAGACCCACTATTTCCAGCTGACCCGCAGTAGTGGTCGAGAAAACGCGTTTTCGAGGCGTTTTTCAACCACTACGGCGGGTTAGTTGTTTAATGGCGGCTGAACAGGGCCATTTGCAGCGTCACCACTGTGCCGCCGCCGGCCCGCGGCGACCACTCGATGGTGCCACCGAGTTCGCTGGTCACCAGTGTCCGCACAATCTGCAGTCCCAGGCCTTCTGCGATGTGCCCCTGCGGCAGCCCCACGCCGTCGTCGGCTATGCCCACTGTCAGCGCGTCGTCGCCGGAATCGTTCTTGTAGCGGTGGGCCGTCAGCCACACTGTTCCTTCGCGGTCCTGCAGGCCATGCTCGACGGCGTTGGTGACCAGCTCATTGATCACCAGGGCCAACGGGGTGGCGAAATCGCTGGGCAGCTCGCCAAAGGCGCCTTCACGCTCGGTGCGGACCCGTTGCGACGGCGAGGCCACCTCCGCCGAAAGCCTGAACTGCCTGTCGATCAGCTCGTCAAAGTCAACATTCTGCGCCAAGCCCTGGGACAGGGTCTCGTGCACCAGGGCAATGGTTGCCACGCGGCGCATGGCCTGCTCCAGCCCCTGCTTGCCTTCCTCGCTGTGCATGCGCCGGGACTGCATCCGCAACAGGGCCGCCACCGTCTGCAGGTTGTTCTTCACCCGGTGGTGGATCTCGCGAATGGTGGCGTCCTTGGTGACGAGCTCTTGTTCCCGGCGCCGCAGCTCGGAAACGTCGCGGCACAACACCAGGGCCCCGAAACGCTCAGTCGCGTCGCGCAGGGGAATGGCGCGCAGGGACAAACTCACCCCGCGGGATTCAATCTCGGTCCGCCAGGGCATGCGCCCCGTGACCACCAGCGGCAGGGACTCATCCACCATCCGCCGGTCCTTGAGCAGCCCTGTGGTGACCTCGGCCAGGGAACGGCCTTCCAGCGATTCTCCGTCTCCCAGCCTGCGGAAGGCGGAAACACCGTTGGGGCTGGCGTATTGGACTATGCCGTCAACGTCCAGCCGCAGCAGCCCGTCGCCCACCCGCGGGGCGCCGCGGCGTGAACCAGTGGGTGAGGCAAAGTCGGGCCACAGCCCCAGGGTCCCCATCTTCAACAGGTCATAGGCGCACTGGCGGTAGGTCAGCTCCAGCCTCGAGGGCATCCGGGAACTGGAGAGATCCATGTGGGTGGTGATGACAGCAAGTGTCCGGCCGTTGCGCACCATGGGGATGGCCTCAACACGCATGGCCATGTCCGAGTTCCAAATTTTGGTCTCGTGGGAGCGCTCAATGTTTTGGCTCGCCCACGCCGTCCGCACCAGCGGGTCAAGCTCGGGCTGAATCGGATCGCCCACAAAATCGGCATGGAACATGGTGTGGGAGGTGGACGGGCGCACATGGGCCAGGGCCACGTACTTCTGGTCCTCGGAGGGGAACCACAGGACCAGGTCGGCAAAGGACAGGTCGGCAATCATTTGCCAGTCGCCCACCAACAGGTGCAACCATTCTGCGTCGCCCGGGCCCAGTCCTGAACTTTCCCTGATCATGTCGGCAAAGACTGCCATGTGGGCTCCTTAAAGATGGGTGGCTGTGCCCGCTGCCCATGCAGCGGACACAGCACTGATAGTTGGATCTGCGCAGTTTCTTAACGCCGCACGATCGAACGCAAGAGCCTCAATGCTACCGACAATGACGCGATATCGTCTTGTTCAAGTTCATTGACCTCTTCAAACATCCGCACGGCACGGGCCAGTTGTTCCTGATTTTCGGCCTCCCATGCCTGGATACGCTCCATGAACGGGGTCCCGCTCTCCGTGCTGGCCATGACATTGCTTGTCATGTCGGCCGTGGTGGCGTACAGGTCATCGCGCAACGCGGCGCGGGCCAGGGCCTGCCACCTGTCGTTGCGCGGCAGCGCCGTGATGCGTTCGAGCAAGGCATCAACCGCGTACCTGTTGTACAGCGCGTAGTACACGCTGGCCACGGCATCTTCGGGTTCCGCCAGGAAAACGCTGACCTTGGCCACATCCAGCAGCGGGAACGTCTCAAAGAGTTCGGCCCAGCGCCGGCCCAGATCCTCGGGCATGTCAAAGGCTGCGGCCCGGTTGCGCCACGTTTGCACCCGTTCCACGTCAACGCCTTGGAAGTAGTCCTCCATGTGCGTGCCCAGGGTGCTGACCACTGGCTTGAACCGGTTGACCACATCTTCTATGTTGTGGGATGTGATGCCTTCATTGACCAGCCACCGGACCGCACGGTCCAGGAGGCGGCGCATGTCCAGGTGCACCGTGGACCACTGCGTCGTGGAGAAGCTGGGCGGCAACTCCCGCAACGCACTGCTCATGGCGGCAAAGTCAAAGATCTCATGCAAGGCAACGAAAGCCTTGGCCACGACAACTTCCGAGGCTGAGGACTCCTCCATGGCGCGGAAGGCAAAGGTGATGCCGCCCAAATTGACCATGTCGTTGGCCACCACTGTGGCAATGATTTCCTTGCGCAGCGGGTGGGTGTCCAGCTCGGCATCAAACCGTGCCGCCACCTCAGCGGGGAAGTAGCTGCGCAGCGTCTTCTTGAACCAGGGGTCATCGGCAAGATCGCTGTTGCTCAACGCCTTGGCCAGTTCCATCTTGGCGTAGGCCAGCAAGACAGCGAGCTCGGGCGAGGTCAGTCCCTGCCCCGAAGCCAGCCGTTCCTGCAACTGCGCGTTGCTGGGCAGGGCCTCAAGCTCGCGGTCCAGCCCCGCATGCTCGTCCAGCCAATCCATGAAGCGTTCAAAGCTGGGGCTCCACTCCACCACGCGCTGGCGATCGTTGAGCAGGAGAATGTTCTGCTCAATGTTGTCCTCCAACACCAGGCGCCCAATTTCATCCGTCATGGACATCAGGAAATCGGTGCGTTCGGCCGGATCCAATTTCCCGGCCGCCACCATGCGGTCAACGAAGATCTTGATGTTGACCTCATGGTCGGAGCAGTCAACGCCGGCGGAGTTGTCAATGGCGTCGGAATTGAGGATGACCCCGTGCAAGGCTGCCTCGACACGTCCGCGCTGGGTCATGCCCAGGTTCCCGCCCTCGCCAATGACCTTGACCCGCAAATCGGCGCCGTCAACACGGATGGGGTCGTTGGCCTTGTCCCCCACTTCGGCATGGGTTTCGGTGCGGGCCTTGATGTAGGTGCCAATGCCGCCGTTGTACAGCAAGTCTGTGGGTGCCAGCAGGATGGCGCGCAGCAGCGCCGGCGGGCTGAGCTTGACTGTGCCCTCGGGCAGGCCAAGTGACAGGCACACCTGTTCGGTGATGGGAATGGATTTGAGCGTGCGTGAGTACACCCCGCCGCCCTGGCTGATCAACGCCGGATTGTAGTCCTGCCAGGAGGAGCGGGGCAGGTCGTAGAGCCGCTGGCGCTCATCAAAGGACGTGCCGGCATCGGGGTTGGGGTCCAGGAAGATGTCCCTGTGGTCAAACGCCGCCACCAGCCGCACGTGCCGGGTGCGCAGCAGTCCGTTGCCGAACACGTCGCCTGACATGTCCCCAACACCAACTGCCGTGAACTCCTGCGTTTGGGTGTCGACGCCGAACTCGCTGAAGTGCCGCTTCACCGACTCCCAGGCACCGCGGGCTGTAATGCCCATGGCCTTGTGGTCATAGCCCACCGAACCACCCGAGGCGAACGCGTCACCCAGCCAGAAATTGTACTCAGCCGAGATGGCGTTGGCCGTGTCGGAGAAGGACGCTGTGCCCTTGTCCGCCGCCACCACCAGGTAGGTGTCGTCGGCGTCGTGGCGCACAACGTTGAGCGGCGGAACCACCACTTCCCCGGCGTCGGAGGTCACCAGGTTGTCCGTGACATCCAGCAGGCCGCGGATGAATGTTTTGTAGCTTTCCTTGCCTTCAGCCATCCACGCGCCACGGTCAACCGCCGGGTTGGGGAGCTGCTTGGCAAAGAACCCGCCCTTGGCGCCGGTGGGCACAATCACCGCGTTCTTGACTGTTTGTGCCTTGACCAGGCCAAGCACTTCCGTGCGGAAGTCTTCACGGCGGTCGGACCAGCGCAGGCCGCCACGGGCCACCTTGCCAAAGCGCAGGTGCGTGCCTTCAACGCGCGGGGAGTAGACCCAGATTTCAAACATTGGCCGTGGCGCCGGCAGCCCCTCAATGGTGGCCGGGTTGAGCTTCATGCTCAGGAAATCGCGGTTCCGGTAGTAGTTGGTGCGCAGCGTGGAATCCAACAGGTTGGTGAAGGTGCGCAGGACGCGGTCCGCATCCAGGGTGGGCACATTCTCCAGGGCTGTATTGAGCCTGGCATGGATCTCAGCCATCATTTCCGGGCGGGCTGCGCCGTCGATGGCCGGGTTGAAACGCGCCTCAAACAACTCGACCAGGCCGCGGGTCACGTCAACGTTGTGCAAGAGGGTGGCGGCAATGAAACCGTAGGAGTTGGCATTGCCCATCTGGCGCATGTACTTGGCGTAGGCGCGCAGAATGACAATTTGGCGCCATTGCATGCCTTCGGTCAGCACCAAGCGGTCAAAGGGATCGGATTCGCTCGCCCCGGTGATGGCCGCCCCGAAGGCTGCCGTGAGCAGTTCCGCCGTTGCCAGCGGGTCAACCCCTGCCGGGTACTTCAGTCCCAGGTCATAGAGGAAGAAGTCACGCTTGTCTGCTGTTTCAATCTCAAAGGGGCGCTCGTCAAGAACTTCCAGTCCAAGGTTGTGGAAGAACGGCAGGATCTTGGTCAGGCTTTGGGGATGCGCCATGAAGAGCTTGACGCGGGCATCCTCCTCCAACGTTTCCGCGCCACCGGCCGGCAGGTACACCTGCATCCCGGGTGCGCATTGGGCGGGGCTGAGCCCGGCGGCAACAACTTCCTTGTAGCCGGCGTCGAACGCCTCAAAGCTGGCAATGTCCGCGAGGGCGTCCTCCACCTCAAAATCAATGCGGTAGCTGGCCGGGAAGGCGTCCTGCCACTTGGGCACCAGACGGTCGGCGACGTCCCGCGGCTGCGATTCGCGCAGCACCTGGGCAATGCCCTCCGGCCACGACCTGGCGGCGCGCACCAGGCGCTGTTCCAGCTCGGAAACCTGCAGGTCCTCCGGCACCAGATATTGCTTGGGCAGCCGGATTCGGAAGAACAACCGGGCCAGTGCCGATTCGCTCATGCGGGCCTCAAAATCAATCGCAACGGCGCCAAAGGTGCGGGTGAGTTCTTCCTCAATGCGGTGGCGCACCGCCGTGGTGTAGCGGTCGCGCGGGATGTAAACCAGCGCAGACATGAACCTGCCATAGATGTCAGGTCGCAGGAACAACCGTGTTCGACGGCGTTCGGCCAGGCGCAGGATGCCGTTGGCGATTTCAATCAGGTCGGGGACTTCAATCTGGAACAGTTCATCTCGCGGGTACGTCTCCAGGACGGCAAAAAGGTCCTTGCCGGAGTGGGAGTTGGGCGGGAAACCGAAGTGGCGCAAAACGGCATCCACTTTTTCACGCACCACAGGGATGTTGCGAACGGAACCGGTGTACACAGCCGAGGAGAACAGGCCAATGAAGCGCTGCTCACCGTTGACGTTGCCCTGGGAGTCAAAGGACTTGATGCCGATGTAGTCCAAGTAGGCGCCGCGGTGCACGGTGGAGCGGGAGTTGGCCTTGGTGATGACCAGAACCCGCTTTTCGCGGGCCTTGCGCTGGCCGGTGGTGGTCAAGTGCTGCACGGCAACGTGGTTGGCGTCCTCGCGCAGCAGGCCCAGGCCGCTGCCTTCACGGTTGACCAGGACGTCTTCGCCGTCTTGTTTGGAGAGGTCGTATTCGCGGTAGCCCAGGAAGGTGAAATTGTCCGCCTCCATCCAGTGCAGGAGGTCTTCGGCCTCGCGAAGATCCACCAGGGACTCCCCGGCAAGGACTGTTGCCAGGATTTCAGCCCGGCTCAGCGCCTTCTCCCGCATTGCCGGCCAGTCCTCAACGGCCGAACGCACATTGGCCAGGACTTTGGCCAGGCCGGCCAGCAATTCCGCCTTGGCGGCGTCGTCCGTCTTGGGGATTTGGACGGCAATCCACGACTCCAGGTAGGAGGAGTTGTCCCCGTCCCCAAGAAGATGGGAAATATTGGGCATGGCCGAGGTGTCGCCGCTGGCGATGCCGGTGTGGGTGGGGACCTTTGTCACGGAGGCCAGGGCATGGGTGGTCTTCTCGCGTGCCACCACAAAAACGGGGTGCGTGACCAAGTGAATGGCCAGGTTCTGGCGCACCAGCTCGGCATTGACGGAGTCCACGAGGAACGGCATGTCATCGGTGACGATGTACACAACGCTGGCATCATGCTCATCTAGGATTTCCACGTTGGCATGGCTGGGTGTCCGTGTGGCAGCCAGTGCCTGGTGTGCGAGCGCCCTGGCCTGAAGGACTGCCGGCTCGTAGAGCGCTGCGTCTTCGGCAGAAAGCTGCACGAAGTAGTCATCAAAAAATGACTTGCCGCCAACCCGTGATGAATCCTGTTCAGCTTCGGGGCTGGATGAGTGCGATGCCATAAAAATAACGCCTCCGTCAAAGAGAAAAGACCGCTTCTTTGCGACCCTACAACTGAGCCTAGCGCTGAACCTCAAGCTTCGCTGTGGCGTTTCTGACAGCACTTTCAGGGTTTCGCTGGACAGCTGCACAACTGATGTCGCGAATGGCCTTGCGCAATGGCGCATCGGGAGCAATCTCCTGCAAAAGCCTGCCCTCCAGCAAGGCCTTGTCCGTCAGTTCCGGCTCCCACGGCAGGAAGTGTTTGATCGGAAGTGGCGGGCCGAAGCGTTCCCACGCCTGGGCGAGGGCCCTTTCCGGAGCCCCGCCCACAGCCCTGCGGCGCACCTTGTTGACCACCACACGCACATCGGCCCCCGGGCAGTGCTGGGCCAGCTCAGCCAGGCCCCGAATAAGTCGTGGAATCCCGACCGGGTCACTGCTGCCCAATGCGTAAATGATGTCTGCCTGGCTCAAGACCATCAAGGTGGCGGCATTGCGCCGCGGCGCCACTGTGTCATAGCTCAGCTCTTCATCGCTCTCCAAGGAAAAACCGCAATCGACAATGACAAGGTCGGCCATCTCCTTGGCCAGCAACAGCACCCGCTGCACGGCGGCTGCCCGCAATTCCGGCCATCTGTCCGGGCGGGTAAGCCCTGTCAGCAGTGAAAAGGCGCCCCCGGAAAACACCACCTGGGTGGAAATCCTGGACAACTGCGCAACATTGAGCTGCCCCTGGTCAGCCACCCTGCAGGCTTGGGCAAAGGAGGCCGACTCATCCAGCAGCCCCAACGCCGCGGCAATGCTTGCCCCGAAACTGTCGGCATCTATCAACATGACGGAGCGCCCCGACGCTGCTTGTTCGGCGGCCAAATTGATGGCCACAGTGGTGCGGCCCGGTGATCCCGTGGGTCCCCACACTGCCACCAGCGTGCTCCCGCCACCCTGCGGCAGCGTGGTGCCGGGACCAGGCGCTTGTTTGCCGGTTTTCTGCGTGGCGGCTTTCTGGTGGCCCCGCCTGCTTCGCTGCGGGTTTTGTTCACGGTGCAGCCGGGCCCTGACTTTGGCGGCAATGCCCGCCGGGGACATGTGGGGACGGACTGGCTGGGGTGCTGCCGGCCCGGGCGGCGGTGGCCCGCCAAGGTAAGCGGGCACGTCTTGCCGGCCGGAGTCGCGCGGCCGGGCGCCCAACGAGCTTGGGCTTGGCGGGCTGTTGCTGTGTCCCTGCGCACCCGGAACCGCTGTTGATGACCGCACTCTCTCCGGTTCGGAACGGGAAGGCGAAGCGTCGCCGGCGGAACCATCGATCACGCCGCCAGCCGGGCCGGATTCACGGGCGTCCGGGACGGCAAAGCCTGTTGAGAGGTGGTGGCGCCTGCTTTCAACAGCGCCCAGCACAGCTGCGCCCAACAGTTCGGCTGAGACGTTTCCGGACACAACACTGGCACCCAGGTTGCGCAGGCGTCGGGCATCCTCAGGCGAATCCGCAACGGCCACCACACTGACCCCCACAGCAGTGAGTCGGTCCACCAACGTTGCGGTCAAGTCACCGGCACACTGTGCCACCACTGCAACCTGGGCCAATCCGCTCTGGCAGGCGGCCAGAAGCTGCGCCAATTCAGGGCACCGTCGGACTATGCTGAGCTTCCCCGGGCTCGCGGCAAGCTCGTCAATGACACCCGTTGCCGTGTCGCCCACCGAAACGACGCTCACAATGTTCACTGCGCGGCCCCGGGATTCCACACCACCGAGACTTTGGCCTTATTGGCCACGGCGCCCAGGAATTTTGGCATCTGGGCGTCGCTCACCAACACCATGATCTGCATGTACTTCCCGGATCCCAAGGACCCCGCGGCAACATTGAGCGCCGCAACTTCCGCCCCCGGCAACATCAGGACAGGGGCCTGGAAGCCGTTGCGCTCATCCGGGAGGGCAACCCAAACGTCAACATGGGAACCGACCACCACCTCCTTGGGCAGGGGCTCGCTGATGGTCACGGGTGCGGGTTTGCGATCAAGTGCATCCGTTTGGCCAATGCTGGAGCGGGAAACCAGTTCACCCTTGGGCACCATCCGCACCGCCACGCTGTTTTCCCCCAGCACCACCTGCGGGTTCATGTACTTGCCGCCCGCATCACCGAGCTGGACCTGAACAATGGTGAAGGACTCCGGAGTTATTTTCTGGCCCACCACCAGCGCATCCTTGGCGGCGTACATGGGCACTGTTCGCCCGGCACTGCCCACAAGTGCCACAACACCGGCCACGGAGGCCAGCACCAACAGGATCCCTATCAAGAGCCGGGGATCCTTCCATGAGGGCTTGGCCAGTCTCGCGGCCTGTCCCTGCGCTTCCGAAGCCATGGTTCCTCCCCGTAACGGATGGTTCCGCCGGGCGGTCCGTGCACGCATCGAGTGGATGCAAGGAACCATGCCCTGTACGGACAGTCGTGTACCTATTTCTACAACCGATATGCCTGCGTTGAAACCCCCTCCACTAAAAAGCCCTGAATCTGTGGACAACTTCAGTGGCGGATGGGGTCCCTGCGCCGGAACGCCTGGGGATAACTTCGATAAAACTCGTCAAAAGTGACCAAAAGAGAGATAATGAGTGCATGCCTCGATTCCTGACTTTGGCCGATGTCGCCGAACAACTGCAAATTTCAGCCGCCGCCTGCTATGCGCTGGTGCACAGTGGCGAACTGCCGGCATTTCAGATCGGCGGGCGAGGGCAATGGCGCGTGGATGAAGCCAAATTCGAGCAGTTCATCGACGACCGCCATGCAGCAGCCCGGGCCATGCTCGCAACCGGGAACGCAGCGCCAAGTCCGCAATAAGCGGTGGGCGGGATTGTTTGGCCCGGCCAGAACTAAAACTCATTGTCCGGCGCCGAGGCGACGGACACCAGGCTGCCCAACGGAACCACAACGCTGCCCTGCCGGTTCCCGCGGTCCC
>JBDTQM010000005.1:0-54948 GCA_039932175.1 Specibacter sp.
TTCAGCAGTAGCGAACTTCACCATTGCGTCGACTCCGCGGACCTTTGACCGCCAGTCCAACGAGTGGAAGGACGGCGAAACGCTGTTCCTCCGCGCGTCGATCTGGCGTGAAGCGGCCGAAAACGTTGCCGAGTCCCTGACAAAGGGAACCCGAGTAATTGTTTCAGGCCGGCTGAAGTCGCGGACCTACGACACCAAAGAAGGCGAAAAGCGCACCGTTATGGAGCTTGAGGTCGACGAGATCGGCCCCTCGCTGCGTTACGCCAATGCCAAGGTCAACCGCACCCAACGCTCCGGCGGCCAGGGTGGGAACAACTTCGGTGGCGGCAACGGCGGCCAAGGCGGCAACTTCGGCGGCGGCAACGCTGGCGGAGGCCAAGGTGGCTTCGGCGCCAATCCCGGTGGCGGCAACGCTCCCTGGGGTGGCGGCGGCGCGCAACAGCAGCCCGCACCGGCAGCCGATCCCTGGGCAACGCCCGGTGGCGGCTCCTCCGGCGGCTGGGGCGCCGGCCCGGATAACTCCGAGCCTCCCTTCTAGCGTGCGGTGCACGCCCTTTCGTGTCGGCTTCGCCGCCACGCAGGGACCCGTGTGCACCACACTTGAACGTTTTACTAAAAATGTGCGGCAACCGCCGTACGCACTCCATCCCGCGGATTAATATCCACGGGCTCCACGAATACTAAGGAGCTCCACGATGGCTAAGGCTGAACTCCGTAAGCCCAAACCAAAGTCCAACCCCTTGAAGGCCGCTGACATCACTGTCATCGACTACAAGGACGTAGCATTGCTGCGCAAATTCATCTCTGACCGTGGAAAGATCCGTGCACGTCGTGTTACGGGTGTTACCGTTCAGGAGCAGCGCAAAATCGCCCAGGCAATCAAGAACGCCCGCGAAGTTGCATTGCTGCCCTACTCCGGCGCTGGCCGCGGTTAAGGGAGATAAATAAACATGGCAAAGCTCATTTTGACTCATGAAGTAAGCGGCCTCGGTGCCGCTGGCGACATCGTTGAGGTAAAGAACGGTTACGCACGTAACTTCCTTCTGCCCCGCGGCTTCGCCCTCACCTGGTCCAAGGGTGGCGAGAAGCAGGTGGAAACCATCAAGGCTGCCCGCCTGGCCCACGTGCACGCTTCCATCGAAGCTGCCCAGGAGCAGGCCAAGGCTCTGCAGGCCAACGCTGTTGTTTTGAAGGTTAAGGCAGGCGACTCAGGCCGCTTGTTCGGTACCGTCAAGGCTGACGACGTTGCAAAGGCTGTTGCCGCTGCAGGTCTGGGAACCATTGACAAGCGCAAGGTTGAACTGCCTGCGCACATCAAGACCACCGGCAAGCACACTGCAAACGTTCGTCTTCACGACGACGTTTCAGCCGTTATTGTCTTGAACGTTGTAGCAGGCTAATACCCCGCTCACAGCTTCAAAAGGAAGCCCGGCCCCCGTTTTCGGGAGCCGGGCTTCTTTGTTTCACAGGCGCTTTTGGGACTGCAGCGATTGCATGTCCGTGGTGTTGATGTACCGGTAGCTCAAGCCAATGAGTTCCCGGAGCACGTCCAAGTCAACATCGGCGAGCTTGTTGATGTACACGCATGCCACGCTGGACTTGAACTTGCCCAACTTTTCCAGCAAAGGTCCGGCCTCTGGCGGGTCCTGGAGCCCGTAGATCACCAGGTTCGCTTTCCGGGGTGAGAACCCCGCGGCGGCCGCGTCGCCCTCACGCCCCGAGGCGTATTTGTAGTGGTACTCGCCAAATCCGATGATGCTTGGCCCCCACATGCGCGGCGGCTGCCCCGTAATCTCCGCCATCAGCTCCAGCAGGACAAGGGCATCCTGGCGCCGCCTCTCCGTGGTGTCCACGGTGGCGATGAACTCCCCCGGCTCCACTTGCGTGGGATGGGTCTTGTTGGTCCTGTTGTCGGTCTTTGGTGAGACTGGCTCGGCACCCATGATCGCGCTCCTTATTGTTCCCAATAGTCTAACGCCGGCCGTTTTTCGGCACACCGGGCCACGGCGCACAACCCCGCCTACCTCCTCATTGCTTCATCTACGGACTGCGAGACATCCGATGTATTACTGTGGGGCCTGTCACTTTGGTATCCATATCATGCTGTGCGTCCAGGGTTTGTTGGTCCGTGGGGCCGCCTGCTTCTTTGCTGAGGGACTATGGTTCTGCCAAACATGCGAAAAACTCTTGCCAAGCCACTGGCCGCCGTATGCGCCCTGGCCGTCGTAGCCGGCTTGGGGTTGACCACCATTGGTGGAGCCACCGCAGCTGAAACGCCTATGGCCCCGGTTACTTCCGCCGGCATCCTTGCCGGCTACCAAATTCCCGAGTCCGATCAGTTGCTCTGGTACGCGGCCCCGGCAAACAACTGGGAAACCCAGTCGTTGCCCATTGGTGGCGGACATCAGGGCGCCAACGTGTTTGGTGGCCTGGCCAGCGAGCGACTGAGCCTGAACGTAGACTCACTGTGGTCAGGAGGCCCCGGCTCCAAGGAAGGTTGGACCGGCGGCAACTGGCCCTCCGACGGGTCCAAAAATGCAAACTTGAAGGCCGTGCGCGATGAAATCACGGCCAACGGCTCCATGTCTCCGGAGGCGGTGGCTGGCAAGCTTGGCATCCCGTCCTACAGCCTGCCGGGCGGTGTCATCCCGGGCTTTGGTTCTTATCTGAACTTTGGCCAGTTCTACTTTGACGTTCCTGACGCTACGGGGACCAGCAATTACCGCCGTGACCTGAACCTGAGCAACGCCGAGGCAGGGGTCAGCTATACCAAGAGCAATGGCGCCATGGTGCAGCGCTCCTACTTTTCCTCCTATCCGGACAACGCTGTGGTCTCCCGCTTCGCCGCAGACCGTGCCGGACAAATCAACTTCACCACACGCTTCACCTCGCCCAACGGCGCCGTGCAGACCGCCGCGGGCAACCGCATCACCGTTAAGGGTGTTGTTGCCGACAACGGATTGAAGTACGAGATGGCGGCCCACCTGGTGGCCGATGGCGGCACCGTCACGGTTGAGGGCAATAACCTAAAGGTCACAGGCGCCACCAGTGCCACCGTCTACATGACCATGGGCACCGATTACAAGGACAGCTACCCCGCATACCGCGGAGTTGACCCACACGCGGCCGTGACGGCCGCCGTGGACGCCGCCGTTGCTAAGGGCTATGACGCCGTCAGGGCAGCACACATTGCCGATCACAAGGGCCTTTATGAGAATATGAGCCTAAACATTGGCGGCCATTTGCCGGCCAATGTCCCCACCAACACCTTGCGCTCCCAGTACAAGGGAAATGGCTCGGAAGCAGACAAGGCTCTGGAGACGCTGTTCTTCAACTATGGCCGCTACATGATGATTGCAAGCTCCCGTCCGGGCTCGTTGCCGGCAAACCTGCAGGGTCTGTGGAATGACAGAAACACCCCGCCGTGGCAGGCTGATTACCACACCAACATCAACCTGCAGATGAACTACTGGCTCTCCGAAGTCACCAACTTGTCTGAGACGGCAGAGCCGCTCAATGACTTCATGGAAGCCCTGGTTGAGCCCGGCAAGGTCACCGCCAAGTCCATCTTCGGTGTGGATTCCCCCGGCTGGATCGTCAACCAAAATACAAACATCTTTGGGTTCACCGGCGTCCATGACTGGGCCACTTCCTTCTGGATGCCCGAAGCCGCAGCGTGGATGATGCAGCCGGTTTACGAGCACTACGCGTTCACCGGTGATAAGCAGTACCTGGCGGACAAGGCGTACCCCATGATGAAGGGGGCCGCAGAGTTCTGGATTCACAACCTGCAGCCGGACCCCCATGACAACAACCGTCTTGTTGTGACCCCGAGTTACTCACCCGAGCAGGGTCCATTCACGGCGGGCGCCGCCATGTCCCAGCAGATTGTTGTCAACCTGCTCAAGGACACGCTGGAAGCCGCCAAGGTCCTGAACACGGACCCAGCCTTCCAGACGTCGCTGACAAGCACCCTGAACAAGATGGATCCGGGTCTGGCTGTTGGCTCCTGGGGCCAGATCAAGGAATGGAAGATCGAGAACACTTCGATCGACACGCCCACCAACCAGCACCGCCACGCATCCAACCTCTTTGCCCTCTACCCAGGCGATGAGATTGACGTTCGCAACAATCCTGTTCTTGCAGCAGCTGCCCGCAAGTCACTTGACGCCCGCGGCGACGGAGCCACCGGCTGGTCCAAGGCCTGGAAGATCAACTTCCTGGCCCGTCTCCTGGACGGCGACGGCTCACAGAAGATGCTCTCGGCCCTGCTCAAGAACAACGTCTACGACAATCTCTGGGATGCGCACCCGCCGTTCCAGATTGACGGCAACTTCGGCGCCACCTCAGGCATTGCCGAAATGCTGCTGCAGTCCCAGTCCAACTCCATTGACCTGCTGCCGGCGCTGCCCGCCAACTGGCCCGCAGGTGCGGTTTCCGGGCTGAAGGCTCGCGGTAACGTTGAAGTAGGCATCTCCTGGGCCAATGGTGCTCCCACAGCTGCCGTTCTGGAGCCTGCCAAGGATGGGCCGCTCGCTGTTCGTTCACAACTGTTTGACGGCAAGTTCACTATTAAGAACGAGGCCACCGGTGCCACCATTGCGCCCGTCAAGGGCGCCGATGGCATTGTGAAGTTCGACGGCGTTGCCGCCCAGAAATACGTAATTGCCGCCACCGCCAATGTCACCATTGACGCGCCAGCCACCATTGCCGGCGGCACACCGTTCGAGCTCGCAGTCAATCTCAACGCACCGGGCGCAGCCTTGGCCGCGGGTTCGTTGGGCATCACCGCCCCGGCGGGCTGGAGCGTGGAACCGGCGACGGCGTCAACCCCGGCAGTTGCGCAGGGCACCAGTGCGGCGGCAAAGTTCAAGATCACCCCCTCGTTGGCTCCCCTGGGCTCGGCCAAGGTGGTGGCCACTCTGACCAGCGGCGGCAACACCCTGACCACCGATCACGCGATTGTTGTCACCGACCCCACGGTGATTCCTTGCACGGCCATGACCGTGACAGGCGTCAGCAGCGAGGAAACCGCTGGCGAGAATGGCCGCGGCACCAACATGACCGACTGCGACACCACCACCATGTGGCACACGGCATGGAGCGTAAACTCCACTCCGCCGCCGCACTGGGCCGTCATTGATTTGGGATCAACGGTGAAGCTCACTGCCGCCGGTTGCACGCCGCGCCCGGCGTTGAACGGCCGCATCACCAAGGCCAGCATGGAAACCAGCCTTGACGGTGTCACCTGGAGTGCACCCACGGAGGCATCCTGGGCCAACAACACCGACGCCAAGTGGATCCAGCTCAATGGAGTTGAAACCCGATACGTGAAGTTCACGGGCATTGAAACCCTCGGTGACGGTGCCAACGCCAACAAGTGGGTCACGTGCGGGGAGTTCAACGCCAAGAAGGCTGTTGACGGCGGGCCCACACCAACGCCAACTCCTTCGCCTACAGCGTCCGCGACTGCCACACCCACGGGCCCTGCCGGCGGAACCATTGCCGCCGTGCTGTGCTCGGACATGACAGTTACCGGGTTCAGCAGCCAGGAAACTGCTGCCGAACAGCGCCCCGCCAGCAACCTGGTTGACTGCGACCAGGAACCGGGCTGGAGCACGGCGTGGAGCGCCGCTTCCACGCCGCCCCCGCACTGGGCGGTCATCGACCTGGGCAGGGTGCGGAACATTGTTTCCGCAGGGTGCCAGGGACGGGCGTCGGCCAACGGCCGAATCAAGGACGTCACCATTGAGACCAGCCTTGACGGCACCACGTGGGGCGCCACTGTGGCCGCCACCTGGGCCAACACCACAGCCGCCCAGAACGTCACCTTGAACGGTTCGCCGGCCCGTTTTCTCCGCATGACCGGTGTGACGTCCTACGAGCAAAAGTGGATTGCCTGTGGCGAGTTCCTGGCCAGCGAGCGTCTTGCCGATCCCACGCCGACGGCAACACCCAGTGCTTCGGCAACACCCAGTGCTTCGGCCACCCCGAGTGCTTCGCCGAGCGCCGCGGCAACTCCGTCAACCTCGCCGTCGGCCACCCCGAGTGCGACGCCGAGCGCCGCGGCAACTCCGTCAACCTCGCCGTCGACCACCCCGAGTGCGACGCCGAGTACCTCGACAACTCCGTCAATCCCGCCGAGCGCGACGCCTTCGGCTACAATTCCTGCGACGTCGAGCCCTTCACCGTCGGCGACAGCCATGCCGTCGGAATCACCGAGTGTGTCACCCGGCGGCTCACCCAGCGCCACGGCCACGGGCACGGCAACTGCTGCGCCGACGTCGTTGAACTCTGCGGTTCCAATCGTGACTGCTGCGCAGGGTGGCACCTTGGTTGTCAAGGGAAGCGGGTTCGCGCCGAACGAACAGGTTTCCGCCGTCATCCGCTCCACCCCCGTGGAGATGGGCACTTTCAAGGCTGACGCCAAGGGCAATGTCAACGTCAGCTGGACGATCCCTGTCGGCTTCGCCGTGGGCGGGCACACGGTGACCTTGACGGGGCAGACCTCGAAGCAGTCTGTGGTGGTCCCCGTGGTCATCACAGCCATGGAAACCGCCGTGACGATACCGGGAGCGGGCGAGCTGTCCAACACAGGTACCGGTGGACTTACCTTGGTCATGGCAATTGGGGTGCTGATTGTTGCTGCCGGTGTGTTCCTTGTCATGAGGAGCGGCAAGAGGCACATGCCCAAGCGCGCATAGAGGCAGGTGGCGGGTAGGTCCCATGCCGCGGCGGATATCCACAGATTCACATACATCTGTGGATATCCGCCGCGGCATTTGTGTTTAACCATTGCGCCAAGCGGCGGCCCAGGCGTGAAAATCGTGGTAAAAAAGTATTCATCCACAGGCGGTGGGGAGTGTTTGTGCAGGTCAGAGGCATGTTTTGAGGTCATCCCAAGAGTTGTCCACATGCTTGTCCCCATCCTGTGCACAAGCAGAGCCACTTAATGCACCGGTTATCCACAGGTGCAGAGGACAACGGGGTTGGTAGTTGGAGTTCTTGCGTCTAACGTTGCCAATGACCCCTCTGCAACGACAACTTTGTCGGTATCAGCTGGTAAGGAGGAGTAGTACCAAAGAATGCACCGCCAAGTCGCGGTGGAAAGGCCCGGCCAGCAGGGCAGAAAGTGGGCACCAACTTATGTCAGCTTCAAGTCGAGAAGCAGGGACTTCCTCGCGCGATCCGGATTTCGCCAGGACACCGCCGCAGGATCTCGTGGCCGAGCAAAGCGTTTTGGGCGGCATGATGCTCTCCAAGGATGCCATTGCCGACGTCGTTGAGGTTTTGCGGGGGAACGACTTTTACCGGCCGGCCCACGAGAGCATCTATGAGGCCATCCTTGACCTGTACGGCCGCGGTGAACCCGCCGACGCCGTCACCGTCTCCGATGAGCTGACCAAGCGCACCGAAATTACCAAGGTCGGCGGAGCCGCCTACCTGCACCAGCTCATCCAGTCCGTGCCCACGGCCGCCAACGCAGGTTTTTACGCCGAAATCGTTGCCGAGCGGGCAGTGCTGCGCCGCTTGGTCACAGCCGGCACCAAGATTGTCCAGATGGGTTACGCCCAGGACGGCGAAGTTGAGGACGTGGTCAACGCCGCACAGGCGGAGATCTTTGCCGTGGCCGAACGCCGGAGCACGGAGGACTACGTGCTGCTCAAGGACGTCATGGAATCCACTGTGGATGAAATTGAGGCGTCCGGGCACAAGGGCGAGGGCATGACAGGCGTGCCAACGGGTTTCTATGAATTTGATGAACTGACCAACGGGCTGCACCCGGGACAGATGATCGTCATTGCTGCGAGGCCGGCCGTTGGCAAGTCCACGTTCGCCCTTGACTGGGCGCGCTCGGCAGCCATTGACCACAACATGGCCACAGTGGTGTTCTCCCTGGAAATGGGCCGCAATGAAATTGCCATGCGCCTGCTCTCCGCCGAGGCCACCATCAGTCTGCAGGACCTGCGCAAGGGAACCGTCAAGGACGACCAGTGGTCCAAGATTGCCACCACCATGGGCAAGATGAATGAGGCACCGCTTTTCATTGACGATTCACCCAACATGTCCCTCATGGAGATCCGGGCCAAGTGCCGCCGGCTGAAACAACAGCACGACCTGAAACTGGTCATCCTGGACTACCTGCAGCTCATGTCCTCGGGCAAGCGGGTGGAATCCCGTCAGCAGGAAGTCTCCGAGTTCTCCCGTGCCTTGAAGCTGCTGGCCAAGGAGCTGCAGGTTCCCGTCGTCGCCCTGTCCCAGCTGAACCGCGGTTCCGAGCAGCGAACGGACAAGAAGCCCATGGTTTCGGACCTTCGTGAATCAGGCTCGATCGAGCAGGATGCCGATATGGTTATCCTGTTGCACCGTGAGGACATTTACGACAAGGAATCTGCCCGCGCCGGCGAGGCCGATGTGATCGTGGCCAAGCACCGTAACGGCCCCACCAAGACCATTGTGGTGGGCTTCCAGGGGCACTACTCACGCTTTGCCAACATGGCCAGCGACAACGGCGGCGGATACTAGCCACCAAGGTTCCTGATCAGTTGTTGACGCCCGGACGTCGGCCTTGATCCTTTGGCCGGCGTAGCTTGCCCCAACGATCAAGACGCAACCGAAGGCACCCAGCCAGCCAAGCGACTCGCCGGCAACCACCACTCCCAGCAGGACCGCCCAGGGCGGCTCGGTGCCCATCAAAAGAGTGGCACGGGAGGCAGAGGTGCGCCGAACAGCCCACAGTTGGACAACGAACGCAAAGACGCTGCACGCCAGCCCCAAGGACGCGACGCCAAGCCATGCGGCGTGGGGAGAAACTAAGTGCCGAGGTGATCATTCCCGCCGGGTCCAGCGCAATGCCGAGCACGGCGCACTGGATCAGTGTCACAGTGATGCAACTGTGGGGCTTGTTGCGTGTCAGGGTCCCCAGCAGGCTTACATGGGTTGCGCGGGCCAGGGCTGCGGCCAGCTTGAGAAGATCGCCAAGTTGGGGGTTGCGAAAGCCCCGCCGGTGGTCAACAGGGCAACCCCCGCCATGTCGACCATTGCGGCCACAAAATACTGCGGCGGCAGCCATCGCCGCGCTGCCGCGGCAGCCAGCAAAGGCGTGAAGATCACCGTCAGGGAGATGATCAGCCCGGCGCTGCTGGCCTGTGTCGGGGCCACGCCAAACGTTTCCAGGAACAGCACAGCCGCCTGAGTGAGTCCCAGCAGCAAGCCCGTCCAGGCCTCGGCCCGGCCGGTAATCCGGCGCACCCGCCACATCCACAGAATTCCCATGGCCGCAGCGGCCAGCAGAAATCGCCAACCCAGCAGCGAGGGGACACTCGCTGTGTTGCTGAGATCCTTTGCCACCAGGTAGCCGCTGCCCCGCACCAAGGCAACGGCCAGCAGCAACATATCCACGCACAGGCGGTTCCAGGCACTTTGCACACTGTCAATGCTCAGGCAGCAAAACATAAGAACAAGGCCGGATTTTGCACCCAATGCATTAGTTTGAGTTTATGGAACTGGGACAGTTCAGGGCCCTGCGCGAGGTTCAGGCGAGGAAAGCATTGCCGCCGCTGCGTCGGCACTGCACGTTACGGCGTCGTCCGTGTCACAGCAGCTGAGCGCGCTGCAACGCACGGCGGGCACGGCCCTGACGTTCAAGTCGTGCAGGCGCACGGCGTTCACCCCGTCCGGCCTGGCCCTGTGTGCCGCGCGGGCGTCGATGTGGAAATCGCCTTGGCCAGGGCAAGGCGGCCGTGGGTGTCTTCCGGGAAAGCTCGGACGAAACGCTCAACTTGGCTGCCTTTCACAGTGCGGCGCTGGCCTTCTTCGGACCGCTGGAACAGGCGCTGCTGGCCAGTGGCGGGCCCCAACTCCACTTGGCGGATGCGGACGTGGCCCAGCAGGATTGCCGCCCTGACAGCTGACCATGACGTGGTGATTGCCCACCGGCTGCCCAATAGCGCGCCCTGGCCGGCGTCCGTCCACGTCACCGCCTTGGACCATGAACCATTGGATATTGCCGCCAGCGCCGGGCACCGGCTGGCCGCGAACACGTCCGTGCACCCAAATGACCTCCGCGGGGAACGGTGGGTGTCGGTGCGCCCGGGCTTCCCCTGGAAGGGGCCATCGAAATGATCGGGATGCTGGCGGGGGAGGAGGTTGTGGTGGCCCATCGCATCAATGAGTTCTTCGTGGCCGCCTCCCTGGTGGAACGGGGATTGCGTGTCCTTGATGCCGCGCTACACGGTGAACCGGAATATTTTTCCCCGGCTCGTCTTGCTGCCGCTGCGGGAACCGCGGCTGGGCCGGTGGTATAGACATTCTGACCCGGCTCGAGGCCATGGAGCGGGCTGCCTTTATGCAGACCAGCACAGCCCTGCAGGGGATCATGGCAGAACTCGTTGAAATCAACGGGCTGGCGGGGCCGATAGTGTTGAAGGGTGCCTAATTCCGTAACGCCGCCAGAGGCTGCCAAAGCGACCCGCCGCTCCACAGCCCGGGCGATCCGGGGGCTGGCCATACCTGCTTTCGGCGCGCTCATTGCCGAACCCTTGTTCCTTTTGGCCGACTCAGCCATTGTGGGACATCTGGGTGTGCCGCAATTGGCCGGCGTGGGTCTGGCTGCCACAGTTCTGCAAACGGCCGTGGGACTTATGGTGTTCCTGGCATACTCCACCACACCTGCCGTGGCGCGTCTGCTGGGGGCCGGGAAACATGCCCAAGCCCTCGCAGTGGGCCGTGACGGACTGTGGCTGGCGGCAATTTTGGGCGTGGTTCTTGCCGCGGTTGGCATATTCACCGGCAACCCGCTGCTCGGTGCCATGGGGGCGCAAGGGGACGTGCTTGCGTATGCGCAGCAGTACCTCATGATCAGCATGGCCGGAATTCCGCCCATGCTCCTGGTCATGGCGGCCATGGGTGTTCTGCGGGGCCTCCAAGACACCAGGACGCCCTTGTTGGTGGCCACGGCCGGCTTCGCCGTCAATATCGTCATGAACTTTGTGCTGGTATACGGATTCGGACTGTCCGTTGGCGGTGCTGCCGCCGGCACTGTCATTGCCCAATGGGGGATGGCCGCGGTGTACCTGGTCATCGTGGTGCGGGAGGCACGCCACTACCAAGTGGGGCTGCGCCCCGACTGGGCAGGGGTGAGAACGGTATCCAGGGTGGGCAGCTGGCTGATGCTGCGCACCTTGTCATTGCGGGCAGCCATCCTGGTTACTGTCGTGGTGGTGACGGCGCAAGGGCCCACCAACCTGGCCGCCCACCAGCTGGCCATGACAATTTTCGCTTTTCTCGCCTTCGCCCTGGACGCCCTGGCCATAGCCGCCCAGGCCCTCATCGGCAAGGAACTTGGCGCCGGCAACGTTGCCGCCGTGCGCGTCCTGACACGGACCATGACCCAATGGGGCGTGGGTTTTGGCGTGCTCACAGGCCTGGCACTGTGGGCCGCCTCAGGATTCGTGGGCTGGATTTTCACCACGGACACCAGCGTCCACGCGGCCCTGGCAACGGCACTGTTGGTCATGGCCGTGGGGCAGCCCCTGGCCGGTTACGTCTTTGTGCTTGATGGTGTCCTCATTGGTGCCGGCGATGCCCGCTACCTGGCACTGGCCGGGGTGGCGAACCTGGTCATCTACCTGCCGCTGCTGTACTGGGTGGCGCAGCTCAGCCTCGGTGACACGGTGCCGGGGCTGTTCTGGGTCTGGGCTGCCTTCAGTGTTGGCTACATGGGCGCACGGGGCCTGACCCTTGGCCTGCGTGCCAGAACCGGGCGTTGGATTCAGGTCGGCGTGCCCGCCGGCCGCGGCTAGACTTGATAAGTGAGTGAAACTGCCCTTCCCCAATCTGCCAGCGCCAGCCTGACCGCGGCCAACACGCCACTCCTATGGAGAGCCGTGCTGGTCCGAGCCCTGGTCACCTTGGTCTTTGGGCTCACAACAGTCTTTTGGGGCAAGCCTGAAACCTTGGGCTTGTGCCTGGCCCTGGGCGCATACTTTCTGGCCGCAGCTGCCGCCCATTACTTGACCGTGCGCACGCTTGCCCCTCCCCGCAAGGACGCCCGGCGTCTGGTGCTTCTGGGCGCCAGCGGCCTGTTGGCCATGAGCGGCGTGGTGGTGGCCATTTCCGCGAGCACACTGGTGGCAGCCCTCCTTGGCGGGGCGGCGCTCGCGGTCATGGGTGCCGCCGAGCTCTTCGCAGCACTGTTCCGGCCGGCCGGAACGCCAAAGGCCAAGTCGGCAATGGGCAACGACTGGATGATCTCAGGATTTTTGGGCCTTGGCACCGGAATCCTGCTGCCATTCTTTGCCGCGGCGGGACCGCATGCGCTGATGGGCGTTGCCGGCGGCGGGGCCTTGATGACAGGCGCGCTGTGGGCGTTGTCAGCCCTCACCTTGCGCCATGACAGCCACAAGGCAAAAGCCCAGTAAACTAGAAGTCAAATGTTCTACTTTGCGTAGAAACGCGTGGTGCGCGCAACACCAATCAAGGCAAAGGATCAATTGTGGGCAGTTCAAAGCCGACGAACCCGAACTCGGGCAACTCCATCAAGTTCCCCCTCAGCTTCTCCTTCGCGATGGGTGCTGTAGCGGGGATCGTCACGCTGGTGGTTTCGGCCGGCGGAACCAAGCACGGCCTCCGTTGGGACTTGGGCGGCATCGCCTTCGGCATCGCCTTCATCGCCACACTGCTGATTGCCTCCCTGCTGGTCATGGGCCACAGGGAAAATGACGACTACCTCAGCGAAGGCTTGGGTGTGAACCGCAAGTCATCCGACAGGCTCAAGCAGGCCAGGGCTGACACGGCGGCCAGGGCCGACGCCGCTAATGGCGTTGCTCCCGCAGAACCCGCCAACAACGCTGACAACACGGACGACGGCGACACCGCCGCGCGCTAGCGCCTTGCGTTCTTGAGCTGCGGCTGGCATCGCTGCCTGATGAGCCGCCCTGCCTGATGAGCAGCCCTGCCTGATTAGCCGCGCAGGGCGACCAGGCTGTCCTGGATCCGCGTAAACACTGCCGCGTCAACCTCAATGCCATGGCGCTTGAGGACAAGTACCGCTGCGCCCACAACGCCGTCGTGGACCAGAATTGGTGTTGCCGGAGTTGCCAGCCGCGCGGCAACGGCGGCGGCTACAGTGGCGCCCTTGGTTAAGACGCTGCCACCAAAAACCAATGGCTCGGCTGCGCCGGGAGCAACGGCCAAAAGGGTCCGGGCCAATGCGTCAGCCGCACGCTCAATGATGTCGGTGGCCACGGCGTCGTTGTCCACGGCAAACACCAGCGGGGCAAAGCGGGACAATTCGATGGCGCTGCTCTCATATACCTTGAAAATCAGCTGCTGCTGGGCCCGAAGACGGCCCTGGGTGCGCTGGGTCGAATCAAGGGTGATGCCCAAGTCTGCCAAAACCAGTTCGGTCAGCGCCGTTGGCCGGCCGCGACCGTCAAGGGCCGCAGCTACGGCCCGTGCCACCTGGCGTCCCAGCCAAAATCCGGAGCCCTCGTCCCCCAAAAGCCAGCCTGTTCCGTCGGCCACCGCAGCAAGGCGGCTGGCCGAGATGCGGGCTCCCACGGCTCCCGTGCCAGCTATCAAGGCGCTTCCATCGTCTTGATAGCTTCCAGAGTAAAAAGCGGCTAATAGATCAGATTCAATCACCACCTCGCCGATCAGTCCGAGCGTAACAAAGCGTTCTTGGAACAAGTGGGTCGGCAGTTCAAGGGATGCGCCGGCCATTGCGACCACTACTTTTTCAACGGGGCCGTCGCCCCATTCAAGCGCCTTTTCGGAGGCCGCAGCGAGGGCATCCAAAGCAGGTTCAAATCCGCGTGAAACCGGGTTTCCGCCCCCCGATGTGCCGTACCCCAGACACCGCCCCGTTTCGTCAAGAAGAACGGCTCTTGTGGAGGTGCCGCCGGCGTCAATTGCGAGGAATTTTTGCATCGTTACCATTCTGTGTCTCGGTGTGACTTGACTTACATTCAAGGTGATAATAGTTTTCATTATGTAATCACCTAAAAGAAACGGATTTTCACATGTCAGCCTTCACGCCAACTCCCGCAGCAGTAACAGCTGCCGGCGTCGTGAACCGTATTCAGGCAAAACTACCTGACATGCCAGCCGCCATGGCAAAAATTGGAACGTATCTTTTGGAGCACCCGCAGGCGCCATTGGAACTGTCCATCATGGAACTTGCGGAGCAAACAAAAACGTCTCCGGCTACAGTGACGCGGTTCTGCCGCCTGCTGGGATACGCGGGCTATGTGCCGTTCCGGGTCAGCATTGCCTCGGACCTGGGCCGCAGTGACGCCCGGGAATCGTGGAAAGCGGATATTGGCCGGGCCTTCGGGCCTGACGATTCGCCGCGCGATGTGCTCAGCACCCTGGTGAACGCCCATACGCGTTCCTTGGAGGAGACTGCTGCGGTCATGGATTTGGCGTTGATGAACAAGATCGCCCGCCGCATTGCCATGAGTAACCATGTGGACATTTATGGCATTGGCGGCAGTGCCGTCATGGCCAAGGAATTGCAGTCGCGCCTGTACCGGATTGGGATCAACGCCCATCACTGGTCAGAGGTCCACGCCGGCCTGACCAGCGCAGCCATTCAGGACACCAACTCTGTTGCCATTGGCATTTCCAACACCGGCCGCACCGAAGAAACCCTGCAGATGTTGCGTGAGGCTGGCGAAGCCGGCGCCTTGACTGTGGCGCTGAGCAACAACCCCGGATCCCCCTTGGCGGAGAGTGCCGATGCCTCCATCATCACCTCCGTGCATGAGCAGTTCCTGCAGCCGGATGACCTTTCCGCCAAGCATGTCCAGCTGCTTGTTATTGATTTGATCTATTTACTTGTGGCCCAGGTGAATTTTGCCCAGACCACCTCGAAGCTGGCAGCCTCCGCCATGGCCGTGTCCCCGCACCGCCGCCCCACCAGGGCTGCGCGACTTGAACTGGGCACGCACAGGAGCCAGCGCAACACTGGAAAGGGTGAGGATCATTACTGATTCAATGACAACCTTTAGTTTGGAAGTTTCCTCCAGGCTTGAAGCCATTACCGTGTGGGCCCTTGCGGGCGGTGTCAGTGAGGCTGCACAAGCCATGGCTGACGTGCTGGCCAATGGTGGTGTCATCCAGGCATTTGGCACGGGTCACTCCGAGGCGTTCGCCATGGAGATTTCCGGCCGCGCCGGCGGCTTGATCCCCACGAGCAAAATCGCCCTGCGCGATCTGGTGCTCCATGGTGACCGTGATGTGGCCGTGCTGGACTCGCTGGAGGGTTCCGTGCTGGAGCGTGACACGGGGGTGGCGGAGGAGCTCTTCAACCTCTCACTGGTTGATCCCCGCGACATATTCATTATTGCGTCCAACTCCGGCGTGAACGGCTCCATTGTGGGATTGGCCTTGGCTGCCAAGGCGCGCGGCCACAAGGTGATAGCCGTCACCAGCCTGGAGCACACAAATGCCGTCGACGCAAAACACCCAAGTGGGATGCGTCTCAGTGAGATTGCAGATATTGTTATCGATAACAGGGCGCCGTATGGCGATACCACCCTTGAAGTTTCCGGCGGGGGAGGTGTTGGTGCCGTCTCATCGATCACGGCCGCGTATATTGCGCAGCTGTTGACCATCGAGACGGTGCAATGCCTGGTCCGTGCGGGGAAGAAACCGCCCATCTATATTTCGGCAAATATCCCGGGCGGGGACGAACACAATACCGCACTGGTGGGCCAGTACGCTGGCCGGCTCAGGCGTGAGGCGTGATTCCAACAGCTCAGTAGAAGAAGATCGCTACAGCGCGTGAAGTCAGCCGGTTGAAATGCACTACCAGTATTAAATAAGTACAAAGCAGTATCGATTTAGCGTTCGTACCATCAACGGAAGGCAGTACATAGAATGAGTATTCAGAACAAGCCGCTGCAGCGTCGTGGATTCCTCCGCGGCGCCCTGGCCACCGCCGTGCTCTTGCCCTTGGGTGGAGCCTTGGCTTCCTGTGCAGGTGGCGGCACCCCGGCCGCAACGTCCGCCGCTGCCGGCGGCAGCGTCGACGCCAAGAACCCGTTCGGAGTTGCCGACTCCGGGACCCTGGACGCTGTCATCTTCAAGGGTGGCTACGGCATCGACTACGTCGAATTCGCCGGTGCGATCGTAAAGAAAAACTTCCCGAACATGGAAGTCAAGATCAGCCCCTCCACCGACATTGCCCAGGAACTGCAGCCCCGCTTCGTCGGTGGCACCCCGCCGGACCTGATTGACAACTCCGGCGCCAAGTCCATCGGCTTCAGCACCATCTTGGACCAGCTTGAAGACCTCAAGTCCGTCACCGAGTCGAACAACCTCGAGGGCACCAAGATTGCTGACACCCTGTACGACGGTGTCTTGGCTCCGGGCACTTTCGATGGCAAGGTTGCCGCCATCAACTACGTCCTCACTGTCTACGCCATGTGGTACTCCAAGTCACTGTTCGACGCCAATAGCTGGAAGGTTCCCACCACTTGGGACGAGGCTCTTGACCTCGGCGCGAAGGCCAAGGAAAAGGGCAAGTACCTGTTTGTCTGGGGCAAGGAAGCTGCCACGTACTACCAGGAAATGGCCATTGCCTCAGCCATCAAGGAAGGCGGCGACGAAGTTCGCTTGAACCTTGAAAACCTGAAGCCCGACGCTTGGTCACAGCCCGCCGTCCAGGCCGTCTTCACCGCCATGGAAAAGGTTGTCAAGGCCGGCTACATCAAGCCCGGCGGCTCCGGAACCGTCTTCACCGCCGCCCAGGCACAGTGGAGCAACAATCAGGATGCACTTCTCTACCCTTCAGGTTCTTGGATTGAGAACGAAATGAAGGATCAGACCAAGGCTGACTTCAAGATGACAGGTGCTGCTGTTCCTGTTGTTTCCGCCAGCCCGAAGATCGCTCAGACCGGTCTGCACTCCGCAGCCGGCGAGCCCTTCATTATCCCCACCAAGGGCGCCAATGCTGCTGCAGGCAAGGAATTGCTGCGCACCATGCTCTCCAAGGAAGCTGCAACCAACTTCGCCAAGACCAAGTTGGCTCCGACAGTTGTCAAGGGCACCGTTCCCGCCGACGGCTTCGGTTCCACCGCGCTGGTCTCCCAGACCGCGTTGCTGGATGCTGCCGGCAAGGACATTTTCACCTGGAACTTCATCGACCTGTACGGCATGAACGCCGACATGCTTGTCCCGTGGAACTCCTTCCTCGACGGCAAGCTCGATGTTGCCGGCCTCACCAAGGCCCTGCAGTCCATCACGGACAAGGTTGCCAAGGACGATTCGGTCAAGAAGATTGAAGTGAAGTGACTCAAGTAACAAACGACGTGCAGTCGGGCGGTGGTGTTGTCGCCACCGCCCGGCGGCGCCGGAAAAAATTGACATTCGATAAGGTCAGCTTCATGGCAGTCTTTTTGGGACTGCCGCTGGTGATCTATCTGGTCTTCGTGATCTCGCCTTTTGTCCAGGCGGTGTACTACTCGATGACCAGCTGGAGCGGCTTCGACAACAACATGCCGTTCGTGGGACTTGGCAACTATGTCAAGCTTTTCAATGACGACATCTTCATGTTGTCTGTGCGCAACAGCATTGTTCTGGCGATCTTCCTGCCTGTCATCACAGTCATTCTGGCCCTGGTGCTGGCAACGTTGATCACCATTGGCGGCAGCAGTCGCGGACAGATCAAGGGCCTGAAGGGTGCTGGTTTCTACCGCATTGTCTCCTTCTTCCCTTACGTGATCCCCGCAGTCGTCATCGGCATCATCTGGTCGCAGATCTTCAACCCGGACAACGGCCTGCTCAACGGCATCCTGACGGGCATTGGCCTGGACGGTTTTAAGGACTACCCCTGGCTTGGAGACTCGCGCACGGCCATGATCGCCTCGATGGTTGTTATTGTGTGGGGCTTTGTTGGCTTTTACATGATCTTGTTCATCGCAGCCATCAAGGGCATTCCCGCTGAAACCTTTGAAGCCGCCCGCATTGATGGTGCAGGACGCTTCCGCACGGCCGTCAACATCACCATTCCGCTGATCCGCGACAATATCCAGACCGCCTACGTCTACATGGGCATCCTGGCCTTGGACGCATTTGTGTACATGTCCATCTTGAACTCCACTGGCGGGCCCGAGAATTCCACCTTGGTCATGTCGCAGAAGCTGTTCACCACGGCGTTCTCCAAGGGCCAGTTTGGTCTTGCCTGTGCCATGGGTGTCGTTTTGGCAGCTATTACTTTGATTTTCTCGGCACTGGTGTTCCTGGTGAACCGTTGGACCGGCGGCAGCAAGGATGTGTCTGAATAATGGCTTTGAATATTGCTAAGAACAAGTCGGCAGTCCACGGACATGTTGAGCGCAAGTCCCAGGAAACCAAGGGCGACAAGGTTGTTGCGGGCGTTTCGCACACCATGTTGGCCCTGTGGTCCCTGCTGGTGCTGGTGCCCCTGGGTTGGACGCTGCTGTCTTCGTTCAAGACGACGTCGGAGATCTTTGCTTCACCGTTCTCCCTGCCCGCGAACTGGCAGTTCCAGAACTACGTCAACGCGTGGAACACGGCCGGAATCGGCTCGTACTTCTTCAACACTGTGATTGTGGTGGGCGCTGCGCTGATCATTGTGATGGTGCTGGGCGCCATGTGCGCCTATGTTTTGGCCCGTTTTGTGTTCCCGGGTTCGCGTGCCATCTACTACCTGATGCTCGCAGGCCTGACCTTCCCGATTTTCCTGGCCATTGTGCCTTTGTTCTTCATCTTGAAGAACATGGGACTGCTGAACACCTTGCCGGGTTTGATCATTGTCTACGTGGCGTTCGCACTGCCCTTTACAGTGTTCTTCCTGTTCTCCTTCTTCAAGGCTCTGCCGAGCGAAATTGCTGAAGCTGCACAGATTGACGGTGCCGGTGAATGGCGCACGTTCTTCCAGATCATGCTGCCCATGGCCAAGCCCGGCATCGCGTCGGTTGCCATCTTCAACTTCCTGGGTTTGTGGAACCAGTACTTGATCCCCGTGGCCATCAATACCAATACGAAGAACTATGTTCTGTCCCAGGGCATTGCGGCCTTCGCCGGTCAGCAGGGCTATGCAGTGGACTTTGGTTCGCTTTTTGCGGCAGCGATCATTGTGGTTGTTCCTGTCTTGATCATGTACATCCTGTTTCAGCGCCAGCTCCAGGGCTCGGTGTCTGCGGGAACCATGAAGTAGTTTTCCGCTCTTCATCTTGATCGAGCGGGCAGTAGTTGTTGATGTTGGACTTCAACATCAACAACTACTGTCCGCTCGATTTGTTTAAACGCCTGATTTGCGACGCCGGTAGGCGGCCACGTGGGCGCGGTTGCCGCAGTTTCCGGTGTCGCAGTACCGCCGGGACCTGTTCTTGGACAGGTCAATGAGCACCGCCTGGCAGTCATGCGCGGCGCACACCTTCAGCCGGACCAACTCCTTGGCGCGGATCACATCCACCAGCGCCATGGCCGCTTCAACCCCCATGCGCTGGGCCAGGGGGGCTGCCGGCGCCGTTGCGTGCAGGTGCCAATCCCATTGATCGTGCTTGACCAGCTGCGGCAGGGCGTGGGCGCGGGCCAGCAGCGCGTTGACCATGGCCACGGCCGTGTCCTCATCGGCGGTAAAGATGATGCGCAGTTCATCGCGCATGGCGCGCACCGCCTCCACCTCGACGGCCGAATGTTCGCGTGAGCCACTAAATTGTTCCCGCAGCACGAAGGCGTCAAGATCGGCCACGCTCACCAGGGCATCATGCCCCGTGACGCTCAGGTCAACCTCGACCGAGCTGGGGGCTGTGTTGATCAAATGTGCTGCCGACAGCAAAGCCACTTCCGTGTCATTAGTAAAGACCATGTTGACTCCTGACAATTGACGGGCGTAGTGTCATTAGTCTAACGCCTTACACTCCTGACAAACGGATGCTTCCATGCCCCCTTCCCAGAACACAGTTGTTGTGCCCGCCACCGCAACCCGAACGCCCATGGCCTCACCGGCGCTGGTGCTGGCCTTTGTGTCGGCCGCCGCATTTGCCCTGTCCGGCCCATTTGCCAAGTCGCTGTTCGACGCCGGCTGGTCCCCCGGCGCGGCCGTCGCCATCCGCATTGGGGGCGCCGCCGTCGTCCTGCTCATCCCTGTCATCATCGCCCTGGTCCGGCAGTGGCATGCGGTGAAGGGTTCGCTGCTGCGCATCGCCGTCTACGGGATAGTCCCCATCGCGCTGTGCCAGCTGTTCTTCTTCAATGCCGTGGCACACCTTTCGGTGGGCGTTGCCCTGCTGCTGGAGTATCTCTCCCCGGTGCTTTTGGTGGGCTGGGCGTGGCTGATGACGCGACAGCGCCCGCGCACTCTCACCATTGTGGGGGCCGCGAGTGCCATGGGTGGTTTGGTGCTGGTCCTCGATTTGGCCGGGAGCCAGCAGGTCAGCGTGGAGGGCATCCTCTGGGGCCTCGCCGCGGCCGTGTGCTCGGCCTTTTACTTTGTCATGTCGGCCCGCGCCGACGACAACGTCCCGCCCATCCTGATGGCCGGCGGCGGCATGGCCGTGGGTGCCTCGGTCATCATTGGCATGGGGCTGGTGGGCGTGATGCCGCTGGCCTACACCACCAGCGATGTGGTGTTCGCGGGAAACCGGGTGCAGTGGTTCGTGCCGGTTCTGGGCCTGGTGCTCATCACCACCGTGTTTGCCTATGTGGTGGGTATTGTTGCCACCCGCGGACTGGGCTCCAAGGTGGCCTCCTTTGTTGCGTTGTTCGAGGTGCTCTTTGCCGTCATTTGGGCCTGGATCCTGCTGGGGGAGCTGCCCCGCGTGATTCAGCTGCTGGGCGGATTGTTCATCATGTTTGGCGTGGTCATGGTGCGTCTTGACGAACTGCGCGGGCCGTTCAGGCGAGGGGGCGGCTACGCCGTGGACCTTGACGCGGCCGAATCCGGTCCCGTGCGGAACTAGCTTCCCCACGCAAAGGGAGGTCCGGCAACAATCCGCCGGGCCTCCCTTTTGCCTGCCAGCTACTGTGGCGAATTATTTGCCGAAGCGCCGCAGCCGCAGCGAGTTCGCCACCACCAGCACGGAGCTGGCGGCCATGGCGGCACCGGCGATCATCGGGTTCAGCAAGCCAAGTGCTGCCACCGGGATGCCAATGGCGTTGTAGAAGAACGCCCAGAACAGGTTCGTCTTGATGGTGCCCAGCGTCTTCCGTGACAGGGCAATGGCTGTGGCCACCTGGCCCAAGTCGTTGCCCATGACAGTCAGGTCCGCCGCCTCAATGGCAACGTCGGTGCCCGAGCCCATCGCGATACCAAGGTCGGCCTGCGCCAGGGCGGCTGCGTCATTGACGCCGTCGCCCGCCATGGCCACAGTGGCCCCTGCCGCCTGCAACTTCCTGACAGCCTCCACCTTGCCTTCGGGCAAAACGTCGGCAAACACATCCTCGGGCGCAATCTGCACGGTTGCCGCCACCTGGGCCGCCACGGCGGCGTTGTCACCGGTGAGCAGGATGGGCCGCAAGCCCAGTTCCTTGAGCCTGGCAATGGCCTCAACCGAACCTGCCTTGATGGTGTCCTTCAGCGCGATCAATCCGGCCGCCTGGCCATTAACAGCCACCCAGATGGCCGTGGTGCCGCGCTGTTGCTGCGCAACCAAGGCTGCGCGGTCTGCATCGGAAAGCTCGACGCCGTTTTCCTCCAGCCAGCCTGCGCGGCCGGCCAGCACAGTGCTGCCTTCGATCACGGCACGCACACCGCCACCGGGGGCGGAGGTGAAATCTTGAACTTCGGGCAATTCGCCGTTGGTGCGGGCATGCCCGGCAATGGCGTGGGCAATGGGGTGTTCGCTGTGCGACTCCACTGCCCCGGCCAGGCGGAGAACGTCGGCGGCCGGCACCTGGGCGAGGGCCACGACGTCGACCACGCCCAACTTGCCCTCGGTAACAGTGCCCGTCTTGTCCAGCAGGATGGTGTCCACCGTGCGGGTGTCCTCCAGGACCTGCGGGCCCTTGATCAGGATGCCCAGCTGGGCGGCGCGGCCGGTTCCCGTCAGCAGTCCAACGGGTGTGGCCAGCCCCAGGGCGCAGGGGCAGGCGATGATCAAAACGGCGACGGCGGCCGTGAACGCGGCCTGAATGTCACCGCTGAGGACCAGCCACAGGGCAAAGGTAATCACGGCGATGACCAGCACGATCGGCACAAACACGGCGCTGATCCTGTCCGCCAGGCGGGCGATCGGGGCCTTGCCGGCCTGTGCGGCGCTGACCAGCCTGCCCATCTGGGCCAGTGTTGTCTCGGCGCCGACGCGGGTGGCCCGCACCAGCAGCCGGCCGGAGCTGTTGATCGTGGCACCGGTGACGGCGTCGTCAACCGTGACGTCCACGGGCAGGGACTCGCCGGTAATCAGGGAGGTGTCCACGGCCGAGGTGCCGGCTGTGATGATGCCGTCCGTGGCGATCTTTTCGCCGGGCCGGACCACGAAGATCTCATCCACGGCCAGCTGGTCCGCCGGGATCTTGACCTCGACGCCGTCGCGCAGCACAGTGGCTTCCTTGGCGCCCAGGCTCAGCAGCGCCTTGAGGGCGTCGCCGGCCTTGGCCTTTGCCTTGGCTTCCAGGTAGCGGCCCAACAGCAGGAACGTCACCACCACGGCCGAGACCTCAAAGTACAACGGTGCATGCCCGCTCATGTGGGAGCCATGTGCCGTCAGCATTGGATCCATGACCATGGTGACGGCGGAGAACAGGAACGCGGCGCTGACACCAATGGAGACCAGGGTGTCCATGGTGGAGGCGAAGTGCCGGGCGTTGATGGCCGCGGCTCGGTGGAACGGCCACGCCGACCACGTCACCACGGGCAGCGTCAGGGCGCCCACCACCCAGCCCCAGTGCGGGAACTGAAGTGCCGGGAACATGGAGATCAGAAAAACCGGGATGGTGAGAATGGCGGCCAGGATCAGCCGGAGACGCAGCGTTGCGGCGGTGCCGCCGTGCGCCATGTGATCGGTTCCTACGCCGTCGTGCCCGGTGCCGTGCCCCATGCCTTCGTGGCCGGACTCGTGGCCCATGCCCCGGTGGGAATCGTGCGATCCGTGAGTCCCGGCGTCGTGCCTGGTGACGGGCGCATTTTTCAACCGGGCCTTGTATCCGGTGGCGTTGACGGTGTCGATGATTTGCTGGTTGGAAATGCCGGCGGGGACCGTGACCGCAGCTGTTTCCAGCGGGAGGTTCACGGAAGCGCTGACGCCTTCGAGTTTGCCCAACTTGCGTTCAACCCGGCTGACGCACGATGCACACGTCATGCCTTCGATGTCGAGCTCGACCATGCGGGGGCCGGGTGTGGCTGTTTGGGACAAAGAATCTGAGGCGCTCATGGCGCTCCTTAACTTGGAAGTGGGTTAGGCGTTGTTGGCGACCATGAGGTACCCGGCCTCGGCAATTGCTTCACCGATTTCTGCGGGGTCAAGGGTCAGGGTGGAGGTGATGGTGACTTCTGAGATGCCACCTTCGTTGAGGTCCACTGAAACGCTCTCCACGCCCTTGAGTTCGGTCAGTTCTTCCGTGACGGAGCTGACGCAGTGCCCGCAGGTCATGCCTGAAACATTGATGGTGGTGGTGTTCATGGCTGTTAGCTCCTGAGCAGGCGTGAAATGGCGGCGGTGGCTTCGGCAACCTTTTCGGAGACGATCTCCGGGTTGCCCGATTCCTGGGATTCATTGGCGGCATTGACCACGCAATGGGCAATGTGGTCCTCAAGCAGGCCGATGCTCACGGCGTGCAGTGCCTTGTTGACGGCGGCCATCTGGGTGAGTATGTCGATGCAGTACTTGTCCTCCTCAACCATGCGGGCAATGCCGCGGACCTGGCCTTCTGCGCGCTTGAGACGGCGCAAATAGGCCTGCTTCTCCTCGCTGTAGCCGAGCGGGCCGGCGTGTTCTGTTTCAGTGGGTGTCATGACTTCAGCTTATACCCCCATAGGGTATGCGGCAAGTACCCCATGGGGGTATTTTCCGGTGTCCGAAAACGGTGGATTGCCGCTTCCCATCCGCGAGGAAGGGGGCAACCCGCACGGGCGGTGTATCTTTGACGCCCCTTGGCGGGCTGGCCCCGTCCTCGCGAAACTGGTGCAGGGATGAGCCGTTCTGGGCGAGCGCCAAGCCCCCGCGCCAGCAGAATTTCCGACTTTATGCGGCGTATGGCGAAAGTTATCCACAGATTTTCTCAGTTTGGCGGAGAGCCCTTGAAGTCCGCCCCCGCAGTTGCGCAAACTCGATTCATGTAAACCCCACAGTTGCAGCAACGTCTGTCCCAGTCCTGGCCGGCCCAATCCCCTGTTGCCACCACTGCTCAGCTGGCGGACGCCGGTCTTGGTCAACGTACCCTGGCGTCCGCGTTGAAGCGCGGGCTGGTGTGCCGGCTGCGCAAAGGCGCCTATGTGCGCAGTGCCTATTGGCGAGAGCTGAAACCCTGGGACCAGGACAGCATCCGGTTGCTTGCGCACCTGGTGAGCGCGCGGGGTGATCCCGTGTACTCCTACTTCAGTGCCGCCCGGCTGCATGGCTTGTTTATTTGGAACTGCGGACCGCTGGTGCATGTGACGGGCCATTCTGCGGCCTCGGGAACAAGCGGCGCCAGGGATGTGGTGGCCCACCACGAGGAACTCGCGGTCGGCGACTCCCAAACCATCAAGCTTCGCAATGGCCGGGCGGTGTTGGGGACCACGCTTGAGCGCACAGTTGTTGATTGCGCACGGTTGGGCAATTTTGTCCAGGCAGTGGTTATTGGCGACCACGCGCTGAGAAACGGTGCGCGGCTGGAAGCAATGTGGGCCATGGTCAATGCCATCCCAGGCCGCCGCGGCGTACGCAAGGCTCGGCGGGTGCTGCGTGCTCTTGACGAGCGGTCGGAATCCCCGGGCGAGACGCGGACACGCTTGATCATTGCTGACATGGGGATTGAGCAACCGGCGCTTCAGCTTGAATTGCACGTTGCCGGCAGGGTGTATCGTCCCGATTTTGCCTGGGTGGACCGAAAAGTGATCGTCGAGTTTGATGGTGACCAAAAGTACTTCGCCTACAGGCCAACGGCGGAGGCTCTGTTGGAGGAGCGCAAGCGTGAGCGGCGGCTCATGGAGGACGGCTGGAGATTCGTGCGCTTGGAATGGAGGGACTTGTCCCATCCGGAGGACGTGAAAAGGCGGATTCTGTCAGTTCTCAATGCGCCATTCTTCGCTGCAGCCGCCTAGCAGGGTGGCATTTTCACTCACGAAGGGGGCAAGCTGCCCGGACGGTGTATCTTCGACGGCGGCTGGCGGGCTGGCACCGTTTTGGCGACCGTGGGCGGGGCTGGGCATCCAGGCCAGGAAGTTACTGACCAGTAACTCTTGTTGCCATGGTGCAGGGGTGGTCGAATTTAACTCATGACGAGCAATGGAGCGCAGTCGAATTCGCAGGATGCACAACCACAGGACCAGCCAATAACCATGTTGCTGGCCGTGGGCACCAAGAAAGGTTTGTGGCTGGGCACCAGTGCAGACAGGTCAAACTTCACCTTCACCGGCCCACACTTTCTGATGCAGGAGATCCCCAGCATTGGGATCGACACCCGGGACGGCAAAACCCGAATCCTGGTGGGCCTGCGCAGTGAACATTGGGGGCCAACAGTGGCTCATTCCGACGACTTTGGCGCCACCTGGCAGGAACCGGAGCACGGCGCCATCACGTTCCCCGCTGACACCGAATCCGCCTTGGAGCGTGTTTGGCAGATCCAGCCGGACAGCGCGGACCGGCCCGGTGTGGTGTGGGCCGGGTGTGAACCCATCTCGGTGTGGAAATCCACCGACGGCGGAGAGCATTTTGAGCTCAACAGGGGCCTCTGGGACCATCCGCACCGCACCGAATGGGGCGCCGGATTTGGCGGTGCCGCGGCGCACACTGTCCTGCCAAGCCCCGGCGACCCCAACACGATCCATGTGGCCATGAGTACCGGGGGTGTCTACCGGAGCACCGACGCAGGCGAGACCTGGGTGGCGCGGAACAAGGGAATTTCGGCCTACTTCATGCCCGATCCGCAGCCCGAATTTGGCCAGTGCGTGCACAAGATTGCCCGCGACCCCAACACTCCGGACACTTTGTACGCGCAAAACCATCACGGGGTCTACCGCAGTGATGACGCCGGGGACACCTGGAATTCCATTGCCGAGGGCCTGCCCACGGACTTTGGTTTCACCATGCTGACGCACCCCACCCGGTCCGGGACTGCCTGGGTTGTGCCCATCAAGGCGGACGGGGAACGGATTCCGCCGGAGGGCCAGCTTGCCGTCCACAAGACAGACGACGGCGGGGCGTCCTGGCAGCGTTTGGCGCAGGGCATAGCGGAGCCCGACTACAACGTGGTGCTCAGGGATGCAGCTGCCGTGGACAATGCTGAGCCCGCAGGCGTGTATTTTGGCACGCGCGGCGGTTCGGTGTACGCCAGCGCCAACGAGGGCGAACACTTTGCCGAAGTCCTCACGCACCTGCCGGACGTCCTGTGTGTCCGCGCCGCCGCCGTCGAACTCTAGGTTTGACGCCGTGTGCGGGGAAGTGAGCGTGCTGGTGCCCCGCCTGCTGCAAACCATGGTGGGCGGCAGCGAGGTGCTGAGTCTGGATGTTGGTGACGGCGCCACTGTGGCGCAGCTGCTGGACGTCATCGGCGCGCAATTTCCCAAGTTCACCAGGAGGCTACGAGACGAGACGGGGGCGCAGCGGCGGTATGTGAACATTTACCTGGACGGTGAGGACATTCGCAGGCTTGCTGGGCTGCAAACGCGGGCAACCGCCGGCCAGGAACTGATGGTTATTCAGTCGGTGGCCGGCGGCTGACGGGCACTGCGACAGCGTTGGCAAAAAACCCGCCATTGCTGCGACAGCGTGGGTGAAAATCCAGCCATTGCTGCGAGAGCGTTGCTCTAGGGGTGGACCACTGCCTTCAGCGCCCCCGGATTGGATCCTGCGGTTAGTGCCGCTTCCACGTCCTCCAGGCCGTGCGTGGAGGTGACCAAGCCGTCCAGGTCGACCTGCCCGGAGGCGGCCAGGGCAATGGCCGTGGGCCACGTATTCGAGTAGCGGAATGTCCCCGTGATCATCAGTTCACGGCCCTGCACCAATGGCACGGGCAGGGCGATGGTGTCCGCGCCCATCCCCACCAGGACGGCGCGCCCGCGCGGAGCCAGCCTCGCCAAACCGCCCAGAATGGCCTGTTCGGCGCCCGTTGCATCAATAAACACGTCAAAGACGGGCTCCACGGGCGGCTGCCCGCCAGCCGTGAAAGTATGCGCAGCGCCGTATGTTGTGGCCGGTGCCAGGCGCTCCGCCCGCACGTCAGTCAGGGTAACCGTGGCGCCGGCCAATTGCGCCACCTTGGCAATGAGCAGGCCAATGGGCCCGGCACCTGCAACCAACACGGAATCGCCAAGCTGGACCCTGCCTGCCGAACGGGCCGCCAGCGCCACACTCAACGGCTCAAGCAGGGCCGCGGCGTCGTCGGACACGTTGTCCGGGACCGGGTGGCAGAACGCCGCGGGGTGCACGGCGTATTCGGAGAACACCCCGTCGATGGGCGGTGTGGCAAAGAACCGCACGCCCGGGTCCAGGTTGTAGCAGCCCGCCAGCGACTGCTTCGAGAGCGGATCCGGGATGCCCGGCTCCAGTGAGACGCGCTGTCCCACGGAACGGTCCGTGACGTCGGCGCCCAGGGACACAATGACTCCGGCAGGCTCATGGCCAAGAACCAGCGGCGCGTCCACCACATAGGGGCCGATGCGGCCTTCCTTGAAGTAGTGGGTGTCCGATCCGCACACCCCCACCGAGGTGATCCGCACCAGAACCTCGCCCGGGCCTGGGGCGGGAACCGGGCGTTGTTCGGTACGCAGCTCGCCCTGGCGGACCAGCACTGAAACGTTCATGGAATCGGGCAAGGAGCGGTCTGTTGATGAAAGTTGAACAGCCATTGTCTATTTCACCGCACCCATCGAAAGCCCTCGAACCAATTGCTTCTGTGCCACCCAGCCTGCAATAACCACCGGCAGCGAAGCCAGCACGGAGGCTGCGGACAGCTTGGCCAGGAACAGTCCCTCGCTGGTCATTTGGGAAACCAGAAACACCGGCACGGTGGCTGCGTTGGCGGCCGTGAGGTTCAGGGCAAAGAAGAACTCGTTCCAGGCAAAGATCACGCAGATCAGCGCCGTGGCCGCCAGCCCGGGGGTGACCATGGGGATCAGGATGGTCCGCAGCGTCTTGATGAGCCCGGCACCGTCCATGGACGCAGCCTCGAGGACCTCGGCCGGGACTTCTTGGAAGAAGGAGCGCATCATCCAGACGGCGATGGGCAGGTTCATGGCCGTGTACAGGACAATCAGCGTCCCAATGTTGTCCAGCACCTTCAGCTGCCCGGCGATCACATAGATGGGCATGATGACGGCAACCACGGGGAGCATTTTGGTGGAGATGAAGAAGAACAATACGTCCTGGGTCTTCTTCACCGGCCGGATGCTCACTGCATAGGCGGCCGGCACGGCCAGCAGGATGACCAGGACGGTGGAGACGCCGGTGGCAATCAGCGAGTTGAGAAAATACGTGCCCGCTCCGTTGGCCAGCACCGCCTCAAACTGTTCAAAGGTCGGGACAAAGAAGAACACGGGCGGGGTGGATGCGGCGGCCGATTCAGGTTTGAACGCCGTCATGACGAGCCAGATGACCGGGGCGAAGAAGACAAACGCAACCAGCCACGTAACGGTGGTGATGCTGGAGCCGGCGAATCGCCGTCGAGCTTCACGGGACTTGCGCTCGGCGGATTTGGGCACGGCAGGGGGAGTGATGGTGGTGGTCACGGCTTAGTCCTTTGCGTCAAAGCTGCGGAAGATCAGGCGGAGGGCGAAGGTGGCGATGATGATCGTGGCGATGACAACCACAACGCCCATCGCGGCCGCCTGGCCAATGTCGAAGCCCAGGAAGGCCCGCTGGTAGATGTAAAACGGCAGGTTGGCGCTGGCGGTGCCCGGCCCACCCGCTGTCATGAGGTAGATCTGGTCGAAGGTGTTGACCACGTAAATGGTGCCCAGCAGCACGCCCAGCTCAATGTAGCGCCGGAGTTGCGGCAGCGTGACCCAGATGAACGTCTTCGTCCAGCCGGCGCCGTCAATCTGCGCGGCCTCCAGCACGTCCTTGGGCTGGGATTGGAGCCCGGCCAGCACCAGCAGCATGGTGAAGGGGGTCCACTGCCAGACAAGGGCCATGAGGATGGAGACGATGGGGTGCGACGCCGTCCAGTCAACAGGCGGGATGCCCACCAGCGAGATCACCCAGTTCACCAGGCCGAAGCTCGGGTTCAGCATCGAGATGCTCCACAGGGTGGCGCCGGCGACGGGCATGATCAAAAACGGGGTGATGAGCATGGTGCGCACCACGCCCTGGCCGCGGAATTTTCGGTCGAGCATGAGGGCGAAGATGATGCCCAGGATCATCGCGAAGAACACACAACCGAGGGTGATGATGATGCTGTTCAGGGCCGAGCTGCGGAACGTGGAGTCCATGAAGATGTCCACATAATTTTGCAGTCCGGTGAATTGGTTGCCGTCCGGGCGGAGCAGGTTCCAGTTCCGCAGCGAATACCAGATGGTGACAAGGAACGGCAGCTGCGTGATGACGATGGTGAAGATCAGGGCCGGCAGGAGCGGGCCGCGGCGGCGCCAGCCCTCCGCCTTGGACATGCCGGAGCTATCCTGCTTGGCGTTTTTGCGCTGGTGCGCCTTGAGGTTGTGCCTGTCAACTAGGGTGGTCGCCATTACTTGCCTCCTTCTTGGTATGACTTTGCGATGGGCTCGGCGTACTGCTGTGCCTGCTTGAGTGCCGCAGCAACGGATTTTTGTCCGGCGATGGCTGCCGAGATTTGCTGGCTGACCCGGGTGCCCAGGTCCTGGAATTCCGGAATCCCCACAAACTGCAGGCCCGGGTAGGGGGCAGGGTTGACCATGGACGTCTCCTGCTTGGCGTTGTACATCGCGTCCAGGGTGGGCTTGGCGTAAGCCTTGGCGACAGCGGCATATTCGGGGATCTCATACGTTGACTGGCGGCTGCCCGGCGGGACGCGCTCCCAGCCGATCTGGTTACCGACCAGTTTAATGTAGTCCTTGTTGGTCATCCAGGAAACGAAGTCCCAGGCTGCGTCCTTGTGTTCGCTGGTGGACGGGATGGCCAATGACCAGCTGTACAACCAGCCGGCCGACTTCGTGTTCTTCACGGGCGCCGGGGCGTACGCGGACTTGCCGGCAACCAGTGAGGATGAGGGGTCTTCGATGCTGGAGACCATGGCCGTGGCGTCGTACCACATGGCCGCCTTGCCCTGGCTGTAGCGGGTGATGCAGTCGCCGTAGCCGCTGGTCGCGGCTCCAGGCTGGCCGGCGTCGTGCAGCAGATCAACATAGTCGGTGACGGCCGCCTTGACCTCGGGAGTGTCCAGTTTGGCGTTCCAGTCAGTGTCGAACCACTGGCCCCCGTAGGTGTTGATGACGGTGTCCAGAGGGGCCATGACCTCGCCCCAGCCGGCCAGTCCGCGCAGGCAGATGCCGGCGAAGTCATCCTCCGGGTTGTTGAGCTTGCGGGCTATGGCGCCGATCTCGTCCCAGGTGGGGTTCGCCGGCATGGTGATGCCGGCTTGCTTGAACAGGTCTTCGCGGTACACCAGGAAGGAGGACTCGCCGTAGAACGGGACCGAGTACATGTTGTCCTGGTAGCTGAGCGCATCCTTGATGGTGGGGATGAAGTCGCCGGTGTCATAGCCCTCTGTGGCGTCTGCGAGGGGCTGCAGGTTCTCAATCCAGCCGTTCGCCGCCCACATTTCGGTTTCGTAGTTGGAGATCATGACGACGTCGAACTCGCCGCCGCCGGTGGCCACAGAGGCCGTGATCTTGGCGCGGGCCTCATTCTCGGGCAGTGTCACGAATTTGACGTTGACGTTGGGGTGCTTGGCGGTGAAGTCGTCCTGCAGGGAGATTGCGTCCTTCATCTGCGGGTTCGCCACGATGGCCACCACAATGGTGTCCTTGGCGGGGCCGGCGGGTGCGCAGCCGCCGAGCGCAAGGGTGGCTGCTGCGGCGATGGCGAGCCAGGTGGTGCCGCGCGTGGCGCCTTGGCTCCGGCGTGCCTTCGAGGCACGGAATGGGGGGAACTTCATTGGTCACTCTCAATCTGGTTGCTCATTTGAGAAGAATGATCTCGCTCATTTGTTAAGTGACTCTAGTCATATATACTCATTTGAGCAAGAGCTGCGGCTCAAATGTTTCTGTTTTGGAGGGCGCACAGTGCCGGAGATTTCTCATGAGGAGCTGCTTGCCCGCATTGGGCAGGCCTATTACCTGGACAATCAGTCAAAGGTTGAAATAGCCACGGAACACGGAATTTCACGGTTTCAAGTGGCCAGATTCCTTGACGAGGCCCGTGCCGCAGGCATTGTCCACATCGAAATCCGCCGCCCAGGCAGCCATGTGGCAATCGACGCCGCGGCGCTCGCAGCAGCCCTGGGGCTGCACCGGGTTGTGGTGGTCAAAACTGTTGACGACGAATTTGAGCAGCGCGATCTGCAGGCACAGGCGGTCGCCAACGAGCTCATGCGTGAAGCCCGAACAGGCATGAACGTGGGCATCTCATGGTCGCGAACCCTGGACCTTGCCGCCCGGCATGTCTCCGGACTGCCCAAGTGCAACATTGTCCAGCTTGCCGGGGCCCTGCCCGTGCCCGGCGGCGGCAACCCCCTGGACCTCATCCAGCGCCTGGGGCGTGTGGGTGGCGGCCGGACGTGGGCCATGTGGGCGCCGCTGGTGGTGGACAGTGCGGCCACGGCTTCAGGGCTGCGCCGCCAGCCGGAAATTGCCGACGCCATGCGCATGGCGGACTCACTGGACTTGGCCATTGTGGCCATTGGCGCCTGGGCGCCCAACCTGTCCACCGTTTGGGATCGGGTGGACAACGCGGTGCGCCAGGACGGGATCGACAAAGGTGCCGTTGCCGAATGTTCCGGGCGGCTGATCTCCGCCCGCGGGGAAGCCGTGCCTGCCGAACTTGACACAAGAATTCTCTCCGTCACGGTGGAGCAGTTGCAGCGCACCCCTAAAGTGTTGGCTGTGGCGCAAGGCGCCGTGCGCGCAGACGCCGTCAGGGCGTGCATTGCCGCTGGGATTGTGCACACCCTGGTGCTTGATGAACAGCTGGCCATGGAGCTGGCGGCGCACGCCGGCCGAGCGGAAGTGCGCGCATGAGCGCCGACTTGGTTCGCGCCGACGTGGTGGTGGGCATCGATTCCTCCACCCAGTCATGCAAGGTGGTGGCCGTTGACCTGGCCACGGGAGCGCAGCTGTCTGCCGGCTCGGCAGTCCACCCGGACGGGACGTCCATCGACCCGGGGCGCTGGACATCGGCGTTGGAGGAGGCCTGGCGGGCGGCCGGGATAGACGCATTCGGGGACCGGGTGGCCGCGGTGGCCGTTGCCGCCCAGCAGCACGGCATGGTGGCCGTTGACGCGGACAATGAGCCAGTCCACGACGCCCTGCTGTGGAACGATGTCCGCAGCGCAGGTGAGGCCGATGCCATGGTGGCCGACCTCGGCGCCGACGCCTGGGTGGACGCCGTGAATGTGCTCCCCGTGGCCTCCTTCACGCTGACCAAACTGGCCTGGCTGGCCCGGAACCGGCCCGAAGCAGCTGCCCGGCTCAAGACAGTGGGCCTGCCGCACGACTGGCTGAACCTCCAGCTCAGCGGCGCCTGGAGCACGGACCGCAGCGACGCGTCGGGCACGGCGTATTTTGATCCGTGCTCCGATGCGTACCGGCCGGAGCTGCTGGAGCAGTTCTTCGGCAGCGTGCCCGCACTGCCGCAGGTCCTGGCGCCCAGCGCAAGTGCCGGCAAACTGCTGCCGCGCTGGGGCTCAAGTGCCGCCGTCGTCGGGGCAGGCATGGGGGACAATGCGGGTGCGGCGCTCGGACTGGAACTGGCGCCGGGGGACATTGTTGTCTCGATCGGCACCTCCGGGACGGTGTTTGCCGTGTCAGAGGCGCCCGTCCGTGACGTCTCGGGCCAGCTGGCAGGTTTTGCCGACGCGACCGGCCGGCACCTGCCGCTGCTGGCCACCATCAATGCGGCCCGGGTGATGGTGGCCGGGGCGGCCATGCTGGACGTGAACCTGGCGGAGTTTGACCGGCTGGCACGGGCCGCCGCGCCCGACGCCGGCGGGCTGGTGCTGCTGCCCTACCTCGACGGCGAACGCACACCCAACCTGCCCGACGCCACCGGCACCATGGTGGGGCTGACGCGGGCCAACATGACGCCCGAAAACATGGCGCGGGCCAGTGTGCTAGCCGTGCTGAATTCCCTGGCCGACGCGCTGGATTCGATGGCTTCCTTTGGGGTGCCGGTGGAGCGGGTGCTGCTCATTGGCGGCGGCGCGAAGTCGCGTGCCCTGCGGGAGGCTGCCGCCACGGTGTTCGGGGTGCCCGTTGAGGTGCCCGAGCCGCAGGAATATGTGGCCCTTGGCGCCGCGCGGCAGGCTGCCTGGGCTGCGACCGGGGAACTGCCCGTGTGGGGCCGGCGGATCGAGGAGTCATTCACGCCCGACGGCGACTGGGGCGCCGTGGTGCGCGGTCGGTACGTTGCGGCGCGCAAGGCCGTCTACGGACGGTAGGGCCCCGGCCCGGCCGCAGGGAGTTAAAAAGGGGAGGCGGGTGAAATTTCGCCCGCCTCCCCTTCTTCTGGCTGCCAGTTAGCGGCCCAGCGCCACCAATTCCTCCACGGCGGCACGCGCGCCACGGGAGTGCAGGGTGTCCAGGGTGCGCAGGTACGCCCCGGTGAAGCGCTCGTTGTCCACCAGGTCCCCAAAAACTTCGCGGTTGCGCAGAAACGCCAGCTTGTCCTGGTGCTGCCGCGCGGCGGCAGCCATGAGCGGTTCCTTGAGCTGGTCCACCACCTGGATCGGCTGCCCGGATTCGTCCGTCCCCTCGGCGTACCGCGCCCAGGAGGCGACGATGCCGGCGGATCGGGCGATCCCGCCGTCGTTCTTCAAGTTGATCCAAATGACGGGGATGAGCCACTTGGGGATCCTGTCCGAACTTTCGGCGCACAGCCGGGCAAGGGTGTCGCGGACGTGTTCGTTGGCGAAGCGTTCAATGAGCGTGCGCTTGTAGAGCGGCAGGTCGACGCCCGGCAGCGGGGCGAGCGTGGGGGTGCCCTCAAGGTCCATGTAATCGAGCAGGAACTGCACAAACAAGGGATCCTGACAGACCTCATGCGCGTGGCTCCAGCCGGCCAGCGTGCCGAAGTAGCACAAGGCCTGATGACTGGCGTTGAGCAGGCGCAGTTTCATGAGCTCGTACGGCTCCACGTCCTCCACCAGCTGCACGCCGGCGTCCTCAAACGGCGGGCGGCCCGTGGTGAAATGGTCCTCCAGAACCCACTGCTCAAAGGGTTCGCAGACCACCGGCCATTGGTCCGTGACGCCGAATTCCGCCGCAAGGGCACTGCGGTCCCCCTCCGTGGTGACGGGGGTGATCCTGTCCACCATGGAGTTCGGGAACAACACATTTTCACGCATCCACGCAGCCAGCCCGGGGTCGCGCAGTTCGGCGAAGGCGGTGAACATCTTCCGGGCCACGTCGCCGTTGCCCTGGATGTTGTCACAGGACATGAGGGTAAAGGGTGCAATTCCCCGTGCACGACGCCGGGCCAGCGCCTCCGTGACGAGGCCAAAGGTGGTGCGCGGGGCCGCGTTGGGGGCAAGGTCGTGCACAACGTCGGGGTTTTCCGCGTCAAATTCGCCCGTGACGTGGTGGAAGTTGTAGCCGCCCTCCGTCACCGTGAGTGAGACGATGCGGGTGCCGGGGGAGGCCATCTTCTCGATGACGGCCTCCGGATCCGCCGGGGCAAACAGGTACTCGGTCATGGAGCCAATGACGCGGGCCTCGCGGCGCCCGTCCGGGTGCTTCACAAGCATTGTGTAGAGGCAGTCCTGCTCCGACATGACCTGGGCCATTTTTTCATCGTGCGCCAGCACGCCCACGCCGCAAATTCCCCAGTCCAATGCCTTGCCGGCATTCATCAGCCGGTCCACATACATGGCTTGGTGGGCGCGGTGGAAGCCGCCCACGCCAAAGTGGACGATTCCGGTGGTGACCTGGCTGCGGTCATAGCCGGGGACGGCAACGGTTGAGGGCAGCCGGGCAAGGTTTCCGGCGTTGAGTTGCGGCATGATGGCGCTCCTTTGGTTATGTGACCTTCATCCCACCATATCAAACGAGCGCAACTGCCTGGCTCATTTGAGCAAAAAATTCTTGAGGAGGCCGGACTATATTGGCCTAAAGCATTCTTGAGGAACATCAACCGCAGGAGAGTCAGCCATGGCCAAGGAACTTGCCACCCAATTGATCGAGCAACTTCAGGCCGCAGGGGTGCGGCGCATTTACGGAATTGTTGGTGACAGCCTCAACCCGCTGGTGGACGCGGTGCGGAAAACAGGGGGATCCAGCAACGGCGGCATTGATTGGATCCATGTCAGGCATGAGGAGGCTGCGGCGTTCGCCGCAGGGGCCGAGGCGCAACTGACGGGGCAGCTGGCCGTCTGCGCCGGATCCTGCGGGCCGGGCAATCTGCACTTGATGAATGGCCTCTTTGACGCCAATCGCAGCGGTGCCCCCGTCCTGGCCATCGCCTCCCACATACCCAGCAAGCAAATCGGCAGCGATTTCTTTCAGGAAACGCATCCCGACAGGATCTTCGACGAATGCTCGGTGTGTTCGGAGCTGGTCAGCTCCTCGGACCAGGCGCCGCGTGTGCTCTACAACGCCATTCAGCACGCCGTGGGGTTGCGCGGTGTTGCCGTGGTGACGCTTCCCGGCGATGTTGCCAGCCTGCCTTCCTCGGCGCCGTCGCCCGTTCAGCGCCCACTTCGGGCGGCCACCCTGGTGCCGGACGCCGCAAGCGTCAAGGAATTGGCGGCGGCAATCAACGCGGCCCAGAAGGTGGCCATCTTTGCCGGCGCCGGGGTGCAGGGCGCCCATGACGAGGTGGTGGCGCTGGCCGAAAAAATCAAGGCGCCCATCGGACACAGCCTGCGCGGCAAGGACTTTATCCAATACAACAACCCCTTCGACATTGGCATGACGGGGCTGCTGGGCTACGGGGCCGCAGCGGAGGGCATCGAGGATGCGGACCTGCTGATCCTGCTGGGCACCGACTTCCCCTATGACCAGTTCCTGCCGGGTACGCGAACGGCCCAGGTGGACAGGGCACCCCAGCATCTTGGCCGCCGCACGGACGTTGACATTGCCGTCCATGGCGATGTCCTGCCCACCCTGAAGGCGCTGCTGCCCCACGTTGTGGCCAAGGAGAAGTCAAAGTTCCTCGACGCGATCCTGAAGAAGCATGACCGGCTCATGAATAAAGCGGTGGGCGCCTACGCGCGCAAGGCGGAGCAGCTGATCCCCATTCATCCTGAATATGCGGCGTCCGTCCTGGATGAAATTGCCGCCACGGATGCCGTCTTCACGGCGGACACCGGCATGTGCAACGTTTGGACGGCGCGCTACATCAATCCGCTGGGCACGCGCCGGCTCATTGGTTCCTATCTTCACGGCTCCATGGCCAACGCCCTGCCCCAGGCGATCGGGGCGCAGGTGGCCTACCCGGGCCGGCAGGTCATTTCAGTCTCCGGCGACGGCGGCCTGTCCATGCTGTTGGGTGAATTGATCACAGCCGCCACACACAAGCTGCCCGTCAAGGTGGTGGTTTTCAACAACTCGACCCTTGGCATGGTGAAACTCGAAATGCTCGTGGACGGGCTGCAGGATTTTGGCGTGGATGTTCCCGACGTCAACTATGCCGGCGTCGCCGCCGCGCTGGGGTTCCATGCTGTTCGGGTCAGCGACCCGGCCAGGATTGCCGACGCGTACAGGGCCGCCTTTGCCCATGACGGCCCTGCCCTGGTGGAACTGCTCACCGACCCCAACGCCTTGTCGATTCCGCCAAAGATCAAGGGCGGGCAGGTCATCGGATTTGCCACGGCCATGTCCAAGATTGTGCTCAACAAGGGGGCGGGCGAGGTTGTCAGCATGGCGCGCAGCAACCTCCGCAACGTTCCCCGCGGCTAGATCACCCAACCACGCAATGCAGCCAAGAATCCGTCCTCCCGCAAAGGAAATTCCATGCTCACCACAGCCCTGATCCTGGCCGCCATCGCGGCACTGATTCATGTCTACATTTTTGTCCTTGAATCGCTGCGCTGGACGGCCCCTGCCACGCGCAGGACGTTTGGCCTCAGCGAGGCCCAGGCCCTGGCCACCAAGGAGATGGCCTTCAATCAGGGCTTCTACAACCTGTTTCTGGCCGTGGTTACGGCAGTGGGCATTGTCCTGGTGACGGCCGGGCATGAAAGCGTGGGCGTTGCGCTGCTCCTGGCCGGCTGCGGCTCCATGGTGCTGGCGGGACTGGTTTTGCTCATTTCCTCCCCCAAGAAGGCCAGGGCGGCATTTGTCCAATTGTTCATACCGCTGTTCGCGATCGTTGAGGCCGTCCTCTGGCTTGTCTTCTAACGCTGCCGAATATACCTCTAGGGGGTATGTTGGATTCGTTGCCAGTGACAGCGGTCTGTCCCGGCCGGGCGTGATGCCTGGGGCCACTGCGTGCCCTTCAACCCACAACGTGACCCATACCTGCCTTGAAAGCAACGCCGCACATGTGCGCCTCCACCACAGATTCCAGGATCACCGACCTCAGTTTGGCTCCGTGCAGGAATCCAGCTGCGATTGCGGCGCCGCCAAAAAAGCCGCCGAAGGGCCGGCGGCCGGCGCCGTGCGCTCTGACCTCCAGGGCCTGACCTGCGGGAGCTGCATCAACACGGTTGAAACCCTTGTTGGCGGGCTCGACGGCGTTGCGTCGGCCTCCGTGGCCCTGGTCGCCGGCGGCACCTCAACCCTGAGCGTCACCGGCGGCACCCGCGCCGACGCCGTGACGGCGGCAGTCACCGCCGCCGGCTACCCTGCCGCAGTATCCGCCCAATAGCGGCGGGCGGCATTCGCGTTCCAGCTTCCGGCCCCAGGCAAAACTGCCCGTGGGAACCAGACGCGGGTGCCGCCGTCGTGCGTGGGAACAGGCAAAAATGTGATCTTGGCGGCGGGGACGGGACAGAAGCGGGCAAGTGAGGGACAATGGAAAGGATGACTTCCCCCCAAAACACCCCCAGCCCTGCTGTCGCCGCACCTGCCGCGACTGCCTCCAAGACACGACCTGCCCGCCGCGCGGCCCAGGTCATGCCTGCCACCGAGGGCTGGAAGCAGGCCAAGGACCCGGGAGGGCGCCCGCTGCTGCAGTTCAAGTCCCCGCGCGTGTCCCAGCCGCCGGTGCACCTGGCGGATCTGACGCTGGCCGAGCGTGAGGCGAAGTTCAAGGAGATGGGCCTGCCCGCGTTCCGCGCCAAGCAGCTCTCCGTGCACTACTTCCAGCACTACACCACCGATCCCGAGCGCATGAGCGACCTCCCCAAGGACCGCCGCGCCGAAATTGTGGACACCATGTTCCCCAAGCTCCTGACAGAGGTCAAACGCCTCACCACTGACAACGGCGACACCATCAAGTTCTTGTGGCGCCTCTTTGACGGCTCCTTGGTGGAGTCCGTGCTCATGCGTTACACGGGCCGCGTGACCCTGTGCGTGTCCAGCCAGTGCGGCTGCGGCATGAACTGCCCGTTCTGCGCCACAGGCCAGGCCGGGCTGACCCGCAACATGTCCACGGCTGAGATCCTGGACCAGATTGTCCAGGCCAACCGGGTCATCGCCGAGGGCGGGCTGGGCCACCTGCGCCGCGACGGCGGGCACGACGCCGAGCGTGTCACCAACATTGTGTTCATGGGCATGGGTGAGCCGCTGGCCAACTACAAGCGCGTCATGAAGGCCGTGCACAGGATGGCCGCCGAGGCTCCCGAAGGCTTGGGCATGTCCGCCCGCGGCATCACCGTCTCCACCGTGGGCCTGGTCCCGGCCATCAACAAGCTGGCCGAGGAAGGCATCGCCATCACGTTCGCGCTGTCCCTGCACGCCCCCGACGATGAGCTGCGCGATGAGCTGATCCCGGTCAACTCCCAGTGGAAGGTTGATGAGGCGCTCGACGCCGCGTACAACTACTACAAGGTCACGGGCCGCCGCGTCTCCATCGAGTACGCGCTGATCAAGGACATGAACGACCACCCCTGGCGCGCCGAGCTGCTCGCCAAGAAGCTCAATGCGCGCGGCCGTGGCTGGGTCCACGTGAACCCGATCCCGCTGAACCCCACACCCGGCTCCATCTGGACCTCCTCGGAGCCGGAGGTCATGGCGGAATTCATCAATACGCTCATTGACAACGGCGTGCCTACCACGCTGCGCGACACCCGCGGCAAGGAAATTGACGGCGCCTGCGGCCAGCTCGCAGCAGCCGAGTAGCACCGTTTCTTCAGGAACGACGCCGGAACCCAAGTTCCGGCGTCGTTCTTTCGTTAAGCTCCTATTTTCCACCCACGACGGGTTTCCACCAGGGCCGGGGCTTGTCCTGCGACACTGCCACATAGGCGGTGGTGGAGCCGGGCTCGATCTCGGTGCGCCCGGCATCCTGGATGACGGGCCCGGCGGACTGCCGCGCACCCTTGCGGAACTCCTTGGCCGGCAGTTCAACAACGCCCACGGGGAATCCGTTGGCGGCCCACGCCTGAACGGCCGCCGGCTTGCTCTCCAGAACCCACGCGAGAAGCGCATGGGCGGCCTGGGCTGCGGCCTTGCCCGTGGACATCTCCAAGGATGCGTTCATCACAATGCTGAGCGGCTGCGCCGGCAGGGACGTACCCTTGGGCAGCTGGGTGCCCGACACCTGAAGCTTGGCCAGGAGTTTCGGCAGGTTCGCGGCAGGCATGGGCGGCAGGCCCACGGCGCGGCCCTCGCCAACCGTTGCCAGCACGTGGTCGGGGAAGTCCGCGAGGACCTTGGCGAACATCTTGGCGTCGGCACGCCGCACCGATTTGGCGAAGGCCCCGTCGGCCCAGGTCCGCCAGTCGGGGTTCCCCGGGTCCTGCAGATACGCCTTGGCGGAGGCCAGCGCTGCCGCGGCAATGCCGTGCTGCTCGCTGGCAGGTTCCTCGCGGTCCACCAGCAAAATGATGGGTTGGACCAGTTCCTGGGGGCTGTTGTCGGCGTATTCACTCACCCCTCAAGCCTATGGGTATCCGCGGGGGCATGTGACAAGCTGGAGCTTGGACCATACCCCCTGCACCTGGTGTGCAACGAAGAATCTGCCCGGGAGCCCACATGCGCAAACCCCTCACCGTTGCCAGCCGCGCGAACGTGCAGCCCTTTGCCGTCATGGACATCCTGCAAAGAGTGGCCGAGCTGCGTGCGCAGGGCCGTTCTGTCATCTCCCTGTGTGCAGGCGAGCCCAGCGGCGGTGCCCCGCTTGCCGTTTCCGCCAGGGCGGCGGCGCTCCACTCCTCCGCCATGCCCCTGAGCTACACGCCGTCGCTGGGCATCGCTGCGCTGCGCCAGGCCATCGCCGGCCACTACAGCCGTTGGTACGGCCTGGACATTGCCGCCCGCAACGTTGCCGTCACCACGGGCTCCTCCGGCGCCTTCATGCTGGTGTTCCTGGCCGCGTTCAACCCGGGCGACAAAGTGGCGCTGGCCCGCCCGGGCTACCCGGCCTATAAAAACATTCTCACGGCTTTGGGCGTTGAGGTGGTGGAGCTCGACGCCGGAGCGGACACCCGCTTCCAGCCCACCCCGGCGATTCTGAACGCCGCCGTGGCCGCGCACGGGCCGCTGGCGGGGCTGGTGCTGGCGTCGCCCGCCAACCCCACCGGCACCATGGTGTCCCGGGCCGAGTTTTCCGCCCTGACCAGCTGGTGTGCGGAGAATGCAGTGCGGCTGGTCAGCGACGAAATTTACCACGGCATCACGTACCCGGCGCCGGGAGCTGAGGATCCGCAGGGCGTGTGCGCCTGGGAACTTGATCGCACGGGAGTGGTGATTTCCAGTTTTTCCAAGTACTGGGGCATGACGGGCTGGCGCCTTGGCTGGGCCATTGTGCCCGATGACCTCGTCCAGGCCGTTGACGCCCTGGCCGGCAATGTTGCGCTGTGCCCGCCCGCACCGGCCCAGATGGCTGCGCTGGAGGCGTTCAGTGAGCAGTCCTATGCCGAGGCTGATGCGGCCGTGGCGGAGTTTTCCCGGACCCGCGCCTACGTGCTGGCCAAGGTGGCGGCGCTGGGCTGGACGGATGGCGCCCCGGCCGACGGCGCTTTTTACTTCTATGCCAAGCTGGGGCCCGCGATGGCGGGCTTTGCCGATTCGGGACACTATTGTGCAGCCCTGTTGGAGGGCGAAGGCGTGGCGTTGGTGCCGGGCTCAGACTTTGACGGGGTTGGAGGCACTGATACGGTGCGTTTGAGCTTTGCCGCCGGGTTCGACGCCGTCCGCGAGGCCCTGGCGCGGATCGAAAAGTTCCAGCGGCCAGGTCGGGGCTGACGTGCGGGTGAACCGGGGGTGGGCCGCCGGCTCAGTCCTGGGGTTCGAAATGCCCCAAGTGCTTGGTGGGCACCCGGTCCCGGCTGTAGGTGATGGAGTCGTAGCCGTGGGGTGCCGGCCTGCCGTCGTCGCCCAGATTCACGAACACGAGCTTCTCGATCGTGAGAATCGATTCCCGGGTGAACATGTTGCGGACTTCGGCGCGCATGGTCAGTGACGTCCGGCCAAAGTCGGTTGCCGTCAGGCCCATCTCCACCAAGTCGCCCTGCCGGGCCGAGGAGACAAAATTGATCTCGGACATGTACTTGGTGACGGCCCGGCCATTGCCCAGCTGGACAATGGCGTAAATGGCCGCTTCCTCATCGATCCAACGCAACAGGCTGCCACCGAAAAGGGTGCCATTGGCGTTGAGGTCTTCGGGGCGGACCCATTTGCGGGTGTGGAATGTAATGTCACCAAGGCTCATAACCGTAAATTTACTCCCGAACCGGTGGCGCAGGGCAGGAAATGTTGGCGACGACACACCATGTTGTGCACCACTCGGGCCCGTTTGCCGCCGTGGGCCGGGGCTGCGTGCGGGGCGTTCATTGCCCCAGAGGCCCCTCAGGACGGGGACTTGTCCACAAAAGCTGCCAGGGCTCTTCTGGCCGGCTCCCTTGTCTGGGACATTGATTCCATGGAAAGGACAATCATGGATGACCACACTGCTGCCGAGGGGGATGGGTCCCAGACCCCGGACCAGGACATTGAGCGCCGATTTTGGCAGTTGACCGACACCATCACGGTGCCCCAACACAACGAGTGCATTGTCTGCTTTCTGATGCGGACCATGGCCCTGCTGAGCCAATCCGGTTTTGCCATGGCGGCCACGTTTCAGCGGCACAATGCACCGCGTGCCACCCAATTGGCTACACGGCTCATGCGGATGGGCATTTTCAGTGACTGCCAGCTGCTGCAAGGCGCGGTGGTGGTCAACCAGGCCATTTGGGCGGCCGACTGCTGCCCGGACTGCGGCATTCCGTACGACGTGCCGGACTGCCTTGAGGTTCGGCATGGTTCAACCCAGCCGTGCAAACTGTGGCGGTGGCGGGTCGACGTTGCCCGGGAAGACTTCCAGGCGTGGTTGGACCGGCGGTATTGGGTGCCGTGAAATATTCCGCCGCCGCTGCGGGCTGTGCCGTATGGTCGTAACCATCAGGCACGACTTGTGCGCCACAACGGTGTGGCCCGCAGTCTCCGTCCTGACAGGGGGATTAGATGAAACTCAATGATGGCGGCCCAGTACATCACGACAGGAAACTGCCGGAGGACCTGCTCGGACGGATGCCGGGACAATCGGTCATTGCCGAATTGTTGCGCGAGCAGGCACAGGTGCGGCCGCGGGCATGGTGGGGCAGGCTCCTTGGCATCAGCCCCCTGACCCCGGACACTGAGCCTTGGTACAAGGGCGCATTGGGCGAGATTGAAGTGGGCCGGATCCTCTCCGGGCTCGGTCCCGGCTACCAAGTGCTCCATGCCGTCCCCGTAGGGAAAGCCGATTCCGACATCGACCATGTGGTCATTGGGCCGGCAGGGGTGTTCACGCTCAACACCAAGAATCATTCGGGGCAGAAGGTATGGGTTTCCGGCGGCACCTTCATGGTGGGCGGCCACAAGCCCCCGCACATCCACAGCTCCGTGTTTGAGGCCAAGCGGGCTGCCAAGCGGCTGGGCACAGCGGTGGGCCGTCCTGTGGATGTGGCCGCGATGCTGGTCCTCATTGAACCGGTCAGCCTGGACATCAAGTCGCGTCCGGACGGTGTGGAAATCCTGACCGCCAGCCGGCTCAAGAGGTGGCTTTCCCGCCAGCCACAGCGTCTCCAGGCGGCGGAAGTGGAGCTCATTGCCGCGGCAGCCCGGGCCCCGGAGGTGTGGCACGAGAATCCGCCTGCGGGTCAGGACCAGACCGCCCTGGCGGCCGGATTTGAGGCGCTGCACCGCAGGGTCACAGGAGCCCGCCGCTGCCGCATTGCTTGGGCGCTGGCGGTCATGGGCGGTTCAGTGGCGGCGGCTGTCGCCGCGGTTGCCCCTCTGGCCGGCAGCGCATACGCCGGGCTGCTTGGCGGGTGACCTGTCCGCCGCGGCCCCTTAAGCGCCGAACGGGCAGCAGTTGTTGATGCTGGGCAAAATCATCAACAACTACTGCCCGTTCGAATGCGGGAACTACTTTTGCAGGTGGTCCACCAGGGACTCGGCAATGCCGATGTACTTGCCCGGGGTCAGATCCAGCAGGCGCTCCTGGGCGCCGGCCGACAGGCCCAGGCCGGAGACGAACTCCTGCATGCGGGCTGCGTCGACGCGCTGGCCGCGGGTCAGGTCCTTGAGGCGCTCGTAGGGGTCTTCCATGCCTTCAACGCCGGCAATGGCCTCGGCGCGCATGACCATCTGGATGGCCTCGGCGAGAACTTCCCAGTTGTGGTCCAGGTCGTCGGCCAGCACGGCCTCGGCAGTGTCCAGGCGGCCCAGACCGCCCATGACGTTGTTGATGGCCAGCAGGGAGTGGCCGAAAGCCACGCCAATGTTGCGCTGGCTGGAGGAGTCCGTGAGGTCGCGCTGCCAGCGGCTGGTGACCAGGGTGGCACCCAGCGTGTCCAGCAGGGCGTTGGAGATCTCCAGGTTGGCTTCGGCGTTCTCGAAACGGATCGGGTTGACCTTGTGCGGCATGGTGGAGGAGCCGGTGGCGCCCGGAACCGGGATCTGCGCAAAGTAGCCGATGGAGATGTAGCTCCACACGTCGGTGCAGAGGTTGTGCAGGATCCTGTTGAAGCGGGCCATGTCGGCGTAGAGCTCGGCCTGCCAGTCGTGGGATTCGATCTGCGTGGTCAACGGGTTCCAGGTCAAGCCCAGTGATTCGACAAAGCCCTTGGCAACGTCCTGCCAGTCGGCGGCCGGCACGGAAGCGTAGTGCGCGGCGTAGGTGCCTGTGGCGCCGTTGATCTTGCCCAGGAATTCGGTCTTGGCCACACGGTCCAGCTGGCGGGTCAGACGGTGCGCGGTGACGGCCAGTTCCTTGCCCAGGGTGGTGGGTGTGGCGGGCTGGCCGTGGGTGCGCGACAGCATGGGGATGGCGCGGTTTTCTTCGGCCATGGCGGCGATCTTGGCCACCAGTGCGCGGGCTGCCGGCAGCCACACGTCCTCCACGGCACCCTTGACGCCCACTGCGTAGGAAAGGTTGTTGATGTCTTCGCTGGTGCAACCAAAGTGAACCAGCGGCTTCAAACGCTCCAGGCCCAGGGCAGCCAGACGGTTGCCGATGAAGTACTCAACGGCCTTGACGTCGTGGACTGTGACCTTTTCAATGTCAGCCAGTTCCTGCACGGAGGCGGCGTCAAACTCGGTCACGATGGCGCGCAGTCCGGCCTGCTGCTGCGCTGTCAACGGCTCGGTGCCGGGCAGTACGTCGTTGTCGGTCAGGTGGATGAACCACTCAACTTCCACGCCAACGCGGTCACGGTTCAGGGCTGCCTCGGAGAGGTAGTCCACCAACGGAGCTACGGCGCCGGCGTAGCGGCCGTCGAGGGGCCCCAGGGCGATGCGCTCGGAGGAGGCGGCCAGGGACTTGCGGCCGGAAGGGATGCGGGCTGTGGCGTTTGCTGATTCAGACATGGCTCAATTCTTCCATGAACAGCCAATTCCTCCACAGCCGGGGCTGACGCCGGAGCTGTCCACAATTTCGTTTATGGGTGTAGCGCCGCGTTGCAATGCTTTCTAGCGTTGATGCATAAGAACTTTCAGGAGGTTCCATGCGCCATTCAATGACCGCCATTTCCGGTCTTGGCGGGGCCGCCGCGCGGGCCGGGCCCTCTGCCGATGCTGTGGCCGTGGCGGCCCAGCGGCTGGCGGGCATTGCCCAGGAGTTGGAGCGTTTGCGGCTGCAGCTTGGCCGGCTCAACGCCATGGATTGGCGCTCTCCTGCGGCCGCTGCCTTCCGGGATTCCCTCTCCGAGCGCAACCTTGCCTTGTCGGCGGTGGCGCGGGACATTGCTGCCGCAGGGACGGTGCTCGCAAGCTACGCCCTGGCGCTCCAGTCCCAGCCGTCCCATCCCGGTGATGCCCTGGGGATGGGTGTACCGGGCATGGGTGTACCGGGTTTGGGCTTGCCAGGCTTTGGAGTACAGGGTTTTGAAGTACAGGGTTTTGGTGTCAAATGGCCGTCGGACTGAGGGCAGGGAGTGCGAAGTGGCGGGTCATGACGGGCGGGAAACAACGTTTTCCATTGCCGGCGGTGCCGGTTCCATCAGCTATTCCTTGGCGGAAATCACAGAGGCAGGGGTGAAAATTGGCCGCCTGGCCCAACTCATGGAGCCCTTGGCTGACCGCCTGGAAGGGGAGTGGTTGTGGTTGTGTCAGGCCGCAGCCGGCACGGCACCGTACCCCTGCGCAGCGTTGGACGCCATGCGTGCTGCGCTGTGGACCTTCCGCCGCGCACAGGCAGACACGGCCGAGCTCGCCTCAAAAGCCACTGCGGCGGGGGCAAACTATGCAGCCACCGAGGCTCGCAACGCCGCCCTGGGGGCCCAGTTCAGCAGGATTGCTGCGCTTCGGGACGGCCTGGGCACGTGGTCGCTGGGACCGCTCATGCCATGGAAAATTGCCTTGGACGCTGCGGGGCAGTTGGAACAAGCCAAGGAAGGGGGCATGCGCGATTCCACCGAGAAATTCTTGAATGACGGTCCGGCATATTCTGCGGGTTTGCTGGGCCCCGGCTTCGCAATGCTCTATTTGGTTGCCCAGCTCCGCCGCCAGAGTGGCCGGAACCCTGGAGTGGCGCCGGCGTTTGCGGTGCGGAAATCCTTTGACTCAACGGGCCTGGCAACCCCCGGGCACTTGGAGATTCGCCGCGTGCCGGCACAGGAATGGAACCCGGGTGCGGCGTTTGTGCCACCGGGCCGCAACCCGCCACACCCAACTGTTGGACAGCCGCAGGAAATGGAGGCGAGCATCCACGGCATGCTCGCTGGCAGCAGCGACGCCTACGGATACCCGCCCGGCTCCATTGCAGTGGTGCAGATTCTCCGCCCCGACGGAACCGTTGCGTGGGTGGTCCACCTGCCCGGCACCGAAGACTGGTCAACCGTGGACAGCAGCAATCCCTTTGACATGGAGGGCAACCTGGAGGCCCTCACGGCGGCAGCGCATGGGCAGTTCGAGCAGGAACAAATTATGGTCCAGGAACTCGTTCGGGCGGCCCTGAAGGAAGCCGGTGCGCTTCCTGCGCAGGAAGTTCTGATCACGGGGCACAGCGGCGGCGGCATCCAAGCGGCGGCTGCAGCCGCAAGCCCGGCATTTCTGGCAGACGTCAACGTCAAGATGGTGGTCATTGCCGGGGCCCCGGCCAGGAACCAAAATGTGCAATCCGGCATTGCCGTGCTTGACCTGCAAAATGAGCATGACATTGTCACCGCAGCAGACTTCGGTGCGCCGCCGGCTGCAGCGAACTGGGTCACCGTGACATCCCACCGGCCAGGTGGCATCGACGGTCAGGACCCGGGAGAAGTGATTGCCCAGGCGCATTCAGTCACGAACTATCTTCAGGATGCTGCTGCGCTGGATTCAAGCAGCGACCCCGCTGTCCTGGACCTGCGGGAAAGGCTGGGCATCTTCCTGGGGGTGGGAATCGGGGCCGGGGCAACCGTTCAGGGCATGAAGAGTGTTTACCAGGGCCGTGACGTCAACAACCCGGCACCGAAGGGAACCCGGCCCGGCAGGGCCGTCCCGCCCAGGAAGGGAACCGACTACTCACAAGGCTCACGCTGAGAAGACCGGCCCGCAAGCAGGCCAGTGCCCCTGTGGGATCGCTGAAACCGGCTCAGACCCGGTCCGCGGACCGGGTCAGGCCTCCGGCAAGCATGGAGACAAAGCTGATGATCAAGGCTGCCAGAATGGCTGTCCAGAAGAATTCGTCAATGGTGAACTGCACGGGCGTGTAACTGCTCAACCATGAAGTCAGCCACAGCATTGCCGCGTTGATCACAATGGTGAACAGCCCCAGGGTCAGGATGGTCACGGGCAGGGACAGCAGCTTCACAATGGGCTTGACCAGCGCATTGACCAAGCCAAAAATCAGGCCAATAAACAAATACGCCAAGATGGTGCTGAGGGTGGCGTTGGTTCCCGCGGCCGGGCTGCCTGCAATGTTCATGCCGGGCAGAATCCAACTGGCAATCCAGAGCGCAACGGCATTTATACCTACTTGAATTACGAAGCTTCTCATGACTCCATGGTTTCACAGGTCCCTGTGCAACCGCAGGGACGCCGGACTCTCAGACTAGGCTTGAGCCATGACAGAGACAAACAGCACCCACACCCACGGCGTCCAGCCCCGCCCCGTGGTGGGACGCCTGCCTAAATACGCCGCAGGGAAACCGCCGGAAGGCGTGACAGGGCTGGAGAGTTTCAAGCTGTCCTCCAACGAGAACCCGCTGGGTCCGGTCCCTGCCGTTTTGGAAGTGCTGCGCAACAGTGTTGACGTCCACCGCTACCCGGATCCCAGCAGCACGCTGCTGCGCAACGCTTTGGGCACCTTCCTGGGCGTCCCCGCCGATGACATTGTCACAGGTGGCGGCAGCCTGGGCGCGCTGAACCAGATTCTCGCGGCCTTTGCCGGCCAGAACGACGACGGCACACCCGACGAGGTTGTGTACGCCTGGCGGTCCTTCGAGGCCTACCCGATCTGCGTGGGCCTGGCAGGGGCCAAGAGCGTCCAGGTTCCTGTTCTCGCCAATGGCAGCCACGACCTGCCCGCCATGGCCGCTGCCGTCACCGAACACACCAAGGTGGTGCTGCTGTGCACCCCCAACAACCCCACCGGAACTGTGCTGCGCTCGCAGGAGACGGAAGACTTTATCCGCCAGATCCCCAGCCATGTGGTGGTGGTGGTCGATGAGGCGTATCAAGAGTTTGTGCGCGCCGACGACGCCGTTGACGGGGTGGCGATTTACCGGAACCACCCCAACGTGGTGGTGCTGCGAACGTTCTCCAAGGCGCATGGGCTGGCCGGACTGCGTGTTGGCTATTCGGTGTCACGGCCGGAGATCACCCAGTACTTGAGGGCTGCGGCCACGCCGTTCGCCGTGTCCGGCATTGCCGAGCAGGCAGCCGTTGCATCCCTGGAGCACTACGGCCAAGTTGTAGAAAGAGTACAAAGTCTGGTGGACGAGCGTTCACGCGTGGTTGCCGGGCTTCACGCCCTGGGCTGGGACATTCCAGATGCCCAAGGAAACTTCGTGTGGCTCGCGTTGGGGGCCAATACCCAAGGTTTTGCGGCGTTGGCGCAAAGCCATGCGCTGTCCGTGCGGGCTTTCGGCGATGAGGGGGTTCGGGTCAGCATTGGGGAGGCGGAGGCCAACACCCGTTTCCTGGAAATCTGTGCGGCCTATACAAAAGAGCCACGGGGTTCCTAGCGGTTAACAAAGGCACCATTTGCCAGCCTGTACCGATACAGTTGTAAATCGAAAACGTATATATATGCGCACGACGGAATGCATTCCCGAAGAGGCATATATCAACCCCAACGAGTCGAGACAGGGAGCATTGTGCCCCTGAGGTTCGGCAGACGAGGAGACAGCATGGGCGCCGCCCAGCAAGCAGGAGATTCCGCAGGTGTTTTGCGGAGCAATGAAGTGGGCCCGCATGAGGCGCTCCAGCTTCTTGACGAGCACGGAACACTCCACCAGGACAGCACCTTCAGCCCCTACATCTTGGGGCTGAGCCAGGAAACCCTGCGCGGCTTCTATGCTGACATGGCACTTGTGCGACGCTTTGACACCGAAGCCACAGCCCTGCAGCGCCAGGGTGAACTGGCGTTGTGGGTGCCCATGGTGGGGCAGGAAGCTGCCCAAATTGGTTCCGGCCGGGCCATGAACAAGGCCGACTACGCCTTCCCCACATACCGCGAGCACGGCGTTGCACTCACCCGCGGCCTGGACTTGGCTGATCTGCTCAAGCTGTTCCGCGGCATCTCCAACGGTGGCTGGGATCCCCGCGCGACCAACTTCCACCTGTACACGCTGGTCCTGGCCGCCCAGACCCTGCACGCTGTTGGCTACGCCATGGGCATCCAGCGCGATCTGGCGGCCGACCCCGCCACTGAAGCTGCCGCCGTCGTTGCTTACTTTGGTGACGGTGCCAGCAGCGAGGGCGACGTGCATGAGTCAATGGTTTTCGCCGCCTCCTACAACGCCCCCGTGGTCTTCTTCTGCCAGAACAACAATTGGGCCATCTCGGTTCCCTTCGAGGTCCAGTCCAAGATTCCCCTGGTCAACCGCGCCGGCGGGTACGGGATTCCCGGGATCCGGGTGGACGGCAACGACGTCCTGGCCGTCCACGCCGCCACCCAGTGGGCCCTGGACCATGCCCGCAACGGCCACGGCCCGGTCCTGATCGAGGCCTCCACCTACCGGGTGGGCGCCCACACCACGGCAGATGACCCCACCAAGTACCGCCTGCTGGCCGAAGAGGAACTGTGGAAGGCCAAGGATCCGCTGGCCCGCTTGGAGACGTACCTGCGTGCCGAGGGCCTGGCCGACGACGCGTTCTTTGAAGGCCTGAAGAACGACGGCGACGAGCTGGCTGCGCATGTCCGCAAGGCCACGCTGGCCTTGGGCGGCGCTGACATCCGCCAAAAGTTTGCCACTGTCTACGCCCAGGCGCACCCCTTGGTGGCCGAGGAATTGGCGTGGTTTGAAAATTATGAGGCATCCTTTGGCGATGCCGGCACACAGATTTCTGGAACGCAGGGCGGTGCAGCATGAGCACAATGACTATTGCCAAGGCCATCAATGAGGGCCTGCGCGCCACGCTGGCCAACGACCCCAAGAGTTTCCTCATGGGTGAGGACATTGGTTCGCTGGGCGGCGTTTACCGTGTAACCGAGGGCCTGAAGAAGGAATTCGGCGGGCACCGGGTCATGGACACGCCGCTGGCCGAATCCGGCATTGTGGGAACCGCCATCGGCATGGCATTGCGCGGGCACAAGCCCATCTGCGAAATCCAGTTTGACGGTTTTGTGTTCCCGGCGTTCAACCAGATCACCACGCAGCTGGCCAAAATCCACACACGTTCCGACGGCCAGCTCAGCGCCCCCGTTGTCATCAGGATTCCCTATGGCGGCGGCATCGGTTCCATCGAGCACCATTCGGAATCGCCCGAGGCATTGTTTGCCCACACGGCGGGCCTGCGCATCATCACCCCGTCCAACGCCAACGACGCCTACTGGATGATCCAGCAGGCCGTGGAGTGCAAGGACCCCGTGATTGTGTTTGAACCCAAGCGCCGCTACTGGCTCAAGGGCGAGGTGGACACCGAGAACGCCCCGGGCGACCCCTTCAAGGCCCATGTGGTGCGTGCAGGCACTGACGCCACGCTGGTGGTGTACGGCCCGCTGGTTCCCGTGGCCCTGGCCGCCGCGAATGCAGCTGCCGAGGACGGGCACAGCGTTGAGGTCATCGACCTGCGCTCCATTTCCCCCATTGACTTTGACACGGTGGAGGCCTCGGTCAACAAGACCGGACGGTTGGTTGTTGCCCACGAGGCCCCCACTTTTGGCGGCATTGGCGGCGAAATTGCCTCCCGCATCAGCGAACGCTGCTTCTACTCGATGGAATCCCCGGCCATTCGGGTGGGCGGCTTCCACATGCCCTACCCCGTGGCGCGCGTTGAAGAGCACTACCTGCCGGACATCGACCGCATGCTGGAGGCGTTGGACCGCGCCTTCGCATACTAGGAAGGCCCACCATGTCGAACCTGTTCTTATTCAATCTGCCCGACGTCGGTGAAGGCCTCACCGAGGCCGAAATCGTCTCGTGGAAGGTCAAGCTCGGCGACATTGTTGCCGTCAACGATGTGATTGTGGAGATTGAAACGGCCAAGTCCATTGTGGAGCTGCCGTCCCCCTACGCCGGGATGGTGGCCCAGCTGATGGTGGCCGAGGGTGACACGGTGGACGTGGGCACACCCATCATCGCCATCGGTTCCGAGGTGTCGGCACCGGCGGCAGCGGCCCACGCTGCCCCGGCGCCCGCCGCTGAGGCCGAGGTCATGAAGCCGCTGGTGGGTTCCGGCCCCAAGGCCGACGCCGTCAAGCGCCGCCCCCGGATTGGCTCGGCTTCCGCCGTGGCACCGGCCGCCCCCGCCCCCGCACCGGCAGCCCCCGCGCCTGCCACAGCGAGGGCAGCTGCCCCGGCTCCGGCGTCGAGCATTCCCATGCCCGTGGCGGCACGGCCCAACCGCGTGCTGGCCAAGCCGCCCGTGCGTAAGGCGGCGAAGGATCTGGGCATCGACCTGGCTGAAGTATCGCCCACAGGCCTGCGCGGGGAGGTCACCAAGAAGGACCTGCTCAGCTACCAGGACCAGCGCACGGCCGAGCAGGACGGGGCCGGCACGTTCTGGGCACCTGCCACCGGCACGGGCCTGGCGGATGATCCGCGCATCGAGCGCATAAAGGTCAGGGGTGTGCGCAAGGCGACGGCCAAGGCCATGGTGGAAAGCGCGTTCTCGGCCCCTCATGTGAGCATTTTTGTGGACGTCGACGCCTCGCGCACCATGGAGTTCGTCAAGCGCCTGAAGGTTTCACGCGACTTTGAGGGCATTAAGGTTTCGCCGCTGCTGATCCTGGCCAAGGCCGTCATCTGGGCTGCCGCACGCAACCCGTCGGTGAACGCCACCTGGACCGGCGATGAGATCATCATCAAGCACTTCATGAACCTTGGCATTGCCGCCGCAACCCCGCGCGGGCTCATGGTGCCGAACATCAAGGACGCACAAAACCTGTCACTGAAGGAACTGGCCATCGCGTTGAACTCGCTGGCGACCACCGCCCGGGCCGGCAAGACGCAGCCAGCGGACATGCAGGGCGGATCGCTGACCGTCACCAACATTGGCGCCCTGGGCATTGACACGGGCACGCCCATCATCAACCCGGGCGAAGTGGCCATTGTGGCATTTGGCACCATCAAGCAAAAGCCGTGGGTGCTGGACGGGGAAGTCATTCCGCGCTGGATCACCACCCTGGGCGGCTCCTTCGACCACCGAGTGGTTGACGGCGACCTTTCGGCCCGCTTCATGGCAGATGTTGCGGCCATCATGGAGGAACCGGCACTGCTCCTGGACTAGCCGCATGGTGGTTGGAGCTGGCGGTGGTTGGGCCTGGCGAAGCCCCGAATGTAACAGCATGATCAATGTCACCGCCAACCCTTAGTATTGTCTCGATCGGATTCGCCGATCCGGTACCAGGGGGACAACTTGACAACAACCACAGAGGGCCGCGCACACCGTGTGCGGCCTCGAATGACGGCAGTCTGTGCCGCAACCGGCGTTGCCGTTCTGATTGCCGGCCTGTTGGCCGGCCCGGCTGCCTATGCAGACCAGCCGGAAACGAGTCCGACGCCATCAGCTTCAGTCTCAGTCAGTGCCCCTGCAGCCGCTGTTGCCGATCTTGCCGGAATCGCTGTGCCCGTGATTATGGGTGACCCGGTGGTGGGTGGCACACTCACTTCGACGGGCGGGGAGTGGGACGGCGCCGCTTGGCTCCGCTATTCATGGGACGCCAATGGTGAAACCGTGCTTTCTGAATCGTTGCCCGTGGGCACGCCGTCCACCCTTCAGCTGGACAACAGCCTGGCGGGCGCAACGATCCACCTGAGCGTTGTGGCGTCCGTGGACCAGGATGGTCCCGGCATTGATGCCGCCGCCGCCGATGTCATGGTTGGTTCCGGCACATTCGGAAACGTTGCCTGGACCGGCTTGGTGGGCGGTACGCCCAAGGTTGGGCAGGCCGTCTCCGTTCCGGAGCCTCTCTGGCAGGGCCCGTTCGGCATGAAGGCGCTGACCAGTTACCAGTGGTACCGCGGATCGTCGGCAATTTCCGGCGCCACAACACGCAGCTACGCCGCCGCTGCGGCAGACTCCGGCCAGCTGCTGTCGGCCAAGGCCACGCTGTCGCTGTCGGGCTACGAGCCGCTGGTGCTGGTGTCGAATCAGGTTAAAGTGGCCCAGGGCACCTTTACAGCAGCCCCGGTTCCCACCCTTGCGGGAACGGCGCGGGTTGGCCAGATCCAAACAGCAAACGCCGGCAACTGGGCGCCCACCGGGGCGGTTTTGACGTACCAGTGGTACCGGGGCACGGCCGCGATTGCCGGTGCCACGGCACACAGCTACACAACCGCCGCTGCGGACAACGGAAAATTGCTCAAGGTACGTGTCAGGGCCACCAAGGCCGGGTTTGTGACCGCCGAGAAGTTCTCCGCTGCGCGGACCATTTCCGCCGGAATCTTTACCCCCACAAAGTCCGTCACTGTCACCGGCGTCTACAGGTTTGGCCAGACCCTGCGGATTTCGCAAGCCTGGTCCCCGGCACCGTCGTCCACCGCATACCAGTGGTACCGCAATGGCGTGGCCATTAAGGGGGCGACTGGGTCATCGCTGAAGCTAAACACCACCTACATCGGGGCGAAAATCTCTGTCAAGCTCACGCTGCGCAGGGACGGCTTCACGGCGCGGTCCACCTCAACAGTTCCCACCCTGGTCCGCAACGCCACCATGGCGACGGTCTCGACACCGAGAATTACCGGCACCTTGAAGGCCGGTTCGGCCCTGACCGCCAGCAACGGCAGCTTCTCGCCGGCACCAACATCGGTGAACTTCCAGTGGTACCGCAATGGCGCAGCCATTGCCGGGGCCAGGAACCGAGTGTACAAGTTGGCCGCCGCGGACAACGGCAAGTCGATCACTGTGCGTGTGGGAATCTACAAGCGGTTCTATGACTCAAAGGTTGCTGCAAGTCCTGCCGTCACTGTGACAATGCCGCCGGTCACCGTGATCGGCCGCGATGGCACCTACAGTGTTGGCGCGGGACTTAAGCCCGGACTCTACAAGGCCACTGGGGGCGGGCAGGGGTGCTACTGGGAGCGCCTGAGCAGTTTCTCGGGACGGCTCTCCGATATCAAGGCGAACTACTATGGCTCGGCCCGCACCTATGTGCAGATCTCTGCCGGCGACGTAGGCTTTTCCACGCAGGGGTGCGGTGTCTGGACCACGGTTCCCGCAACAGGTGCCCGGGCGTCCAAGGTCACGGCAGACGGAACCTACCGCGTCGGTGTCGACATTCTGCCCGGCACCTACTACGCCTCCGGCGGGGGAGACTCATGTTTCTGGGGAACTGTAAACGGCTTCGGAGGGTCGATCGAGGAATTCACTGACGCCTATTTCGGGCCGGCAAACACCATCGTGGAGATTCCGACTACCGCCAAAGGGCTCCGAGTTGAGCGCTGCGGCACGCTGACCCGCCTGTAGCCATGGCGCCGCCTGCCGAAGACGGAAGGCTAGGCCCAATGCCGTGAAGTTAAGGGTTTGGTGCTGGCGTCAACCCGGGATGTAGGGCA